>NZ_JBEZXS010000036.1:0-87792 GCF_040638185.1 Streptomyces sp. NPDC026672
CGGCCCTACACCAGCAACACCGAACGCACCGCAGCCCTGGCAGACTTCCTCCACACCTACAACCACCACCGCTGCCACACCGCACTCGCAGGCCAGCCACCCATCACCCGCGTGAACAACGCTGCGGGTCAATACACCTAGGGCGGGGCGCCCTGTCAGATGTGTGTCCGGTCCTAGCTCCGGCTCTACCGCCTTGCATGCCGGATGAAGGCGGAACAGTGGTGCGGCGTCAGGCGCTCTGATGTCTGCCGCGGGCAGATAAAGGGCGCCGGCAGTCCCCGTCGCGAGTGCTCCACTCGAACTTTTTCGGCGCGCGAGCGTGTCGGAGGTGTGTCGCGAACGGTGCGAGACAACGAGAAAGAGCGGGAATCAGTGAGACTGACTCCCGCTCTCTCATTTAGGCATCCGCCCAGCTCAGCGCATGATTCTTGCTGGCTGCATGGCGAGTGCCCCCGGCAGGATTCGAACCTGCGCACACGGCTCCGGAGGCCGTTGCTCTATCCCCTGAGCTACGGGGGCTTGTCGGTGGAACCGGTGGCTCCTGGCGACGGGTAGAACACTAGCAGGTGTTCCGGGGTGATCAGGAACGGGTTTGGGTGGGGCCCGTGCCCGCCGGGGTGGAAGTGGGGAAAACCCGGACGCGGTGGCCGGTGCGGACCTACTCTCAAGGTGTGCCAGCCGCGTCGGGTCGGGTGCTTGTTGTGGACGACAACAAGGTCATCCGGCAGCTGATCAGGGTCAACCTCGAGCTCGAAGGTCTCGAGGTCGTGACCGCGGCCGACGGTGCCGAGTGTCTTGATGTCGTTCATCAGGTACGGCCCGACGTCGTCACCCTCGACGTCGTCATGCCCCGGCTGGACGGCCTCCGTACCGCCGCCATGCTGCGCGCCGACCCGCGGACCCGTGATCTGCCCGTCGCCATCATCAGCGCCTGCTCGCAGTACGAGGTGGAGAGCGGGCTCGACGCCGGTGTCGACGCCTTCCTCGCCAAGCCCTTCGAGCCCGCCGAGCTGATACGTCTCGTACGGCAGCTCATCGAGCAGGGGGCCAACCGGGACTCGTCCGACGTCGGGGACGATCTCGGGGATGGTCTGGGGGATGGTCTTGAAAATTCCGTCAGTGCTGGTGAGGGGGCCGGGGGGCGCGCCGGCGGTTGATGCGACCAGCGGTGATCTGACCAGCGGTTGATTCCGGCGGTCGACATGGGTGGTGCGGCCTCCCTTGCCGAGGTGGCTCGGGCCGCCCGTCCCCGAGTCTCCGTCTGGCCTCCCCGCACTCCCCCGTCTCCCCAACCCCAAACCGGCTCGCATGTCCTCCCCCCTCCTCCCATACCCTTGTCCCGTGACCCCCGTCGAGCTGTCCCGTGCCGTGCTGGTGGCGGTGCGGTGTGCCGTTGACGCGGGGGAGCTGCGCGTCGCCGTGCCCGAGCGGGTCATGGTCACCGTGCCGGGGGCCGGCGGATGCGGGGACTACGCCACCAACGTCGCCCTCCGGCTCGCCGGTGAGGCCGGGCAGCCGGCACTGCGTGTCGCCGAGATCCTCAAGGAACGTCTCGCCCAGGTCGACGGTGTCGCGGACGTCGCGGACGTCGTCGTCACCGGGCCCGGGTTCCTCAACGTCCGCCTCCGCCGAGGCCCCGACGCCGCCGCGCTCGTGCGGGAGATCCGGGAGCGCGGTACGGCCTACGGGCACAGCGACGCGCTCGCCGGGCAGGTCGTCGAGTTGCGGGTGCCGTACGAGGCCCGTGCCGAGGCCGTCGCCGAGGCGCTCGTGCGGATCGTGGCCACCCAGGGCGGGCGCGTCGAGATCGAACACCGCGAGCCCGTCAACCTGCGGCCGGTACCCGCGCCCGAGGACCCCGCGCCGCTCGGTCCGGATGCCGCCCGCTGGGCCCTGCTCCACCCCGCCGCGCACGACCGGCCCCGGATCACCGCCGACCATCTCGTCCAGCGCGAGGGCAACCCCCTCTTCCGCATCCGCTACGCCCACGCCCGCACCCGGGCGCTCACCCGCAACGCCACCCGCCTCGGCTTCACCGCAGAACCCGGCGAGCTGCCCGAGCCCGAGTGGGAAGCACACGTGAGTCCGTCCGGTGCGTCCGGTCCGGCGGGTGGGTTCGGGCCGTCCAGTGCGTCCAGTGCGTTCGGGCCGTCCAGTGCGTTCGGGCCCTCCAGTGGGTTCACTGACGCCGACCCCCTCACAGGCCCCGACCTCATCCTCGGCCCCCGCCCCCGCCCCACCCCCACCCCCCGTCTCCTGGACCACCTCGCCGACCACCCCCGCGTGCTCACCTCCGCGGCCACCCACCGCGCCCCCGATCGGCTTGCCCGGCAGCTCATCAGCGTCGCCGATGCCGCTCTGCCCTTCCTCCTCACCGTCCTTCCGCACGGCGACGAGAAACCCTCGGCCGCCCACCGCGCCCGGCTCGCGCTCGCCGAAGCCGTCGGGGCGGTGCTGGCCGGCGGCCTGTCCCTGCTCGGCATCGACGCACCCGAACACCTCTGAGAGCCCGCCGACACCGCGCTCCCGGAGACACGAGACTGAGAGTCAGAGAGCCACCGTCATGAGCCGTTCCGCACACCCCGCCGGGCCCCGCCACGCCGACGTCCTGCCCGAGGGGCACTACGCCGCGCCGCCCGCCGACCTCAACTCCCTCGACCCCAAGGTGTGGGCCCAGACCGTGACGCGCGACGCCGACGGGGTCGTCACCGTCGGCGGCATCGACGTCAAGCGGATCGCCGAGGAGTTCGGCACGCCCGCCTACGTGCTGGACGAGGCCGACTTCCGTGCCCGGGCGCGCGCGTGGCGCACCGCCTTCGGGGCCGACGCCGACGTCTTCTACGCCGGCAAGGCGTTCCTCTCGCGCGCCGTCGTGCGCTGGTTGTACGAGGAGGGGCTCAACCTCGACGTCTGCTCCGGCGGCGAGCTGGCCACCGCGCTGTCCGGCGGCATGCCCGCCGAGCGCATCGCCTTCCACGGCAACAACAAGTCCACGGACGAGATCCGCCGCGCGGTCGAGGCGGGCGTCGGGCGCATCGTGCTCGACTCGTTCCAGGAGATCGTCCGGGTCGCGCACCTCGCTCAGTCGCTCGGCAAGCGGCAGAAGGTGCAGATCCGTGTCACCGTCGGCGTCGAGGCGCACACCCACGAGTTCATCGCCACGGCCCACGAGGACCAGAAGTTCGGCATCCCGCTGGCCGACGGGCAGGCCGCGGAGGCCGTCCGCCGCGCGCTCCAGCTCGACGGCCTCGAGGTCATCGGCATCCACAGCCACATCGGCTCGCAGATCTTCGACATGTCCGGCTTCGAGGTCGCCGCCCACCGGGTCGTCGGCCTGCTCAAGGACATCCGCGACGAGCACGGCGTGGAACTCCCCGAGATCGACCTCGGCGGCGGCCTCGGCATCGCGTACACCAGCGACGACGACCCGCGCGAGCCGCACGAGATCGCCAAGGCGCTCACCGAGATCGTCACGCGCGAGTGCGAGGCCGCCCGGCTGCGCACGCCGCGCATCTCCGTCGAGCCCGGACGCGCGATCGTCGGGCCCACCGCCTTCACGCTTTACGAGGTGGGCACCATCAAGCCGCTCGACGGGCTGCGGACGTACGTCTCCGTGGACGGCGGCATGTCGGACAACATCCGTACGGCGCTGTACGACGCCGAGTACAGCGTCGCGCTGGTCTCGCGCGCCTCGGACGCCCAGCCGATCCTCGCCCGGGTCGTCGGGAAGCACTGCGAGAGCGGGGACATCGTGGTCAAGGACGCGTTCCTGCCCGCCGACCTGGCACCGGGTGACCTCCTCGCGGTGCCCGCGACCGGGGCGTACTGCCGGTCGATGGCCAGCAACTACAACCACGTCCCGCGCCCGCCCGTCGTCGTCGCCGCCGACGGGGGCGCCCGGGTGATCGTCCGTCGCGAGACCGAGGAGGACCTGCTCCGGCTCGACGTCGGATGAGTCCGGCGGCGGACGGGGCGACGGCCCGGCACGGACCCTGCGACGGGCCCCCGACGAGCTTCGCGACAGCCCCGGTGACGAGGGGAAACGGACGCCGGAAGATCTCCCGTTCCACAACCCCCGCAAAATGAAATAGACGTCTCACGATCCGGACGAAGGGTAGAAACTCCCGTCCGGTGAGTGAGACTGGTGCAACCGTCGACGGTACGAGGAAACGAGGTCGGATGATGCGTACGCGTCCGCTGAAAGTGGCGCTGCTGGGCTGTGGGGTAGTCGGCTCAGAGGTGGCGCGCATCATGACGACGCACGCCGACGACCTCGCCGCACGCATCGGAGCCCCCGTCGAACTCGCGGGCGTGGCCGTCCGGCGCCCCTCCAAGGTCCGTGAGGGCATCCCCGCCGAGCTGATCACCACCGACGCCACCGCCCTGGTCAAACGCGGCGACATCGACGTCGTCGTGGAGGTCATCGGCGGCATCGAACCCGCCCGCACCCTGATCACCACCGCGTTCGAGCACGGCGCCTCCGTCGTCTCCGCGAACAAGGCGCTGCTCGCCCAGGACGGCGCCGCGCTGCACGCCGCCGCCGAGGAGAACGGCCGGGACCTCTACTACGAGGCCGCCGTCGCCGGCGCCATCCCGCTGATCCGCCCGCTGCGCGAGTCCCTCGCCGGCGACAAGGTCAACCGGGTGCTCGGCATCGTCAACGGCACGACCAACTTCATCCTCGACAAGATGGACTCCACGGGGGCCGGCTACCAGGAGGCCCTGGACGAGGCCACCGCCCTCGGGTACGCCGAGGCGGACCCCACCGCCGACGTCGAGGGCTTCGACGCCGCAGCCAAGGCCGCGATCCTCGCCGGCATCGCCTTCCACACCCGGGTGCGCCTCGACGACGTCTACCGCGAGGGCATGACCGAGGTCACCGCCGCCGACTTCGCCTCCGCCAAGCAGATGGGCTGCACCATCAAGCTGCTGGCCATCTGCGAGCGTTCGCAGGACGGCGCGTCCGTCACCGCGCGCGTGCACCCCGCGATGATCCCGCTGACCCACCCCCTCGCCTCCGTGCGCGGCGCGTACAACGCCGTGTTCGTCGAGTCGGACGCGGCCGGGCAGCTCATGTTCTACGGCCCCGGCGCGGGCGGCGCCCCGACCGCCTCCGCCGTCCTCGGCGACCTGGTCGCCGTCTGCCGCAACCGGCTGGGCGGCTCGACGGGGCCCGGCGAGTCGGCGTACGCCGCGCTGACGGTCTCGCCCATGGGCGACGTCGTCACGCGCTACCACATCAGCCTCGACGTGGCCGACAAACCGGGTGTACTGGCCCAGGTCGCGACGGTCTTCGCCGAACACGGCGTGTCCATCGATACGGTTCGGCAGCAGGGCAGAAATCCAGGCGGCGGGGGCGAAGCCGCCGTCGAACAGGGTGGCGGCGGGCGACGGGAGGGCGGCGAGGCGTCCCTCGTCGTCGTCACCCACCGGGCGTCCGACGCCTCCCTTTCCGGGACCGTCGAGGCGCTGCGCAAGCTCGACACCGTGCGGGGTGTCGCCAGCATCATGCGGGTTGAAGGAGAGTAACCAGCAATGACCCACCAGTGGCGCGGAATCATCGAGGAGTACCGGGACCGGTTGCCGGTGTCCGACACCACGCCGGTCGTGACGCTCCGTGAGGGTGGCACGCCGCTCGTGCCCGCGCAGGTGCTCTCCGAGCGCACCGGCTGCGAGGTCCACCTCAAGGTGGAGGGGGCCAATCCGACCGGCTCCTTCAAGGACCGCGGCATGACCATGGCCATCACACGGGCCAAGGAGGAGGGCGCGCAGGCCGTCATCTGCGCCTCCACCGGCAACACCTCGGCCTCCGCCGCCGCGTACGCGGTGCGTGCCGGGATGGTCTGCGCCGTCCTCGTCCCGCGGGGGAAGATCGCGCTCGGCAAGATGGGCCAGGCCCTGGTGCACGGCGCGAAGATCCTCCAGGTGGACGGCAACTTCGACGACTGCCTCACCCTGGCCCGCAGCCTCAGCGACAACTACCCGGTGGCCCTGGTCAATTCGGTCAACCCGGTGCGCATCGAGGGCCAGAAGACGGCCGCGTTCGAGATCGTCGACATGCTCGGCGACGCCCCCGACATCCATGTCCTGCCGGTGGGCAACGCGGGCAACATCACCGCCTACTGGAAGGGCTACACGGAGTACGCTGCCGACGGCGTGTCCGCCCACAGGCCCCGGATGTGGGGCTACCAGGCGTCCGGCAGCGCCCCGATCGTGCGCGGCGAGGTCGTCAAGGACCCCTCGACCATCGCCACCGCCATCCGCATCGGCAACCCCGCGTCCTGGCAGTACGCGCTGGCGGCGCGCGACGAGTCGGGCGGTCGCATCGACGAGGTGACCGACCGTGAAATCCTGCGCGCCTACCGGCTGTTGGCCGCGCAGGAGGGCGTCTTCGTGGAGCCCGCCTCGGCCGCGTCCGTGGCCGGTCTGCTGAAGGCCGCCGAGCAGGGCGAGGTCGACCCCGGTCAGCGCATCGTGTGCACCGTCACCGGCAACGGCCTCAAGGACCCCGACTGGGCGGTGGCCGGAGCGCCGCAGCCGGTGACCGTACCGGTCGACGCCGTCGCGGCGGCCGAGCGGCTGGGTCTCGGCTGACGGGGGTCGTCCGGGCCGTGCCCGGACGACCGTCCGGGCAACCCGGGTGCCCCTCGTGACGTCTTGACACGGGGACTCCCTACGAGGGGGGCACGGGGGGCTTGCGACACGCATCGTGCGCCTCCTGTGCGCCCTATGTCGCCACAGAACCTTCCTTCGATAGGCTGTACCGAACCCGCCCGCCGCATATGCCCGCGCATACGGCCGGGTGCCGCACCGTCGTAGCGGCCCGAGGGTCCTCACGTACGTATCGAAAGTCACTCGACCATCACGCAGCTCAAGGAGAGTCATCGAGCGATGGCCGGTCCAGCGTTCCGCGCCGCCGCCGTCCGGGTGCGCGTCCCCGCCACCAGCGCCAACCTCGGCCCGGGCTTCGACGCCCTCGGCCTCGCGTTGGGGCTCTACGACGACGTGGTCGTCCGGGTGGCCGACTCCGGGCTGCACATCGACATCGCGGGCGAGGGCGGCGAGACGCTCCCGCGCGACGAGAACCACCTGCTCGTACGGTCCCTGCGCACCGCCTTCGACCTGCTGGGCGGGCAGCCCCGCGGCCTGGAGATCGTCTGCGCCAACCGCATTCCGCACGGCCGGGGCCTCGGCTCCTCCTCCGCCGCGATCTGCGCCGGCATCGTCGCCGCGCGGGCGGTGACCATAGGCGGCGAGGCCCGCCTCGACGACGCGGCACTGCTCGAACTCGCCACGGAGATCGAGGGCCACCCCGACAACGTCGCGGCCTGTCTGCTCGGCGGCTTCACCCTCTCCTGGATGGAGGCCGGCGCCGCCCGCGCCATCAGGATGGAGCCCGCCGATTCCATCGTTCCGGTGGTTTTCGTGCCCGGGAAACCCGTCCTCACCGAGACCGCCCGCGGGCTGCTCCCGCGCACCGTGCCGCACGTCGACGCCGCGACCAACGCGGGCCGCGCCGCGCTGCTCGTCGAGGCCCTGACCCGGCGCCCCGAACTGCTGCTGCCCGCCACCGAGGACCGTCTCCACCAGGAGTACCGCGCGCCCGCCATGCCCGAGAGCGCCGCGCTGGTGGAGCGGCTGCGCGCCGACGGCATCCCGGCCGTGATCTCCGGTGCGGGCCCCACCGTCATGGCGCTGGCCGACGTCGGCACCGCCGACAAGGTCGAGGCGCTGGCCGGCACCGACTGGGCCGCCAACCGGCTCGGGCTCGACAAACAGGGAGCGAGCGTGCTGCCGCTTGCGACCTGACACACGGTTGCCGGATTTGGAGAGGGGGAATGTTTGTTGGATCCGGTAGTGTTAACCTCAAGTCTGCACCCGACCCCACCATGGCGAGGTGCTTCGTGTCCCCGTCAGGGACAGACATTCTTCCGGGAGTCTCCCAAGCCACTCGATGCTCCGTATGCCGTACCTGGGCAGTACGTCGTACGCGGGCACTGAGCAGGCCGCTGGGCTCGCTCCGGAATCGGTGCTACCACGCCACGTGACACCGGGTGCCACGGCTCACTGGTAGCGCCATCATCAGAAATTCTCTTCCGCCGCTTAGGGCGGACCACCGCCCCGGCACGGTTCACAAGGATGGGACCGAAGCCGGACAGCACAACCGGTCGCCGAGCCAGACAGGCCGACGTCCGCTCCAGGGAAGGACCCTTCGTGAGCGACACCACCGATCTGATGGGCGCACGTGTCGAGGAGACCGCTGCCGCGCCCGCCACGGACGCCTCCGCGCCTGCCACCGGTGCCGGCTCCCGGCGGCGCCGCGGTACCGGCCTCGAGGGCATGGTGCTGGCCGAGCTTCAGCAGGTCGCATCCGGCCTCGGCATCAGGGGCACGGCGCGCATGCGCAAGAGCCAGCTGATCGAGGTCATCAAGGAGGCGCAGGCCGGAGGCGGCTCCCAGGCCCCGGCCAAGGCCGACGCCACCGCCGAGACCAAGCCGAAGCGCCGGGCCACCTCCCGCACCCGCACGGGCGACGAGGCGGAGAAGAAGGCCGACGCGCAGGGCGAGGCCGCCGAGAAGGCCGTGGCCCAGCAGCAGATCGAGATCCCCGGCCAGCCGGCCGGAGGCACCGCCCGCGCGGGCGAGGCCGAGCGCGGGGGGGACGAGGCGCCCACCGAGCGCCGCCGTCGCCGCGCCACCGCGGAGGCGGGCAGCCCCACGGGCGCCGAGACGATCGCCGCCGAGGCGAAGAGCGAGCCGAAGGCCGAGACGCCCGCCCAGGCGCAGGGCGAGGCCAGGGGCGACGCCGGTGACGGCGAGGGCCGTGGCCGCCGCGACCGCCGTGAGCGGGGCCGCGAGCGCGACCGTGACCGGGACCGCGGTGACCGCGGCGACCGCCGTGGCAAGGGCGACGACCAGCAGCAGAGCCAGGGCGGCCAGCGCCAGCAGCAGAGCCAGCAGGCCGGCGGCCGTCAGCAGCAGCAACAGCAGGACGACGACGACTTCGAGGGCGGCCGCCGTGGCCGTCGGGGCCGTTACCGCGACCGTCGTGGCCGTCGTGGCCGTGACGAGATCGCCGAGCCGCAGCTGGCCGACGACGACGTGCTGATCCCCGTCGCGGGCATCCTGGACATCCTCGACAACTACGCGTTCATCCGGACCTCCGGCTACCTGCCGGGCCCGAACGACGTGTACGTCTCGCTCGCCCAGGTCCGCAAGAACGGTCTGCGCAAGGGCGACCACGTCACCGGCGCGGTCCGCCAGCCGAAGGAGGGCGAGCGGCGCGAGAAGTTCAACGCGCTGGTCCGCCTCGACTCCGTCAACGGCATGGCGCCCGAACACGGCCGTGGCCGCCCGGAGTTCAACAAGCTGACCCCGCTCTACCCGCAGGACCGGCTCCGTCTGGAGACCGACCCGGGTGTGCTGACGACCCGGATCATCGACCTGGTGTCGCCGATCGGCAAGGGCCAGCGCGGTCTGATCGTGGCCCCGCCGAAGACCGGCAAGACCATGATCATGCAGGCGATCGCCAACGCGATCACCCACAACAACCCCGAGTGCCACCTGATGGTCGTCCTCGTCGACGAGCGTCCGGAAGAGGTCACCGACATGCAGCGGTCGGTCAAGGGCGAGGTCATCTCCTCGACCTTCGACCGCCCGGCCGAGGACCACACCACGGTCGCCGAGCTGGCCATCGAGCGTGCCAAGCGCCTGGTGGAGCTGGGTCACGACGTGGTCGTGCTGCTCGACTCGATCACGCGTCTGGGCCGTGCGTACAACCTCGCGGCGCCCGCCTCCGGCCGCATCCTGTCCGGTGGTGTCGACTCGACGGCGCTGTACCCGCCGAAGCGCTTCTTCGGCGCGGCCCGCAACATCGAGGACGGCGGCTCGCTGACCATCCTCGCCACCGCCCTGGTGGACACCGGGTCCCGCATGGACGAGGTGATCTTCGAGGAGTTCAAGGGCACCGGCAACATGGAGCTCAAGCTCGACCGCAAGCTCGCCGACAAGCGCATCTTCCCGGCGGTGGACGTCGACGCGTCCGGCACCCGCAAGGAAGAGATCCTGCTCGGCAACGAGGAGCTGTCCGTCGTCTGGAAGCTGCGCCGGGTGCTGCACGCGCTCGACCAGCAGCAGGCGATCGAGCTGCTGCTCGACAAGATGAAGCAGACGAAGTCGAACGTCGAGTTCCTGATGCAGATCCAGAAGACGACGCCGACGCCCGGCAACGGCGACTAGTCGTCGACCGCGCAGTTCCCCGCGCCCCCCAGGGGCGCACCAGGGCCGGCCCCCGTCATCCGTGTGACGGGGGCCGGCCCTTTGGCGCAGAGAGGCAGGGGCGCGGTGTGCGCCCCTGCCATTCCTCGTCTCTGTGGGGGGACTTCCTTGAGCACAACTCCGTCCGGCCGTGGTCGTCACAGACGCCGGACACGTCTCGCCCTGCCGCTCGCCGCGGCCGGGATCGCCGCCGCCCTGGCCGCCGTGGCGGCGACCTCGTCCGCGGGCGCCGCCACCGCGCTGCCGGTGCCGACCGTGCGGCCGGTCGTCGTCCAGCCCTCGTCCGCCGTCCTGGAGGAGCGGATCGCGGGCGCGCTCGCCGGTGACGACACCGCCGCGGGGGGCGGCGGCAGGGCGCCCCTGAGCGCGCGCACCAGCGACCTGGCGGTGGACCCGAAGATCATCGGGGGTAGCACCACCACGATCTCCACCGCGCCGTGGATGGCCCAGCTCTGGTACTACGACGACCGGGGCACCGCCGACGAGGGCGACGACATCGGCTTCTTCTGCGGCGGCGCGGTCGTCGCGCCGACGAAGATCCTCACTGCCGCGCACTGCGTCAAGGGCTACAACTGGGGCGCCGACGGCGCGATCGTCACGGGCACCGCACAACTGCCGACCACCGGCAGCACCGGCACCACCGATCTGCACGGCGGCACCGTCACCGGTGTGCTGCGCCAGTGGAACCACCCCTCGTACAGCGCGACGACGATCAACAACGACATCGCCGTGCTGACCCTGGGTGCCCCCGTCCGGGCCACCCCGATCCGGATGACCACCGCGGGCGACACCGCCTCCTACGCGGCGAACACCGCCGCCAAGGTCTACGGCTGGGGCCGTACCAGCTCGACCAGCCAGGACATCTCCGGGACGCTGAAGACGGCGACCCTGCCCGTCCAGTCGGACACCACCTGCTCCCGCTTCTACGGCGCCGACTTCGTCAAGGGCCACATGGTCTGCGCCGGCAAGCCCGCCACCGGCAGCGACACCGGCACCACCTCCGCCTGCAACGGCGACTCGGGCGGACCGCTCGTGGTGAACGGCCGGATCGCCGGCATCGTCTCCTGGGGTGTCGAGAACTGTGTGGGCAAGGGCGCGTACAGCGTCTTCACCAGGGTCGGCGCCTACGTCGGCGCCGCCTACCCGCAGCTCGACGACGTCAACCTGAGCCACACCGACGGCAAGGCCGACCTGTGGGTGCGCCAGTCGTCCGACAGGACCGGCTGGGAGCGGGACTCCAAGGGCACCTCGCTCGGCAGCCGGATCTCCTGGGGCAACTGGAACGGCGTCGACGTCGTCCTCCAGACCGACCTCGACCGCGACGGTCACCAGGACCTCGTCGTCCGCGACAGCGCCACCGGTGACGTCTACTGGAAGCACTACGTGATCTCCAGCGGCTCCTGGTCCCGCACCCGGATCTTCACCGGCTGGAAGACCCGCACCCGGATCGTCGCGCCGGGCGACGTCACCGGCGACTACCTGCCCGACCTGCTGTCCGTCGACTCCGGCGGCACGCTGTGGATCTACCCGGGCAAGGGCAACGGCACCTTCGCGACCCGGGTGAAGGTCGGCACGGGCTGGAACCAGTACAACTCCCTGCGCGGGCACGGTGACTTCGACGGCGACGGCAGGGCCGACCTGATCGCGCGCAGGAGCAGCGGCGGCGACCTGTACCTGTACCGGGGGACCGGCAAGGCGGGCAGCGGGGCGTTCTCCGCACGGGTCAAGGTCCGCAGCGCCTGGACCGGTTACAACGCCTTCGACGCGGTCGGCGACCTCAGCGGCGACGGCAGGGCCGACTTCCTGGCCCGCACACCCGGCGGAACCCTCTACCTGTACAAGGGGACCGGCAAGGCCACCAGCGAGATCTTCGCCACACGGATCTCCCTGGGGACCGGATTCCAGCAGTACGACATCTGGGGATGAAGGACCAGGTGAACCGGGTTCAACCGGAATGACACCCTACGTACCGTGCCCGCCCGCACACGCCGCGGGCACGGTACGTGGTGCAACCCTTTCCCCGGTTTCGCCGTCTGACCAGGCGGAGCGACGATGGAGCGGTGACGACCGCGCCTGACCCCGAAAACAGGGGGTAATCGCCCGGAGACACGAACCGAGGAGCCCATGTCCGCCGAGAGCACACCCCCGTCCGGCATACCGACGCCCGACACCGACGGCCCCCGCCCGCCCCGCGGCGGCCGTGGCAGGGCCCTGCGGGCAGCGGCCTGGACGGTGGCGGGCATCGTCGTCCTGGGCGGCACCGGCGGCGGATACGTGTACTTCAAGCTCAACGGGAACATCAAGAGCGTCGACATCGACCAGGCCCTCGGCACCGACCGGCCGCGGAAGGTCGACGACGGCTCCGAGAACATCCTGGTCCTCGGCTCGGACAGCCGCTCGGGTGCCAACCGGAAGCTGGGCGGCGGCGCCGACGACGGCAGCGCACGCTCCGACACGGCGATGGTCGTGCACGTCTACGAGGGGCACCGGAGGGCGAGCGTGGTGTCCATACCCCGCGACACCCTCGTCGACCGCCCCGAGTGCACCGACACCCACGGCACCGCGCACTCCGCCGCGCACGGCGTGATGTTCAACTCCGCCTACTCCACGGGCGGCGCGGCCTGCGCGGTCAAGACCGTCGAGTCCCTCTCCGGCATCCGCATGGACCACTACCTGGAGGTCGACTTCGCCGGCTTCCAGAAGCTCGTCGACGACCTCGGCGGCGTCGAGGTCACCACGGCCAGGGACATCGACGACCCGCAGAGCCACCTCGACCTCAAGGCCGGCTCGCACCGGCTGGACGGCAAGCAGGCGCTCGGCCTGGTCCGCACCCGGCACGGCGTCGGCGACGGCTCCGACCTCGGCCGCATCCAGCTCCAGCAGGCGTTCGTGAAGGCCCTCGTCGAACAGGTCGAGCACGTCGGGAACATCAGCGACCCGAAGAAGCTGTACGACCTCGCCGACACCGCGACCAGGACCGTCACCACGGATTCCGACCTCGGCTCGGTCAACTCCCTCATGGACTTCGCGAACGGCCTCAAGGGCATCGGCGCGTCCGGGATGACCATGGTCACGCTCCCGGTCCAGTACGACAGGGCCGACCCCAACCGCGTCCTCGTCGACCGCCCCAAGGCCCAGCAGCTCTGGACGGCCCTCGCGGCCGACCTCCCGATCCCCGCGACGGCCACCCGGGGCACCGCGACGGGAGAGGCGAAGGGCGTGGTCAACGCTCCGTAGGCGGACCGGACGCCCCCCTCCCGGCCGGGGGAATAGATCACGGCAACCCCCGGTTTTGGGGGATGGCCCCAGTCCTGGCAGACTGGTACGTCGGCTCCGGTTCACGCTCCCGCATCCCGCGGCGGCGACCCGGCGCCCTCCCGAAACCTAGGAGACACCTTGAAGCGCGACATCCACCCCGCGTACGTCGAGACGCAGGTCAGCTGCACCTGCGGCGCGTCGTTCACCACCCGCAGCACCATCGAGTCCGGCACCGTCCGGGCCGAGGTCTGCTCCGAGTGCCACCCGTTCTACACGGGCAAGCAGAAGATCCTCGACACCGGTGGCCGTGTGGCCCGCTTCGAGGCCCGCTTCGGCAAGGCTGCCGCCGGCTCCAAGAAGTAGCGAGCCCCATTTCGCCGGTCCACGGCCACGCCCTCACCGAGGCGTGCCTGGACCGGCGTTTTTGGTCGCCCGCCTTCCCTTTCCGAAGCAGTACAGGAGCCGAACATGTTCGAGGCCGTCGAGGAACTCGTCGGTGAGCACGCCGACCTGGAGACGAAGCTCGCCGACCCGTCGGTCCACGCCGACCAGGCGAACGCGCGCAAGCTGAACAAGCGCTACGCCGAGCTGACCCCGATCGTCGCCACGTACCGCTCCTGGAAGCAGACCGGCGACGACATCGACACCGCGCGCGAACTCGCCGCCGACGACCCGGACTTCGCCGCCGAGGTCAAGGAGCTGGAGAAGCAGCGCGAGGACCTCACCGAGAAGCTGCGGCTGCTGCTCGTCCCGCGCGACCCCAGCGACGACAAGGACGTCATCCTGGAGATCAAGGCGGGCGCGGGCGGCGACGAGTCCGCGCTGTTCGCCGGCGACCTGCTGCGCATGTACCTGCGCTACGCCGAGCGCATCGGCTGGAAGACCGAGATCATCGACTCCACCGAGTCCGAGCTGGGCGGCTACAAGGACGTCCAGGTCGCCGTGAAGACCCGCGGCCAGACCGAGCCCGGCCAGGGCGTGTGGGCCCGGCTGAAGTACGAGGGCGGCGTGCACCGGGTGCAGCGCGTCCCGGCGACCGAGTCCCAGGGCCGTATCCACACCTCGGCCGCGGGCGTGCTGGTCACGCCGGAGGCCGAGGAGGTCGAGGTCGAGATCAACCCGAACGACCTCCGCATCGACGTCTACCGCTCCTCGGGCCCCGGCGGGCAGTCCGTCAACACCACGGACTCCGCGGTGCGCATCACGCACATTCCCACCGGAGTCGTCGCCTCCTGCCAGAACGAGAAGAGCCAGCTCCAGAACAAGGAGCAGGCACTGCGTATCCTGCGCTCCAGGCTGCTCGCCATGGCGCAGGAGGAGGCGGAGAGGGAGGCCGCCGACGCCCGCCGCAGCCAGGTCCGCACGGTCGACCGCTCCGAGAAGATCCGTACGTACAACTTCCCGGAGAACCGCATCTCGGACCACCGCGTCGGCTTCAAGGCGTACAACCTGGACCAGGTCCTGGACGGCGACCTCGACGCGGTGATCCAGGCGTGCGTCGACGCGGACTCGGCCGCCAAGCTCGCAGCCGCGTAAGGCGCGTCACGACGTATCCGAGCACACACGGAGGACCAGCGTGCAGCAAGATTTTGGGGGGCGACCCCCAAGCCCCCGCAGCGTGCTGCTCGCGGAGGTGGCCCAGGCCGCCCAGCGGCTGGCCGACGCCGGCGTGCCCTCGCCGCGCAACGACGCGGAGGAACTCGCCGCGTTCGTGCACGGCGTCAAGCGGGGCGCGCTGCACACCGTCAAGGACGCGGACTTCGACGCCCGCTACTGGGAGGTCATCGCCCGGCGCGAGCAGCGCGAGCCGTTGCAGCACATCACCGGGCGGGCCTACTTCCGTTACCTGGAACTCCAGGTCGGGCCCGGCGTGTTCGTGCCCCGGCCGGAGACCGAGTCGGTCGTCGGCTGGGCCATAGACGCCGTGCGCGCCATGGACGTCGTCGAACCGCTCATCGTCGACCTGTGCACCGGCTCGGGCGCCATCGCGCTCGCCCTCGCCCAGGAGGTCCCGCGCTCGCGCGTGCACGCCGTCGAACTGTCCGAGGAAGCCCTCCGGTGGACCCGCAAGAACATGGCGGGCTCCCGGGTCGACCTGCGCCAGGGCAACGCCCTCGACGCCTTCCACGACCTCGACGGCCAGGTCGACCTCGTCATCTCCAACCCGCCGTACATCCCGCTCACCGAGTGGGAGTACGTCGCCCCCGAGGCCCGGGACTACGACCCCGAACTCGCCCTGTTCTCCGGCGAGGACGGCCTGGACCTCATCCGGGGCCTGGAACGCGCCGCGCACCGGCTGCTGCGACCCGGGGGCGTCGTCGTCATCGAGCACGCCGACACCCAGGGCGGCCAGGTGCCGTGGATCTTCACCGAGGAGCGGGGCTGGGCCGACGCGGCCGACCACCCCGACCTCAACAACCGCCCGCGCTTCGCGACCGCCCGCAGGGCGCTGCCGTGAACGCCCCCCAGACTTTCTTCCCGAAGTACGCGTACGAGGAGGCCCGCTAGACATGGCACGGCGATACGACACCAATGACGCGACCGACCGTGTGACGGGTCTGCGCGAGGCCGCGTCCGCCGTCCGCCGGGGCGAACTCGTGGTGCTGCCGACCGACACGGTGTACGGCATCGGTGCCGACGCGTTCTCCTCGGAGGCCGTCGGTGATCTCCTCGACGCCAAGGGCCGGGGCCGCAGCATGCCCTCCCCCGTCCTCATCGGCTCCCCGAACACCCTGCACGGCCTCGTCACGGACTTCTCCGAGCTGGCCTGGGAACTCGTCGACGCGTTCTGGCCGGGTGCGCTCACCCTCGTCGCGAAGCACCAGCCGTCCCTCCAGTGGGACCTCGGGGACACCCGCGGCACCGTGGCCGTGCGCATGCCGCTGCACCCGGTCGCCATCGAACTGCTCACCGAGGTCGGCCCGATGGCCGTCTCCTCGGCGAACCTCACGGGCCACCCGGCGCCGGAGGACTGCGACGCCGCCCAGCAGATGCTCGGCGACTCCGTCTCCGTCTACCTCGACGGCGGTCCGACCCCGGGCAACGTGCCCTCGTCCATCGTCGACGTCACCCGCGAGGTGCCCGTGCTGCTGCGCGCGGGCGCGATCTCCGCGGAAGAGCTGCGGAAGGTCGTACCCGACCTCGAGGTGGCGAATTGACGGCCCCCGCATCCCCCCGGCTCCCGGCCGCGCACGACCAGGGGGGACCCCCATGCGTGGCATAGGCGACGGGGAGCGCCCCGCGGAGATCACGACGACGTTCGTCGGGCTTCCGCGTGACACCTTCCGCATCCTCCACGTCAGCACCGGCAATGTCTGCCGCTCACCCATCACCGAGCGGCTGACCCGCCATTTCGTGGCGGAGCGGCTGGGCATCCTGGGCGGCGCGCTGGTCGTGGAGAGCGCGGGCACCTGGGGGCACGAGGGCGCTCCGATGGAGGCCAACGCGGAGACCGTGCTGGGCGACTTCGGCGCGGACGCCTCCGGGTTCACCGGACGGGAGCTGCTCGACGAGCACGTCATCAGGGCCGACCTGGTCCTGACCGCGACGCGGGACCACCGTGCCCAGGTCATCTCCATGGGCCACTCGGCGGGGCTGCGCACCTTCACGCTCAAGGAGTTCACCCGACTGGTCCGGGCGATAGACCCGGCGACCCTGCCGCCCCTGGAGGACGGTGTGGTCGTGCGCGCCCGCGCGCTGGTCCGCGCGGCCGCCGCCCTGCGGGGCTGGCTGCTCGCGCCCACGGCGGAGGCGGACGAGGTCTACGACCCGTACGGCGCCCCCCTCACCTTCTTCCGCTCCGTCGGCGACGAGATACACGACGCCCTGGACCCGGTCGTCACGGCTCTGACCGGAGTCCCGGCCCACATGTGACCCGGGCGCTCCACCGCGCCTGTCGAGTGCCGGCCCCGCCGCGCGACCACGCGCGGGTGTCGCGGGCGGGCAGGGGACCGGGGGCGGGCCTACATTGGTCGTGTCCCGTTGTCGTTCCGGTCGGGAGCGTGCCATGTCGGTCAGCCCTGTCCTCGCGGCCGATGTCCTGCGGCGGCAGGACCCCGAGCTGGCCGGGATCGTGCTCGGCGAGACGGAACGGCAGTCGACGTCGCTCCAGCTGATCGCCGCCGAGAACTTCACGTCCCCGGCCGTGCTCGCCGCGCTCGGCTCGCCGCTCGCCAACAAGTACGCCGAGGGCTACCCCGGCGCCCGTCACCACGGCGGATGCGAGATCGTCGACGTCGCCGAGCGGATCGCCGTCGACCGGGCCAGGGCGCTGTTCGGAGCCGCCCACGCCAATGTCCAGCCCCATTCCGGCTCCTCCGCCGTCCTGGCGGCCTACGCGGCCCTCCTGCGCCCCGGAGACACCGTCCTGGCCCTCGGCCTGCCCCACGGCGGGCACCTCACCCACGGCTCCCCGGCGAACTTCTCGGGCCGCTGGTTCGACTTCGTCGCGTACGGGGTCGACGCGGAGACCGGCCTCGTCGACCACGACCAGGTCCGCGCCCTGGCCCGCGCGCACCGCCCCAAGGCGATCGTGTGCGGCTCGATCGCCTACCCCCGCCACCTCGACTACGCGTTCTTCCGCGAGGTCGCCGACGAGGTCGGCGCCTATCTCATCGCCGACGCCGCCCACCCCATCGGACTGGTGGCCGGCGGGGCGGCGCCCTCCCCGGTGCCGTACGCCGACATCGTGTGCGCCACCACCCACAAGGTGCTGCGGGGCCCGCGCGGCGGCATGCTGCTGTGCGGCGCCGACCTGGCCGACCGGGTGGACCGCGCGGTGTTCCCGTTCACCCAGGGCGGCGCCCAGATGCACACCATCGCGGCGAAGGCCGTGGCGTTCGGCGAGGCGGCCACCCCGGCCTTCACGGCGTACGCCCACCAGGTCGTCGCGAACGCCCGCGTGCTGGCCGCCGAGCTGGAGGCCGAGGGCCTGGCGGTCACCACCGGCGGCACGGACACCCATCTGATCACCGTCGACCCGGCGCCCCTCGGCGTCGACGGGCGGACCGCACGCGGCCGGCTGGCGGCCGCCGGGATGGTCCTGGACTGCTGCGCCCTGCCGCACGGCGACGCCCGGGGCCTGCGCCTGGGCACGGCGGCGCTGACGACCCAGGGCATGGGGGAGTCGGAGATGGTCCTGGTGGCCAAGCTGCTGGGCGGAGTGCTGCGCGGGGACGTCGAGCAGACGGCCGCGCGGGAGGAGGTCCGCGAGCTGGCCGGGACATTTCCGCCGTATCCCGGGTGATCGGGGGTAGACGACCCCTCGTCCAGCGAGTGCACAGCCACACGTGCAACCATCGTCGCTACCCGGCAGTCCCCACACATATGCGTCCGTCGCTAGGGTGTGGGGCTGTGATGGCCAGCGAGACCTGTGGGGAAGCCCGTGCGTGAATACCTGCTGACGCTCTGCATCACGGCCGCGGTGACGTATCTGCTGACAGGGCCGGTACGGAAGTTCGCGATCGTGGCGGGAGCCATGCCGGAGATCCGGGCACGTGACGT
The DNA here is from genome assembly GCF_040638185.1 of Streptomyces sp. NPDC026672. Classification (NCBI taxonomy): domain Bacteria; kingdom Bacillati; phylum Actinomycetota; class Actinomycetes; order Kitasatosporales; family Streptomycetaceae; genus Streptomyces; species Streptomyces sp. NPDC026672. The sequence goes on from NZ_JBEZXS010000036.1 coordinate 19,039, forward strand.
GCACCGGGAGCCCACTCCGCGCCTCGGCGGGATCGCCATGTTCTTCGGGCTGTGCGCGGGGCTGCTGGTCGCGGACCACCTCACCAACCTCAACGAGGTCTTCGCCAAGTCCAACGAGCCGCGGGCGCTGCTGTCCGGGGCCGCGCTGATCTGGCTGATCGGCGTCCTGGACGACAAGTTCGAGATCGACGCCCTGATCAAGCTGGGCGGCCAGATGATCGCCGCGGGCGTCATGGTCATGCAGGGTCTGACGATCCTGTGGCTGCCCGTCCCGGGCGTCGGCAACGTGGCGCTGACCCAGTGGCAGGGCACGCTGCTGACCGTCGCGCTCGTGGTCGTCACCATCAACGCGGTGAACTTCGTGGACGGCCTCGACGGCCTCGCCGCCGGCATGGTGTGCATCGCCGCGACCGCGTTCTTCCTGTACTCGTACCGGATCTGGTACTCGTACGGCATCGAGGCCGCCGCCCCGGCCACCCTGTTCGCGGCGATCCTCATGGGCATGTGCCTGGGCTTCCTGCCGCACAACATGCACCCCGCGCGGATCTTCATGGGCGACTCCGGCTCCATGCTGATCGGCCTGGTGCTCGCGGCCGGCGCCATCTCCATCACGGGTCAGGTCGACCCGGACGCGCTGAACCTGTACGCCGGGTCCGAGAAGGCGGCGGTGCACCAGACGGTGCCCGTGTACATCCCGCTGCTGCTGCCGCTGACGATCATCGCCGTGCCGGCCGCGGACCTCGTGCTCGCCATCGTGCGCCGCACCTGGCGCGGTCAGTCGCCGTTCGCCGCCGACCGCGGGCACCTGCACCACCGGCTCCTGGAGATCGGCCACTCGCACAGCCGGGCCGTGCTGATCATGTACTTCTGGTCGGCGCTGATCGCCTTCGGCGCCCTCGGCTACTCCGTGAACTCCGCGTCCATGTGGATCGTGCTCGGTGTCGTGCTGCTGAGCGCGATCGGTCTGGTGCTGCTCCTGCTGCCGCGCTTCACCCCGCGTGCGCCGCGCTGGGCCGAGAGCTTCGTGCCGCCGCGCTACCGGCGGCGCCGGACGGTGGAGGTCGTCGAGTCCACTCCAACCGAGGAGTGCGACGCGGACATTGAGGACGAACCGCGCACTCCGGTCACCGCTGGTGCGGCAGGACTGAACGGGTCGACCGCCATCGGAGGCCGCTCGCGGTTCCTCGACCGACGCCGGGCGGGAACACCCCGTTGATCGCGGCAAGGTAAGAATCTGACTAGAGCATTGCCAAGTCGTGGGGGAGTAAAGACCCCCAATACCAGACATGTTGGCCCGGATTTTGCACAAACGCGCAGCATCACTCTCACGTGTGACACCGAGCACACCTAGCAGGTAAAGACCTCATCAAATAGTTTGTGATACGGTTCACGAGAACCCCGGATAGAGCCGAAGGACCGTGATGCGACGGTCCCTTGGCGTGAGGTCTCCAACACTCAGACCGGGACTACGCTCGTCCATGACGACACCCTGCCCCCTGTGAAAAGCGGAGTTGCCGCCATGCCGTCCAATGACGTCCGGATCCTGGCCCAGGCCGCCGTGCCCACGGCTGCCGTCGGCGCGCTCGCCGCCGTCGTCGCCGCGGTGGTCGCGGGCGGCAAGGGAGCGACCGGGGCGGTCGTCGCGACGCTGATCGTGATCCTCTTCATGGGTCTCGGCCTCTATGTGCTCCAGCGCACGGCGGCGACGCTCCCGCACCTCTTCCAGGCCATGGGTCTCATGCTCTACGCGGCGCAGATCCTGCTGCTGTTCGTCTTCGTCGCGGCCTTCAAGAACACCACGCTGTTCGATCCCAAGGCCTTCGCGCTCACGCTCGTCGCCGGCACCCTCGCCTGGATCGCCGCGCAGACGCGTGCTCACATGAAGGCCAAGATCCTCTACGTCGAACCGGAATCGACCTCCTCCTCGACGGGCGCGAGGCCCGAAAAGTCGGGGCACTCGTCGTGAGAGGTAGGCCCGGGATAAAGACGTCTGAGATCTCCTGCTATCGTCCGGTGCCAACTGCGGCATCGCGGGCGCGGGCATCCGAGCTGACGCCTGCTCAATCGCGAGGCGAGATGCCCCCCAGCCGCCCCCACATCCGTCACACCAGTCCGGTGCCGACCCGCGGCCGTGCGCCGCGCCGACACAACGAGGTTGCCGTACCCATGCGCCACGCTGAAGGAGCCCGCGGTGAGTGCTGACCCGACGCAGGTGCTCGCCTTCGAGACCGACTGCCACATCTTCGACGGCTGTGGCTTCCCCGCTCCGGGCCTGCACTCGTTCCTGTTCGAGCCCCTCTGGGGCGACGCGGACAGCAACCTGTACTTCAACAAGACGATGCTGCTGGCCCTGCTCGGCTCGGTCATCATCATCGGGTTCTTCTGGGCCGCCTTCCGCAAGCCGAAGGTCGTCCCCGGCAAGCTCCAGATGGTCGCCGAGACCGGCTACGACTTCATCCGGCGCGGCGTCGTGTACGAGACGATCGGAAAGAAGGAGGGCGAGAAGTACGTTCCGCTGGTCGTCTCGCTGTTCTTCTTCATCTGGATGATGAACCTCTGGTCGGTCGTCCCGCTCGCCCAGTTCCCGGTGACGTCGATCATCTCGTACCCGCTCGTCCTGGCTCTGATCGTCTACGTCCTGTGGGTCTCCCTGACCTTCAAGCGGCACGGTTTCGTCGGCTTCTTCAAGAACGTCACCGGCTACGACAAGTCGCTGGGCGCGGTGCTGCCGCTCGCCATGCTGATCGAGTTCTTCTCGAACCTGCTGGTGCGGCCCTTCACCCACGCGGTGCGACTGTTCGCCAACATGTTCGCCGGCCACACCCTGCTGCTCCTCTTCACGATCGCCAGCTGGTACCTGCTGAACGGCATCGGCATCGCCTACGCCGGCGTCAGCTTCCTCATGACCATCGTGATGACGGCGTTCGAGCTCTTCATCCAGGCTCTTCAGGCGTACGTCTTCGTCCTGCTGACGTGCACCTACATCCAGGGTGCCCTGGCCGAGCACCACTGAGCTTCCCGACCCCCACCCCTGAATTCGTCCGGTGGCCAACCCCCACCGGTCCGTAAAGAAGAAGGAAGAACTGGCATGTCCCAGACCCTTGCCGCCGTCTCCGGCTCGCTCGGTTCCATCGGTTACGGCCTTGCCGCGATCGGCCCCGGCGTCGGCGTCGGCATCATCTTCGGCAACGGCACCCAGGCCCTGGCCCGCCAGCCCGAGGCGGCCGGCCTGATCCGCGCCAACCAGATCCTCGGCTTCGCCTTCTGTGAGGCGCTCGCCCTCATCGGCCTGGTCATGCCGTTCGTCTACGGCACCTGATCGCCCCGATCAGCGACAGCCCCCTAGACGAAAGGCACTGACATGAGCCAGCTGCTCATTCTGGCGGCCGAGGAGACGGAGAACCCCCTCGTCCCGCCGATCCCCGAGCTTGTCATCGGCCTGCTCGCCTTCGTCATCGTCTTCGGCTTCCTCGCCTGGAAGCTCCTCCCGAACATCAACAAGGTTCTGGAGCAGCGGCGCGAGGCCATCGAGGGCGGTATCGAGAAGGCCGAGGCCGCGCAGACCGAGGCCCAGAGCGTGCTGGAGCAGTACAAGGCTCAGCTCGCCGAGGCCCGTCACGAGGCCGCGCGCCTGCGCCAGGAGGCGCAGGAGCAGGGCGCCACGCTCATCTCCGAGATGCGCGCCGAGGGCCAGCGGCAGCGTGAGGAGATCGTCGCCGCCGGTCACACGCAGATCGAGGCCGACCGCAAGGCCGCCGCGTCCGCGCTGCGCCAGGACGTCGGCAAGCTCGCCACCGAACTGGCCGGCAAGCTCGTCGGTGAGTCCCTGGAGGACCACGCCCGCCAGAGCCGTGTCATCGACCGCTTCCTCGACGAGCTCGAGGAGAAGGCCGAGGCATCCCGATGACGGGTATGCACGGAGCGAGCCGCGAGGGACTGGCTGCCGGTCGGGAGCGTCTCGACGCGCTGACGGACCTCACGTCCGTGGACGCGGCGCAGCTCGCCGACGAGCTGGCGGCCGTCACCGCGGTGCTCGACCGCGAGGTGTCGCTGCGTCGGGTCCTGACCGACCCGGCGCAGTCCGGTGACGCCAAGGCCGAGCTCGTCGGGCGCCTGCTCGGCGGGCAGGTCGGCGGCAACACCGTCGACCTGGTCGCGGGTCTGGTGCGTTCCCGCTGGTCGCAGCCCCGTGACCTGGTGGACGTGCTGGAGGAGCTCGCCGACGTGGCGGACCTCACGGCCGCCCAGCGGACGGGTCGGCTCGACGGGGTCGAGGACGAGCTGTTCCGCTTCGGCCGGATCGTCGCCTCGAACACCGAGCTGCGCGCCGCGCTCACCGACCGCACGGCCGCCCGGTCGGCCAAGGCCGAGCTGATCGGCCGACTGCTCGGCGGCGGCCGGGCCACCCGGACCACCGAGCGTCTGGTGACGCGCCTTGTGACCGCGCCGCGGGGACGTAGCCTGGAGGCGGGACTCGAGTCCCTGTCCAAGCTCGCCGCCGACCGTCGCAACCGCGTCGTCGCCGTCGTCACCTCGGCGGTGCCGCTGAGTGACACGCAGAAGCAGCGCCTGGGCGCCGCCCTGGCGAAGCTCTACGGGCACACGATGCACCTCAACCTCGACGTCGACCCCGAGGTCGTCGGCGGGATCCGGGTGCAGGTCGGTGACGAGGTCATCAACGGCTCCCTCGCGGACCGGCTCGAGGACGCCGCCCGCCGCATGGCGAGCTAGCAGCAACTCAACACACGCAGTACGAACTGATGACGGCCCTGGTTGGGCCGTGCAGAGGATTCACCTCTTATTGGGGGGAGTCCCCGACTCGTGGAATACCCCCCAAGTGAAACTTCGGGCCCAACAAGGAGAGCAGGGAACCCAGATGGCGGAGCTCACGATCCGGCCGGAGGAGATCCGGGACGCGCTGGAGAACTTCGTCCAGTCGTACAAGCCGGACGCGGCCTCGCGCGAGGAGGTCGGTACGGTCACCCTTGCCGGCGACGGCATCGCGAAGGTCGAGGGTCTTCCCTCGGCCATGGCCAACGAACTGCTGAAGTTCGAGGACGGCACCCTCGGCCTCGCGCTCAACCTGGAAGAGCGCGAGATCGGCGCCATCGTCCTCGGTGAGTTCAGTGGCATCGAGGAGGGTCAGCCGGTCACGCGCACCGGTGAGGTCCTCTCCGTCGCGGTGGGCGAGGGCTACCTCGGCCGCGTCGTCGACCCGCTCGGCAACCCCATCGACGGCCTCGGCGAGATCGAGACGTCCGGCCGCCGCGCCCTGGAGCTCCAGGCTCCCGGCGTCATGGCCCGCAAGTCGGTGCACGAGCCGATGGAGACCGGCTACAAGGCCGTCGACGCGATGACCCCGGTCGGCCGCGGCCAGCGTCAGCTGATCATCGGCGACCGCCAGACGGGCAAGACCGCCCTGGCCGTCGACACGATCATCAACCAGCGCGACAACTGGCGCTCGGGCGACCCGAAGAAGCAGGTCCGCTGCGTCTACGTCGCCATCGGCCAGAAGGGCTCGACCATCGCCTCCGTGCGTGGCGCCCTCGAAGAGGCCGGCGCGCTGGAGTACACGACCATCGTCGCCGCCCCGGCGTCCGACCCGGCCGGCTTCAAGTACCTGGCGCCGTACACCGGTTCGGCCATCGGCCAGCACTGGATGTACGACGGCAAGCACGTCCTCATCATCTTCGACGACCTCTCGAAGCAGGCCGACGCCTACCGCGCCGTCTCCCTGCTGCTGCGCCGCCCGCCGGGCCGCGAGGCCTACCCGGGTGACGTCTTCTACCTGCACTCCCGTCTGCTGGAGCGCTGCGCCAAGCTCTCCGACGACATGGGCGCCGGTTCGATGACCGGTCTGCCGATCGTCGAGACCAAGGCCAACGACGTCTCGGCGTTCATCCCGACCAACGTCATCTCCATCACCGACGGCCAGTGCTTCCTGGAGTCGGACCTGTTCAACGCCGGTCAGCGCCCCGCGCTGAACGTCGGTATCTCCGTCTCCCGAGTCGGCGGTTCCGCGCAGCACAAGGCGATGAAGCAGGTCTCCGGCCGCCTCCGTCTGGACCTGGCCCAGTACCGCGAGCTGGAGGCGTTCGCCGCCTTCGGTTCCGACCTGGACGCCGCGTCGAAGTCGCAGCTGGAGCGTGGTCAGCGACTGGTCGAGCTGCTCAAGCAGGCTCAGTACCAGCCGATGCCGACCGAGGACCAGGTCGTCTCCGTGTGGGCCGGTACCACCGGCAAGATGGACGACGTCCCGGTCTCCGACATCCGCCGCTTCGAGAAGGAGCTCCTCGAGTACCTGCACCGCAAGGAGCAGGGCCTCATGACCTCCATCAAGGAGGGCGGCAAGATGTCGGACGACACCCTCACCGCCGTCGCCGACGCGATCACCGACTTCAAGAAGCAGTTCGAGACCTCGGACGGCAAGCTCCTCGGCGAGGACGCCCCGGCCGCGGCCAAGTGACGTAAGGAAGGGACCTGACTCATGGGAGCCCAGCTCCGGGTCTACAAGCGTCGCATCCGATCCGTCACCGCGACCAAGAAGATCACCAAGGCGATGGAGATGATCGCCGCCTCACGTGTGGTCAAGGCGCAGCGCAAGGTGCGGGCCTCCACGCCGTACGCGACCGAGCTCACCCGCGCGGTCACGGCGGTCGGCACGGGGTCGAACACCAAGCACCCGCTGACCACCGAGGCGGAGACGCCCACCCGTTCCGCGGTCCTGCTCCTCACGAGCGACCGCGGTCTGGCCGGCGCCTTCAACTCCAACGCCATCAAGGCCGCCGAGCAGCTGACGGCGCGCCTCGAGGCGGAGGGCAAGGAGGTCGACACCTACATCGTCGGCCGCCGCGGTCTGGCCCACTACAACTTCCGCGAGCGCAAGGTCGTGGAGTCGTGGGCGGGCTTCACCGACGAGCCCTCGTACGCGGACGCCAAGAAGGTCGCGGCGCCGCTGATCGAGGCCATCGAGACGGAGACGGCGGAGGGCGGGGTGGATGAACTCCACATCGTCTACACCGAGTTCGTGTCGATGATGACGCAGACGGCGCTCGGCGCCCGGCTGCTGCCGCTCAGCCTCGAAGAGGTCGCGGAGGAGCGCGCAGCCAAGGGCGACGAGATCCTCCCGCTGTACGACTTCGAGCCGTCGGCGGAGGACGTCCTCGACGCCCTGCTGCCGCGGTACGTGGAGAGCCGGATCTACAACGCGCTGCTCCAGTCGGCGGCTTCGAAGCACGCCGCCACGCGGCGCGCGATGAAGTCGGCCACCGACAACGCGGGTGAGCTGATCAACACGCTCTCCCGTCTTGCCAACGCGGCCCGCCAGGCCGAAATCACCCAGGAAATCAGCGAGATCGTCGGTGGCGCGAGCGCCCTGGCCGACGCGACCGCGGGGAGTGACCGCTAATGACCACCACTGTTGAGACCGCGACGGCCACGGGCCGCGTCGCCCGGGTCATCGGCCCGGTCGTCGACGTGGAGTTCCCCGTCGACGCGATGCCGGACATCTACAACGCCCTGCACGTCGAGGTCGCCGACCCGGCGAACGAGGGCGAGAAGAAGACGCTGACCCTGGAGGTCGCCCAGCACCTGGGTGACGGCCTGGTCCGCACCATCTCCATGCAGCCCACCGACGGTCTGGTCCGCCAGGCCCCGGTCACCGACACCGGCGACGGCATCACCGTCCCGGTCGGCGACTTCACCAAGGGCAAGGTCTTCAACACCCTCGGTGACGTGCTCAACGTCGACGAGCAGTACGAGGGTGAGCGCTGGTCCATCCACCGCAAGGCCCCCAACTTCGACGAGCTCGAGTCGAAGACCGAGATGTTCGAGACCGGCGTCAAGGTCATCGACCTGCTGACCCCGTACGTCAAGGGCGGCAAGATCGGCCTGTTCGGCGGTGCCGGTGTCGGCAAGACGGTGCTCATCCAGGAGATGATCTACCGCGTCGCCAACAACCACGACGGTGTCTCCGTGTTCGCCGGTGTCGGCGAGCGCACCCGTGAGGGCAACGACCTCATCGAGGAGATGGCGGACTCGGGCGTCATCGACAAGACCGCCCTGGTCTTCGGCCAGATGGACGAGCCCCCGGGCACCCGTCTGCGCGTCGCGCTGGCCGGCCTCACCATGGCCGAGTACTTCCGTGACGTCCAGAAGCAGGACGTGCTGTTCTTCATCGACAACATCTTCCGCTTCACCCAGGCCGGTTCCGAGGTCTCCACGCTGCTCGGCCGTATGCCGTCCGCGGTGGGTTACCAGCCGAACCTGGCCGACGAGATGGGTCTCCTCCAGGAGCGCATCACCTCGACCCGCGGTCACTCGATCACCTCGATGCAGGCGATCTACGTCCCCGCGGACGACCTGACCGACCCGGCCCCGGCCACCACCTTCGCCCACCTCGACGCGACGACGGTGCTCTCCCGTCCGATCTCCGAGAAGGGCATCTACCCGGCCGTGGACCCGCTGGACTCCACGTCCCGCATCCTGGACCCGCGCTACATCGCGGCGGACCACTACAACACCGCCATGCGCGTGAAGACGGTCCTCCAGAAGTACAAGGACCTCCAGGACATCATCGCGATCCTCGGTATCGACGAGCTGGGCGAAGAGGACAAGCTCGTCGTCCACCGGGCCCGTCGCGTGGAGCGCTTCCTGTCCCAGAACACCCACGTCGCCAAGCAGTTCACCGGCGTCGACGGGTCGGACGTGCCGCTGGACGAGTCGATCGCCGCGTTCAACGCGATCATCGACGGCGAGTACGACCACTTCCCGGAGCAGGCGTTCTTCCTGTGCGGTGGCATCGAGGACCTCAAGGCCAACGCCAAGGAGCTGGGCGTCTCCTGAGCCCCGTGCTCACCGGAGGGGGCGGGGCACGTCCCGCCCCCTCTCTCACGCCCCATAGAATTGACCCCAACACCCGGCACTACCGCCGGGTGGTGACCCGAGGAGCCACCCTTGGCTGCTGAGCTGCACGTCGAGCTGGTCGCCGCCGACCGCCAGGTCTGGTCCGGCGAGGCCACCCTGGTCGTCGCGCGCACCACGTCCGGCGACATCGGCGTCATGCCCGGTCACCAGCCGCTGCTCGGTGTGCTGGAGTCGGGCCCGGTGACCATCCGTACGAGTGAAGGTGGAACGGTCGTCGCCGCGGTGCACGGCGGTTTCATCTCCTTCGCGGACAACAAGCTGTCGCTGCTGGCCGAGATCGCCGAGCTGTCGGACGAGATCGACATCCAGCGCGCGGAGCGGGCGCTCGAGCGCGCGAAGTCGGAGGCCGACGCCTCCGCCGAGCGCCGCGCGGACGTTCGCCTGCGGGCGGCGACGGCGCGCTGACCGTGGGCGACCCCGGGGCCCTCTAGGCTCTGGGGGAGCCGTGTGACGACGTCACTCAGCCGCGGCCGGGTACCGGATCATTTCCGGTACCCGGCCGCGGCTGAGGCAGATGTGGGTCTTTTTTACGTTCCATTACCTAGGAGACGAGGAGGTCGGTGCCGATGGTCCTCGCTCTGACTGTCTGCGGGATCGTGGTCGCGCTCGTGGTGGTGGGACTGTTCCTGTTCGGGCTGCGGCGCAGACTGATCCAGCGTTCGGGCGGGACCTTCGACTGTTCGCTGCGCTGGGACGTGCCCGAGAAGCCGGACACCGGCGGCAAGGGCTGGAGCTACGGCGTGGCCCGCTACAACGGCGACCGCATCGAGTGGTACCGCGTCTTCTCCTACGCCCCCCGCCCGCGCCGCGTCCTGGAACGCTCGGCGATCGAGGTGGCCGGCCGGCGTGTCCCCGAGGGCGAGGAGGAGCTGGCGCTGCTCTCCGACGCCGTCATCCTGGCCTGCGTCCACCGGGGCACGCGCCTCGAACTCGCGATGAGCGAGGACGCGCTGACCGGTTTCCTCGCGTGGCTCGAAGCGGCCCCGCCCGGTCAGCGAGTGAATGTGGCGTAGCCACATTCACTCGCTGACCGGGGGTCTCCCCCGGACGAGGTCCGGGGGAGTGTCAACGTCGCTCGGTGCTGGGTGATCCGCTGCCGTCTACTGGAGACCGCTGTTGATGGCGCTCACCAGTTCGCCGTTGTCGGTGTCACCGCTGAACTCCCAGAAGAACGCGCCGCCGAGCCCCTGGCTCTTGGCCCAGCTCATCTTGCCGATGATCGTCGACGGGGTGTCGTAGGACCACCAGTTGTTGCCGCAGTGCGCGTACGCCGTGCCCGCGATGGTCCCGGTGACCGGGCAGGACGTCTTGAGCACCTTGTAGTCGGCGATGCCGGCCTCGGGGGTGCTCGGCGCCGGACCCGTGGCCGAGCCGCCGGGCGCGTCCTGCGTCACACCGGTCCAGCCGCGGCCGTAGAAGCCGATGCCGATGAGCAGCTTGTTCGCGGGCACGCCCTTCGACTTGAACTTGGCGATGGCGTCGGCCGTGGTGAAGCCGGGCGTCGGGATGCCGTTGTACGTGGTCAGCGGGGAGTGCGGAGCGGTCGGGCCGTCCGCGTCGAACGCGCCGAAGAAGTCGTACGTCATGACGTTGTACCAGTTGACGTACTGCGCGGCCCCGGCGTAGTCCGCGGCGTCGATCTTGCCGCCGCTGGTGCCGTCGGCCGTGGTGGCGGCGGTGACCAGGTAGTTGGCGCCGAACTTGGCCCGCAGCGCGGACATCAGGTTCTTGTAGGCCGCGGCACCGCTGGTGTCGCAGCTCAGGCCGCAGGCGTTCGGGTACTCCCAGTCGATGTCGATGCCGTCGAAGACATCGGCCCAGCGCGGGTCCTCGACCAGGTCGTAGCAGGACTGCGCGAAGGCGGCGGGGTTCTGTGCGGCCTGGCCGAAGCCGCCCGACCAGGTCCAGCCGCCGAAGGACCACAGCACCTTGATGTTCGGGTACTTGGCCTTGAGCTGGCGCAGCTGGTTGAAGTTGCCGCGCAGCGGCTGGTCCCAGGTGTCCGCGACGCCGCTGACCGACTGGTCGGCGGTGAACGCCTTGTCGTAGTCGGCGTAGGAGTCGCCGATCACGCACTTGCCGCCGGTGACGTTGCCGAAGGCGTAGTTGATGTGCGTGATCTTCGCGGCGGAACCGGAGGTCACCAGGTTCTTGACCTGGTAGTTGCGCTCGTAGGTGCCCCACTCGGTGAGGTAGCCGAGCTTGACCTTGCTGCCGCCGGTGGGCGGGGGAGTGGTGCCGCCGCCGGTGGTGCGCACGGAGACCGCGCCGCTGACCGGGCCGGTCTGGTCGGCGGTGTCGCGGGCGCGCACGGTGTACGAGTAGTCGGTGCCGGCGCTCAGCCCGCTGTCGGTGTACGAGGTGGTCGTCACCGTGGCGACCGTGGTGCCGCCGCGCAGCACGTCGTAGTTCTTGACGCCCTTGTCGTCGGTGGCGGCCGACCAGGAGAGCCGCACGGAGGTGTCGGTGACGTTGGAGGCGGTCGGGGTGCCCGGCGCGGAGGGGGCCGCGTCGCCGGGTACGGTGCCGCCGCCGTCACAACTGCCGCCGTTGAGCTTGCAGTTGGTGGGGGAGCCGGAGCCCGCGCCGTTGAAGCCGAAGGTGACGGTCGCACCGGGGGCGATGGTGCCGTTGTACGACTTGTTCTTGGCGGTCCAGTGGGTGCCGGCGGAGGTGACGTCGGCGTCCCAGGCGGAGGTGACGGAGGTGCCGGAGGGGAAGTCCCACTCGACGGTCCAGGAGCTGATCGCCGCGGTACCCGTGTTCTTGACGGTCCATCGGCCCTCGAAGCCGGAGCCCCAGTCCTGGGCCTTGACATAGGTGGCGGTCGCGCTGCCGGCGGCCTGCGCCGGGCCCGCGAGGCCGACCAGGCCGGCGAGGGGGAGCAGCAGGGTGGCGAACCCTGCCGCCGCTCTGTGTCTGAAGCGCATGCTGCGCCTCCTCTTCGTTATGTGCCTCCGGCGCGCTCACGCGGGCCCTCGGCGGGGGGTCGGGGCATGACTGAGCCTTCACACCCGCAGTGCGGCGAGAATAGAAAGGTCTGGACCATAGGTCAATAGGTCTGGACCAGTGCCCGGTTGTCCTGCTAGATCCCCAACTCCTCCATCGACACGCCCCCTTGGCCGTGCCGTGTCCTAGCGTTCGCCGCCCGGCACCCACAGGACGTCGCCGGTCTTCCCGTTCGCCGCGCGGGCCAGGATGAACAACAGGTCCGACAGCCGGTTGAGATAGGTCGCGGTGAGCGGGTTCATGGTCTCGCCGTGCACCTCGAGCGCCGCCCAGGTGGAGCGCTCGGCGCGGCGGGTGACCGTGCACGCCTGGTGCAGCAGGGCCGCGCCCGGGGTGCCCCCGGGGAGGATGAACGAACGCAGCTTCTCCAGGCGCTCGTTGAACCGGTCGCAGTCGGCCTCCAGCCGGTCGACGTAGAACTGCTCGACGCGCAGCGCCGGCACCGGGTCCTTCTCGCCGGGCGGTGTCCGCGTGACGGGCGTCGACAGGTCCGCGCCGACGTCGAACAGGTCGTTCTGCACCCGGGTGAGCACCTCGACGACGTCCTCGTCCAGCGCGCCCAGCGCGATCGCCGTCCCGATCACCGCGTTCGCCTCGTTGGCGTCGGCGTACGCGGCGATCCGCGCGTCGGTCTTGGGCACCCGGCTCATGTCCCCGAGGTTCGTGGTGCCCTTGTCCCCGGTCCTCGTATAGATACGCGTCAGATTGACCATGGCCCCAGCCTAGTGACGTGCCGCCCGCGGCCCGGGAGGACGGCGTGACAGGTGTCTCACGGCGTGAGACGTGACACGCGTTACTAACCGCTTACACGGCCGTCCACGAGCGCTAGTGTCCGCGAGTGACATACATGAACAGCGTGTGAGCGTTTCAAAGGGGAGTCGCACAGTGGCACGGAAGCTCGCGGTCATCGGGGCCGGCCTCATGGGGTCCGGCATCGCTCAGGTCTCCGCCCAGGCGGGCTGGGACGTCGTCCTGCGCGACGTCACCGACGAGGCCCTGGCACGCGGCACCGACGCCATCAAGTCCTCGTACGACAGGTTCGTGAGCAAGGGCAAGCTGGAGGCGCACGACGCCGAGGCCGCCCTCGCCCGTATCACCACGACCACCGACCTCGACGCCGCCGCGGACGCCGACGTCGTCGTCGAGGCCGTCTTCGAGAAGCTGGAGGTCAAGCACGAGATCTTCCGCACGCTCGACAAGCTCGTGCGCGAGGACACCGTGCTCGCCTCCAACACCTCCGCCATCCCGATCACCAAGATCGCGGCGGCCACGGACCGTCCCGAACGCGTCGTCGGTGTCCACTTCTTCTCGCCGGTCCCGATGATGCAGCTCGTCGAACTCGTCCGCGGCTACAAGACCAGCGACGAAACCCTCGCCACCGCGCGGGAGTTCGCCGAGTCCGTCGGCAAGACCTGCATCGTCGTCAACCGCGACGTCGCCGGGTTCGTGACCACCCGCCTCATCTCCGCGCTCGTCGTGGAGGCGACCAAGCTCTACGAGTCGGGCGTCGCCAGCGCCGAGGACATCGACCTCGCCTGCAAGCTGGGCTTCGGCCACGCCATGGGCCCGCTCGCCACCGCGGACCTCACCGGCGTCGACATCCTGCTGCACGCCACCGGCAACATCTACACCGAGTCGCAGGACGAGAAGTTCGCCCCGCCGGAGCTGATGCGCCGGATGGTTGACGCCGGTGACATCGGTCGCAAGAGCGGGCAGGGCTTCTACACCTACTGATCTTCGGTCCTGTCCGGCCGCCGGCACCGTGCTGTCCTCGGGAGTTTCACTCCAGGGGGTGAATTCGGTACCGGTTCGCTCACGGACGGCAACCTCGTGGTGCCCCACGCAGTCACAGGTGGCATCAACGGGGAACACGGAGTACGCATACGCACTCACGGGGAGCTCATATGTTCATCAGGGGCGACCACGCCGAGCTGGTCGTCGGGGGCCGCCTCGACGTCCGCAGCGCGGCGGACGCCCGTACGGTCCTGCACTCGGCCGTCGACGACGGTGCCGGCGACCTGGTGCTCGACCTGTCCGCACTCGACTCCTGGGACGCCACAGGACTGGGGGTGATCATGGGGGCCCACCGGCGGGCCGGCCGCTGCGGCCGACGCCTGGTGCTGCGCGGCGTACCCCCGCAGATGCAACGGCTGCTCGTCGCCACCCGGCTGCACCGCATCCTGGCCATCGAGGGCGGCATCGGGGTCGAGTCCCTGCCGCGCGTGTGACGGCAGCGCCCGACGAGGGCCGGGGGAGACCCGGATACACGTCGTCGAACCGCACGTCGCAGGCAATCCTCACGAGACCGTGACGTCTCGGACGGCGCGGTACCCCGGACTGTCGGAGATACTGTGCGAAGGTTTAGGGTTCGGTCGCCCGCTTCCTCAAGACCCTCTGGCGGGACCGGACCGGAAGCGACAGCGCGGTGTGCAGCAGGCCGGGAGGGGCCGGTGAACGGGCACACGACGCTTTTGGGGGGCTTGCACCTATGGACCCGATCAACCGGGGACCCGAGGACCACGGCCACGACGGTGACGGCGGCATGCCGCGCCAGCGCCCGCCCAGGGACTCCCTCGCACCCGACTTCGCCCCGAGCACGCCCGCGGTCGTCCGTACCGTGCAGGTCGTCTCCGGCGAGTTCCTGCTGACCGTCAACCCCGTCGACGGCAGCGAGATAGAACCCTGCCCGCCCGCCGAACGTCCGGGCCGGCCCGAGAAGCTCACCGAGGCCGACCGCGTCGACGCCGACCGCGCGGCCCGCCCGCCCGTGCCGCCCGGCCCCGCACAGCCCGCGCTGCCGCTCCTGGAGCGCCAGGACGACCGCGAGCAGCTGGTACGGCTGCTGGCCCGTGGACGCTCCGTCCGCCTCACCGGACCCTCGGGGGCCGGCCGCACCGCCCTGCTCGACCTCGTCGCCGACGACTGCTCCGACCTCGCCCCCGACGGCGTGGTCCGCCTCAGCGGCTTCCGCCACACCGTCGACGACGTCCTGCGCGACCTCTTCCACGCCGTCCACCGGGCGCCCCAGCACCGCCCGGACCATGACGAACTGCTCGGCCTCGTCCGTGAGATCGGAGCCGTCGTCGTCCTCGACGACCTGGAGTTCGGCGGCGCCGCCCTCGACGAACTGCTCGACGCGACCCCCGAGTGCGCCTTCCTGTTCGGCGCCACCCCCGACGTCCCGGCACCGGCCGCCGACTCCGGCGTGGAGGAGGTCGTCCTCGACGGACTGGAGCGCGCCGCCGGCATCGACCTGCTGGAGCGGGCCGCCGGGCGGGTCCTCACCGAGGAGGAGTCCAACTGGGCCGGGGACCTCTGGTTCGAGTCCGAGGGGCTGCCCCTCCGGTTCGTCCAGGCCGGTGCCCTGCTGCGCCAGCGCGACCAACTGCGGGTCAGCCGCGGCGCGGTGGACGAGTTCGGCGTCTTCCAGGACGAGATCCCCGCCGACGCGGCCTTCGACGCCGTGGACGGCGAGGAGGTGCCGCTGCCGTCGCTCGGCGAGGCCGCCGCGCCCGCGCCGCTGCTCGCCGCCCGGCTCAGCGCCTCCGCGCGCGCCACCCTGCGGTTCGCCGTCGCCCTCGGCGGCGAGGTCCCGCACCAGGCGCATCTGCCCGCGCTCGTCGGCGACACCCACGCGGACGCCGCCCTCGGCGAACTCGCCGCCTGCGGGCTGGTCTCGCCGGTCGGCGCCCGCTACCGGCTCGCCGCCGGAGTCCTCACGCAGCTGGAGGCCGCCGGGTACGCCGACGACCTCGCCGACCGGGCCCTCACGGCCGCCCAGCACTACACCTGGTGGGCCGGGCACCCCTCCGTCACGCCCGAGAGGGTGTCCGCCGAGGCCGAGGCCGTCCTCGCCGCGCTGGGCGCCCTGGTGCCGCTGACCGGACCGGTCGAGGAGGGGGAGAGCCCCGCCGTACTGCTCGCCCGCGCCGCCGCGCCCGCCTTTGCCGCCGGGCTGCGCTGGAGCGCGTGGGAGCGGGCGCTGCGGGCCGGTGCGGAGGCCGCGCAGCTGGCCGGGGATGTGGCCGAACAGGTCTACTTCCACCATGAGTTGGGGATACTCGCGCTCTGCGAGGGGCAGCTCGACCGGGCCCGCGCGGAGCTGGAGGCGTCGATCGGGCTGCGGGGCGCGCTCGCCGACAAGCGGGGGACGGTCGCGGGGCGCCGCGCGCTCGCGCTGGTCGGCGACCGGGCGGGGGACCTGCCCGGGTTCGGGGCGACGGCGGGGGAGGAGGTGCCGGACGCCCACCAGGACGAGTCGGCCTCGCCGGCCGGGGGTACGCCGGTCGGGGACACCCTGGTGAGCCGCCGGGTCGCCGTGGTGAAGCCGCAGGGCGGGGTCGGTGGCGGGGGCGGGGGCATACGGCGGGCCGCGCGGCGCAATCTCGTGGCGGCCGGGTCCGGTGCGCTGCTCGTCGCGGTGCTCGGCACGGTGGTGGGGCTCGGGATGACGTCCCACGACAGCGCCGACCACACGCCGTCGGAGAACCTGAACGTCAATCCGTCCGTGAGCCAGGGGGCCGACGACGGGGGCGACTCGGTGGACACGACGAAGAAGGACGACAAGGGCGACACCGGTACGGCGACCAGCCGGCCGACGGATCCGGGGCCCGACGGCACGTTCGGCACGTCGGACGACCCGACACCGCCGGCGGAACCCGACCACCCGTCGGACGCCCCGAGCGGCACGACGAGCCCGAGGGGCAACACCCCGGGCAAACCAACCACGTCCCCTTCGGGCAGGCCGCCGACGTCGAAGCCGCCGACGCAGTCCCCTTCGGACGAGCCACCGTCGGGCAGCCCGTCTTCCCCCAGCGCATCTCCGTCCGACTCGCCCACGTCGGAGACGCCGTCCTCGCCGGCCACGTCCAACTCGGCGAGCGGCCCCGCGACGAGCGCCTCCGCGTCCGCGGGTTCGACCACGGCCACCCCGACCAACACGGTGATCTGACCCCCGGCTGCCGGCCCCCCGCGGCCCGGCCCGGCACCGCCGACCACCGCCGCGCCGGCCGAGCGCCGTCGCGGCGGGGATCAGAAGAGGGGGAGTTTGTCGTCCACCGCCGACCCCCGCCGTACCGGCCGAGCGCCGTCGCGGCGGGGTGGGAGGGGGCTGGGGTTGGGGTCGGGGGAGGGGCAGGTTGCTGGGCGCGGGCCCGGGCGGCCCCCCGTCGCCCGGTCAGTGCCCCCAGGACCCCCGTCGCCCGGTCAGTGCCCCCAGGACCCCCGTCGCCCGGTCAGTGCCCCCAGGGGATCAGAAGAGGCGGAGTTTGTCGTCTTCGATGCCTCTCAGGGCGTCGTAGTCGAGGATCTGGCAGCCGATGCCCCGGTCCGTGGCGAGGACTCGGGCCTGGGGCTTGATCTCCTGGGCCGCGAAGATGCCGCGGACCGGCGCCAGATGGGGGTCGCGGTTCAACAGCTCCAGGTAGCGGGTGAGTTGCTCCACCCCGTCGATCTCACCGCGGCGCTTGATCTCGATGGCCACCGTCTGCCCGGCCGCGTCCCGGCACAGGATGTCGACCGGCCCGATCGCCGTCATGTACTCGCGCCGGATCAGCGTGTAGCCCTCGCCGAGGGTCTCGATGCGGTCGGCGAGCAGTTCCTGGAGGTGCGCTTCCACGCCGTCCTTGATCAGGCCGGGATCCACCCCGAGTTCGTGCGAGGAGTCGTGCAGGACCTCCTCCATCGTGATGATGAGCTTCTCACCCGCCTTGTTGACGACGGTCCACACGCCCTCCTCCTCACCGGCCCCCTCCTTCAGCGTGCAGGGCGGCGACATCCAGTTGAGGGGCTTGTAGGCCCGGTCGTCCGCGTGGATCGAGACGCTCCCGTCCGCCTTGACCAGGATCAGACGGGGGGCCGAGGGGAGATGGGCGGTGAGCCGGCCGGCGTAGTCGACGGAGCACCGGGCGATGACGAGACGCATGGTCGGCAACGCTACTCGACACCCCGCCGCGCACGCGATTCGCCCACCCTCCCGCCGCCCCGGCCCACCGCGGTGTTCCCGCCCGCCCCTCCGGAACCCGCCCTATTTTCCTGAAAACTCTTGTTCATCCCTGGCCGATTGTGTGCCCAACGGGACCGGCGCATGTACGCATTCTGCTGGTGTCGTCACGGTCGGTTGCCTACCGTAGTGAACGGGAGGTCGCGGTGCGTGTACGCAGCGTGTCCGGTTCCGTGATCCCCCGTACCCGTCCGCCAACCCCTGCTGTTTCGGGGGTCCGAGAGGAGAACCCATGTCGCTCGACGTCTCACCGGCCCTACTCGAACAGGCCGAGCGAGGCGAGGTCGACGAAGCTGACTTCGTCGACTGCGTCCGGACCTCCCTGCCCTACGCATGGGAGATGATCAGCTCCCTGGTGGCCCAGCTGAAGGTGGACGGCGGAGCGTTCGCCGACAACCAGACGCCTCCGCCGGACGAGCACGCACGCGGTCAGCTGCTGCGCGCGCTCGCGAGCGACGCGATCCGCGGCGCCCTCCAGCGGCACTTCGGTGTGCGGCTGGCCTTCCAGAACTGCCACCGCGTGGCGGTGTTCCCGCTGGACGCCTCGGTCGACGAGACGCTGGCCCGCTTCACCTCGGTGCGCAACCAGCTGCTGAACCAGTCGCCGGAACTGCGGGACTGCTGACGCAGTGAAACCGCAGGCTTGCCGCTCCGCACGCGGGAGGTGCGTCGAGCACCGGGGCGGCAAGCCTCCCGCGCGGTGGGGGAGTCGCCTGGTGTCACCGAAGGTGGGGGAGTACCTCGGTGCCCAGTCGGCGCACGTTCTCCTCCGTCGCCGCCAGGTCTCCCGTGCCCTCGACGAGCAGCGCGAAGCGTGAGATGCCGGTCCGCTCCGACGTCGCCGTCAGCCGGTCCGCACACAGCCGGGGCGTGCCCACGGGGTGCAGTCCGCAGAGCAGTTCGGTGTACGCGAGCGGGTCGCGCATCGCGCGCGGGCGGTCGTCGACCGTCACATGGGCCTCCAGGCCCTGTTTCAGCCAGCCCGGCATCGCCTTCGTCAGCGCCTCCACCGCGTCCGTGCGCCGGTCCGCGATCTGGCAGACGCCCGCCGAGACATGGGCCGCCCGGAGCACGTCGTCCGCCGGCCGTCCGGCCGCGCGGGCGTGCCGCCGCCACAGGGCGACCATCTCGGCCTTCTCCTCGTCCCCGACGTGCATCCCGAGCAGCATCGGCAGCCCCCGCTCGGCCGCGAGCCGCACACTGGCCGGAGAGGTACAGGCGACGACGACCTCCGGCCCCGGCTCCTCCGCCAACTCCTCCGACGGCCTTGGTACGACGGGGACTTCACGGAACGCGTAGCGCTCGCCGGACGCCGAGACGGCCGGTTCGCGCAGCCAGCGCACCAGCAGATCGAGTGATTCCGGGAAGCCGTGCTCGTACGCGTCGAGGCCCGAGCCGAAGACCTCCAGATCCACCCAGGGGCCGCCGCGCCCCACGCCCAGCGAGAAGCGCCCGCCGCTCGTCAGGTGCAGCAGCGCGGCCTGCTCGCCGAGGGCGACCGGGTGGGCGGTGGGCAGCACGCTGACCGCCGTGCCGACCCGGATGCGGCGGGTGCGGCCGAGCAGCAGCGCGGCCAGCGTGACCGCGGACGGGCAGGTGCCGTACGGCACGAAGTGGTGTTCCGCGAGCCAGACCGCGTCCAGCCCCGCCTCCTCGGCGACCTCCGCCGAGCGCACCGCCCGGTGCAGTGCCTCCCCCTGGCCCTGACCCGGGAACTGGGCCGCCAGCACAAAACTTCCTACGCGCATCGCATTTCCTGCTTCCTTGGCTCCGACCCGGAGCTCCCCCGACGGGCATAACCTTCCGACACGTGCCGAGGACACGGTCCGGCGAGGAGATTTGCGGATTGTCTGGAGAATGAGTTGCCGTGGAGGGGGACTTGTACGGGTTGGTGGCCTACGCGTACCCCTGGGTGCGCCGCGTAGGCTGGATCCAGACCCTGCATCCTGTATAGCCCCGTGAGGTGTCCCGTGTCCCCGCGTCGCAACCGACCCAAAGGCCAGAACGGCGCGACCGCGTCCGGCCGGAGCGCCGAGGACGACGGCACGGGCCGCTACGGCGGCTGGCAGTCCACGGAGAGCTGGCAGGGCGAGGCGTGGAACGTGCGCCATGTCGCGGGGGCGAGCGCGGAGGGCAAGACCTACCGGTGCCCCGGCTGCGACCAGCTGATCCCGTCCGCCGTTCCGCACGTGGTGGCCTGGCCGGAGCACGCGGGGGTCGACGACCGGCGGCACTGGCACAAGGCGTGCTGGAACGCGAAGGACCGCCGCACCACCCGGGTGCAGCGGTCCCGCAACGCGCCTCGTTTCTAGCTCCCGTTCAGCGGTTCACACGTCCCGCCGCTCCAGGAGGAGCCAGGCGCCGGCGAAGGCGGCGGCCGTCACCCCGAGGATGATCCACAGCGGGTCCCAGCCCGACGGGCCGGACTGGCTCAGCGAGTTGGAGTAGAAGACGCTCAGCTGGTTCGGGATCGAGTACTCGAACAGCGCCTCGCGCACCTTCTCCAGGGACGAGGAGAACATGAACAGCGCGATCACCAGCGGGGCGAGCACGGCGCCGATCATGATGGTGATGGCGCCCGCGGAGTGCCGGATGACCGAGCCGATGACGAGCGAGAGCAGGCCGAGCAGGGCGATGTAGAAGCTGATGCCGACGGTGCCCTTCAGCCACTCCCCTGAGGTGGGCGTGCGGGCGCCGACGCCGTCCAGCATCGCGACCTGGGTCACGGCGACGAGCGCGGTGGCCGCGAGGGTGACCACGAAGGCGACCAGGAAGAACACGATGGACTTCGCGGCGAGGACGCGTCCGCGGGTGGGGCAGGCCGTCATCGTCGTGCGGATCATGCCGGTGCTGTACTCGGAGGCGGTGGTCAGGACGCCGAGCGTGATGATGCAGATGCTGCCGAGCAGGAGGCCGAAGAAGCCGAGCGCGAGGGCGTTCTCGTCGCCGGTGACCTCGGAGGTGGAGTTCGCGACGATGGCGCCGGCGAGGACGCCGATGCCGACGACGAGCAGGACGAAGACGCCCAGCGTCCACATCGTCGAGCGCACCGACTTGATCTTCGTCCACTCGGAGGCGACGGCGTGCCCGAGGTGGGTGCGCACGACGGGGATCGGCGAGGTGTACCCGGGGAGCGCCCCACCGGGCGCGGCCGGCTGCGGCGGCATGGGGTGCTGGGTACTCATCGGACGTCCTCGGACTCGGTCGACAACGGTGCCCGCGGCGCTTGCGCGGGCTGGGCGGGCGCCGACGCCTGCGCGGCCGGGGCCGACGAAGGCTGCGCCTGCCCGACGGGGGACTGCGCGGGCTGGGCCGGGGCCGCCTGGGCCACCGGTGCCGGCCCGGGCTGGGGCTGCGCCGCCGTGGCCGCCCCGGGGGGCGGTGCCGTCGGCGGGGCCGCGGGCCGCGGCTGCCCCGAGGGAGCCGCACCGGACGGGGACGGTGTGGCCGGGGCCGACGGGGTGCCGGGCTGCGCCTGGGCCGCCGGGGCCGATCCCGTGTGGGACGGTGTCGCCGGGCCGGGAGCGGGCTGTGGCTGCGGCACCGGGCTCGGCTGTGCGTACGGGTTCGGGTGACCCGGTGGCGTGGGTGGCGCGGGCGTCGGGGTGGCGTACGGGTTCGGGGTGCCCGGGGCGGCGTAGGGGCCCTGCGGCTGCGGAGGTGGTGGGGCGTACCAGCCGGGCTGGTTCTGGCCGGGAACCGGCATGGGGGGCTGTGCGCCCGGCGGCAGCGGCTGCTGGAGGCCCGCCTTCTGGTCCGTCGTCGAGCGGTAGTCCACGGCGCCCTGCGTCATCCGCATGTACGCCTCCTCCAGCGACGCCTGGTGCGGCGACAGCTCCCACAGCCGTACGTCGGCCGTGTGCGCCAGCTCGCTGATGCGCGGCAGCGCGAGCCCCGTCACCCGCAGCCCCCCGTCCTGCTCCGGCAGCACGTGCCCGCCCGCCTCGGTCAGCACGGACGTCAGCTTCTCCCGCAGCTGCGGCTCGGTCTCCGGCGTACGCACCCGGGCGAAGTCCGCGGAGTTGGCCGAAATGAAGTCCCGCACGCTCATGTCGGCCATCAGCTGACCGCGGCCGATCACGATGAGGTGGTCCGCCGTCAGCGCCATCTCGCTCATCAGGTGCGAGGAGACGAAGACCGTCCGCCCCTCCGCGGCCAGCGCCTTCATCAGGTTGCGCACCCACAGGATGCCCTCGGGGTCGAGCCCGTTGACCGGCTCGTCGAACAGCAGCACCTGCGGATCGCCGAGCAGTGCCGCCGCGATCCCGAGCCGCTGGCCCATGCCGAGCGAGAACCCCTTGGACCGCCGCCGGGCAACGTCCTGGAGGCCCACCACGCCGAGCACCTCGTCCACCCGCCGGGCCGGGATGCCCGACAGCTGGGCCAGGCTCAGCAGATGGTTGCGGGCGTGCCGGCCGCCGTGCACGGCCTTGGCGTCGAGCAGCGCGCCCACCTGGCGCGGCGCGTTCGGCAGCTTCCGGTACGGGTAGCCGCCGATCGTCACCGTGCCCGCGGTGGGGTTGTCCAGACCCAGGATCATGCGCATGGTCGTCGACTTTCCCGAGCCGTTGGGCCCGAGGAAGCCGGTGACTGCTCCGGGTCGTACCTGGAAGGAAAGGTTGTACACGGCGGTCTTGTCGCCGTAGCGCTTGGTCAGGCCGACAGCCTCGATCATGCTCCGCACCCATCGAAGGTTCAGGACAGCGGGGCACACGCCCCCGTAAGGGTTAGGAGGATATCGGGGCGCTGACGGTTCCGCCCAAGGGAGGGCAAAGCGCGGGGACCACTACGCGTCACGCCGTTTCAGCAGCACGTAACCCCCCACGAGCGCCGCGACCACCCACAGCCCCATGATGCCGAGGCCGCCCCACGGGCCGTACGGCGTGTCGTCGTCGATCCTCGGCACCACCTGCATGATGCGGCTGCCCGCCTGGTCCGGCAGGTAGCGGCCGATCTTCTTCGTCGCGTCGACGTTGCCGAGGATGTTGGAGATCAGGAAGAAGAACGGCATCAGGATGCCCAGCGACAGCATCGGCGAGCGCAGCATCACGGCGACGCCCATCGAGAACATCGCGATGAGCATCATGTAGAGCCCGCCGCCCAGCACCGCCCGCAGCACCCCCGGGTCGCCGAGCTGCGCCCGGTGCGAGCCGAGCATCGTCTGTCCGAGGGTGAACGCCGCGAAGCCGGTGGCCAGCCCGACGACCAGCGAGAGCACCGCGGCCACCGCGATCTTGCTGAACAGGAAGGTGCCCCGGCGCGGCACGGCCGCCAGCGAGGTGCGGATCATGCCGGTGCTGTACTCGTTCGAGACGACCAGCACCCCGAACACGATCATCGCGAGCTGGCCGAGACTCATGCCCGCGAAGCTCACGAACGTCGGGTCGAAGGAGAGCTGCTCCCGTCGTGGCATGCCGTCGAACTGGTTCTTCGACAGCGCGGAGATCAGCACACCCAGCGCGATGGTCACGACCACGGCCAGGGACAGCGTCCACACCGTCGACGCCACGGACCGGATCTTGGTCCACTCGGACCTGATGACCTGGGCGGTCGCCATGGCTCAGGCCCCCTTCCAGTCGGCGCCCCAGTCCTGCCGGGGCGCGGTGGTGCCGGAGTGCGCGTGGTACTCCACCGACTCCGCCGTGAGCTGCATGAACGCCTCCTCCAGGGAGGCCTGCTGCGGGCTCAGCTCGTGCAGCACGATCCCGTACTGCGCGGCCAGCTCGCCGATCCGCTCCGCCTTGCCGCCCTCCACCTCCAGGGCCCCGCCGCCGGCCTCGACGACGGTGATCCCGTCCTGGTGCAGCACGTCCAGCAGCCGTTCGCGCTGAGGGGAGCGGATACGGACGTACGCCCGCGAGTTCTGCCGGATGAATTCGGCCATCGAGGTGTCCGCGAGCAGCCGGCCCTGCCCGATGACCACGAGGTGATCGGCCGTCAGCGCCATCTCGCTCATCAGGTGCGAGGAGACGAAGACCGTCCGCCCCTGCGCGGCCAGCGACTTCATCAGGTTGCGGATCCAGTGGATGCCCTCGGGGTCGAGCCCGTTGACCGGCTCGTCGAACATCAGGATGCGCGGGTCGCCCAGCAGCGCGCCCGCGATTCCCAGGCGCTGGCCCATGCCGAGCGAGAACCCCTTGGCCTTCTTGCGGGCCACGGCCGTCAGACCCACGGTGTCCAGCACCTCGTGGACTCGGCTCGTGGGGATGCCGTTGCTCTGCGCCAGACACAGCAGGTGGTTGAAGGCGCTGCGCCCGCCGTGCGTCGCCTTCGCGTCGAGCAGGGCGCCGATGTACGTCAGCGGGTCCTTCAACTGGTCGTAGTGCTTGCCGTCGATGCGGACGTCACCGGTGGTGGGACGGTCGAGGCCCAGGATCATCCGCATCGTCGTGGACTTGCCGGCGCCGTTCGGTCCGAGGAACCCCGTGACGATGCCCGGCCGCACGGTGAACGTCAGACCGTCCACCGCGACCTTGTCGCCGTAGCGCTTCGTCAGCCCTGCCAGCTCGATCATGCCGACACGCTAAAACGCCGCGAAGCCCCCTGCCACCGGAGTGACAGAGGGCTCCACAGATGTTCAGCCGGTGTACGACGGGCGTTACCGGGACTGCTGGGCCGGGACGCCGCGGGAGATCGGCTCGTCCTCGGCCGGGGAGCTGGCGGCGGCGACCGCGGCGCCCGTGAGGGTGGCGAGCATCTCGCGGACGTTCGTCAGCTGGGCGTTGATGCTGTCGCGACGGTTGGTGAGGGCGGCCAGCTCGCGCTCGGATTCCGAACGGATCCGGTCGGCCTTCGCGTTGGCGTCGGCCACGATGTCCTCGGCCTGGCGCTGCGCGGTCTCGACCGTCTGGCGGGCACGGCGCTCGGCGTCGGTGCGCAGCTTCTCGGCCTCCAGGCGCAGCTGCTCGGCGCGGTGCTCGATCTCGGCGAGGCGCTTCTCGGCCTTCTGCTGACGCGAGGCCAGGTCGCGCTCGGACTGCTCGCGGCGCTTGGCCAGGTTCGTCTCGAAGTCCGCG
The DNA here is from genome assembly GCF_040638185.1 of Streptomyces sp. NPDC026672. Taxonomy (NCBI): domain Bacteria; kingdom Bacillati; phylum Actinomycetota; class Actinomycetes; order Kitasatosporales; family Streptomycetaceae; genus Streptomyces; species Streptomyces sp. NPDC026672. Next base: position 43,990 of record NZ_JBEZXS010000036.1, read on the forward strand.
GCGGCCTGGGCGGCCTTGGCGCGGGTCTCCTCGAAGAGGGCGTCGGCCTCCTCACGCTTGGACTGCGCGTCCTTCTGGGCGTCGGCGCGCAGCTGCTGCGCTTCGCTCTTCGCCTTGTCGACGATCCGGACGCCCTCGTCCTCGGCCTTCGCCTTGCGCTCCGAGGCGAACGACTCGGCGTCGTTGCGGACCTGCTGGGCCGCCGACTCGGCGAGCTCGCGGTGCTGCTCGGCCGCGCGCCGGGCCTCCTCGCGCAGGTCCTTCGCCTCCTCCTCGGCGAGGCGGAGGATCTTCTCGACACGCGCGCCGAGGCCGGCGTACGACGGCTCGGCGTCGGTTACCTGGGCCTGGGCGTTCTGCGTCTCGAGGTGGAGCTCCTCGATGCGCTTTTCCAGAGCGGTGATGCGGGCGAGAGCGCTGTCACGGTCGGAGACGAGCTTGGAGATCCGTTCGTCCACCTGAGCGCGGTCGTACCCACGCCGCACTAGCTCGAAGCCGTAGGGGGAAGTGTCGCTCATGGGGTTCCTGTCAAATGAGACCGGTGAGGTGATAGGTGGAATCCTAGGGGCCGAAGCGGTGTGTCATCGAGCGGATACGTGTTTGATCTGGAGAATGACACCCCTTTTGGGTGGCGAACCGCCTGAGGGCTTGCCAAATTCTTGGTCAAAGGCCCCAGAAGACACCCGAATCGGACCCCGGCGCTAGCTGTCGGACGACTTGCCACCCGAACGAGGGGCTCCGACGGTGGCACTCGCCTTGACGCCGTTGTCCTTGCCGGTTGACGGCGCCTCGAACGACTCCAGCGCCTCCAGGACGTCCTGCACCCGGGAGATCTCGGCGTTGATGTCCTCGCGGCGGCGCACCAGGATCTCCAGCTCGCGCTTGCCCTCCTCGACCGTGCGCCGCGCCTCGCGGATCGCCTCGGCCTTGAGCTCCTCGGCCTCCCGGATGAGCGTGGCCTTCTTCTGCTCGGCCTCCTTGAGCAGGCCCTCGGCCTTCTTGACCGCGGCGATGCGCACCTTGCCGGCCTCGGAGTCGGCCTCCGAGACCAGGTCCTTGGCCTTCGCCTGCGCCTTGGCCAGCTGCTCCTCGGCGGCCTTGATGAGCGCGTCGCAGCGGTCGCCGGTCGACTTCATCGTCTCGGCGGCCTCCCGGCGGGCCCGCTCGTGCAGCTCCTCGATCTCGTTCGTGATGCGCTCGCGCAGCTCCTCGGCGCGCTCCCGGATCGCGGTGGCGTCCCGGCGGGCGCCCACCAGCAGCTCGTCCGCGTCCGTACGGGCCTTCTCCACCCGCGAGTTGCCCTCGACCGTGGCCTCGGACACCAGCCGGTCCGCCTCGGTGCGGGCCGCGCCGACCATGGTGTCGGCCTGCGACTCGGCGTCCGCGGTGGTCTTCTGCGCCTGCTGCTGGGCCTCGGTGAGCAGCTTGTCGGCCTCGGCCGCGGTCTCCGTGATGAGCGTGTCGACCTGCTCGGCCGCCTCCGAGCGACGCTTGTTGGCGTCCCTGCGGGCCTCGTCGAGGGTGCGGTCGGCCTCCTCGCGCGCCGCGGACACCAGCCGCTCGGCCTCCGCCTCCGTGTCCGAGCGCAGCCGCTCGGAGTCGACGCGGATGCGTTCGGCGTGCTGCTGCGCGCCGCCCACGGTCTCCGCCGCCTCGGCCCGCAGCCGCTCCGCGTCGCCGCTCGCGTCCGAGATCAGCTTCTCGGCCTTGCCGATGGCGTCGGCCCGGACCCGCTCGGCCTCCGCGATCGTCTCCGACTGGAGCCGCTCGGCCTCGTTGCGGGCCTCCGTGATGAGGGTGTCCGCCTGGGTCGCCGCGTCGGAGCGGATCCGGTTGGCGTCCTCGCGGGCCTCGGCGCGTGCGCGCGTGGCGTCCTGGTCGGCCTGCGCGATCGTGTCGGACGCCTCGGTGCGCGCCCGCTGCGCGTGCGCCGCCGCGTCGGACCGCAGCCGCTCGGCCTCGGTGATCGCATCCGTCGTCGTCCGCTCGGCGAGCGCGCGGGCCGCCTCCGACTCCTCGACGGCCTCGCGCCGCACCCGGCTCGCGTCCTCGCCGGCGCGCTCGCGCTCCGCGTAGGCGTCGCCGCGGACGCGGTCGGCCTCCTCCTCGGCCTCCCGGCGCGTACGGTCCGCCACGTGTTCGGCGGCCGAGCGCAGCCCGGCGATCTCCTCCTGCGCCTGCTCGTGCAGCCCGGCGACGGAGTCCCGTACCTGCTGGGCGTGCTGTTCGGCCGCCGCCACCATCTCGGTGGCCCGCCGGTCCGCCTCCTCGACCAGGCGGACGGCCTCGGCCTGGGCCTCCTCCACGCGGTTGCGCGCGGAGGCCAGCAGCTCCTCGCTCCGCTCGCGGGCGTGCTCGCGCTCCTGGTCCGCCTCCTGGCGGGCGGAACCGAGCAGTTCCTCGGCCTCGCGGCGGCGCCGCAGGGCCTCCTCCTGGGCGGCGGCCAGCGTCTCGGACGCCTCCGTGGCCAGCCGTTCGGCGGCGGCCTGCGCCTCCGCGCGGACCCGGTCGGCGGTGTCCTGGGCCTCCGTCTTCAGCCGCTCGGCCTCGGCCGCGGCCTCCGACCGCAGGCGCACGGCGACGTTCTCGCCCTCGGCGCGGGACGCGGACGCGTCCGCCGCGGCCTCGTCGCGCAGCCGCTCCGCCTCCGCCTCCGCCTGCTGCAGCAGGGCGCGGATCCGCTCGGCGGCCTCGGCCCGCAGCCGCTCGCCCTCCTCGCCGGCCTCCCGGCGGATCCGGGCGGCCTCCTCCCGGGCTTCGGTGAGGGCCCGCTCGGCGGAGGCCAGCCGCTCCTCGGCCTCGGTGTGCAGCCGGGTCAGCTCCTCGGCGGCCTCCGCGCGCCGGGCCTCCACCGCACGCTCGGTGTCCTCGCGCAGCTCGCGCGCGGCCCGCTCGGCGTCCGCCTTGAGCGCGTCGGACTGCTCCACGCTCTCCGCGCGGTGCCGCTCGGCCTCCTTGCGGGTGCGCTCCAGGGTCTCCTCGGCCTGCCGGCGCAGCGTCGTCGCGCGCTCGATGGCCTCCGTACGGACCTTCTCGCTGTCCGTCGTGGCGCTCTGGCGCAGCTCGTCCGCGTCGGCCTTCGCCTTGGCCAGCAGCTCCTCGGCGGACTTGGCCGCCTCCTCGATCTGCTGGACGGCCTCGCGCCGGGCCTCGGCGCGGATGCGCTCGCCCTCGGCGACCGCGTCGGCGCGCAGCTGCTCGGCCTCGCCGCGCAGCCGACGGGCCTCCTCCTGGAGCTCGACCGTCTTGGCGCGGTACTCCTTGGTGTCGTCCTTCGCCGCGCCCTTGAGCTGCTCGGAGATGTCGTGCGCCTCGGCGCGCAGCCGGTCCGCCTCGGCCTCGGCCTCCGTGCGGATGCGCTCGGCCTCCTCGGCGGCGGCCTTGGTGGTCCGCTTGGCCTCCTCGGACGCCTTGTCGAGGACGTCCTCGGCGGTCTTCGCGGCCTTCGACAGCTGGGAGGCGGCCTCCTCGGCGGTGACGCTGCGCGCCTTCTCGCCGGCCTCGGCGAGCAGCTTCTCGGCGTCCGCGCGGGCGTCCGCGACGATCTGCTCGGCCTCGGCCCGGGTCGCCTCCGCGTCCTTGGTGGCCTCGCTGACCAGCCGGGCGACCTGCTCCTTCGCGGTGCGGGTGCGCTGTTCGTTGGCGGTCTCGGCGCTGGAGAGGGCCTTCGAGGCCGCGTCCTTGGCCTCGGCGAGGACCTTCTCGGCCTCGCCGCGGGCCTCGCGCAGCGCCGTGTCGGCCTCGGCCATGCGCTGCTCGGCGGCCCGGCTCAGCTCGCTCGCCTGGCGGCGGGCCGTGTCCGACTCGCTCGCCGTGGAGCTGCGCAGCTGCTCGGCGTGGTCGGCGGCCTCCTGGGCCTGGGTGGAGGCGGCGTTCAGCAGGCGCTCGGCGTCCGTACGGGCACGGCGCAGGATCTGCTCGGCCTCCGTGCGGGCGTTCTCCGCCTCGCTCTGGAGCCGCTGCCGGGCCTCGCCCGTCAGCCGCTCGGCCTCCGCGCGGGCGGCGGCGATGGACTGCTCGGCCTCCGCGCGGGACTCGTCGAGCAGCCGGCGGGCCTGGGACTCGCTGCGGGAGCGCAGCTGCTCGGCCCAGGCGACGTTCTCGTTGACGTGCGACTCGACCGTGCGCCGGCGCTCGGCGAGCTCCTGGTCGAGCTGCTGGCGGCGGGTGACCGCCTCCTGGTGCAGCTCCGTCTGGAGCCGCGCGGCCTGCTCGGCGTGCTCCTGGAGGATGCGCTGGGTCTGCGCGCGCACCTGGCTCAGCTCGCGCTCGGCGTCCTGGCGCAGCTGGTCGGCCTGCATCTGCGCGTTGCGCAGCATCTGCTCGGCCTGATAGCCGATGTCACCGCCGTCGAACGCGGGCCTGGACATGATGGTGCGGCGCGCCTCGTGCAGCTTGGCGCGCAGCACCTCGACCTGGTAGCCGAGGTCCTCGGCGTGCTGGATCGCCTTTTCCCGCTCGGTCTTCAGCCGCTTCATCTCGGCCTCGAACCGAGAGAGGTGGTCGACGTCAGCCGCCGGCTCTCGCTCCTGGCTCTCGTAGCCCCGCACTGCGCGGTCCCATCCGTCCCCTGGTCGCAAGTTTCTCCGAACGAGCCCCGTCCGTCCGCCGAACGGAGCCCCCGGGGAATGGTGTCAGATCAACGGCGGAGCATGGGCTGCTGCCCCGACGCTCGTCCCCCGAAACCCGGACCCCGGCATGCGGCCACCCCGGTCTCGGCGGGCGACCGCCCCCAACCCTACCGGCCTCTATGTACGAGGGTCAGTGCTCAGGTGACTCAACGGCCGCCGAAGTGACCAGTTCTGTCAGGACTCCGTGGCAGTCCTTGGGGTGCAGGAAGGTGATCCGGGACCCCATCGAACCGCGGCGGGGCTGCTCGTACAGAACGCGTACGCCCTTGTCGCGGATGTCCTCGGAGTCGCCGTCGACGTCCGCGGTGCCGAAGGCGATGTGGTGGACGCCCTCACCGTTCTTGGCCAGCCACTTTCCGACCGCGGAGTCTTCGCGGACCGGTTCCAGCAACTGGAGGTACGAAGCCCCTCCGTCGGACGTATCGTTGATCTTGAGCATGGCCTCGCGCACGCCCTGCTCCTCGTTGACCTCGGAGTGGAAGACCTCGAAGCCGTACGTGGCCCGGTAGAACTCGACCGTGGCGTCGAGGTCGTGGCAGGCAATCCCGATGTGGTCGATTCGCGTCAGCATGGTCTCAGTGCAGCGCCACCGGGCCGGTTACGCAACGTGCGCGCGATCACACCGACGGCCCGATGACGGGGCGGAGTACCGCTCAGTACATTCGAAGTAAACCCTCGTTCACTCCTCGGCTTTGTGCAGCTGAAAGGGGATCGCAGCTCATGTCAGGAACCCACAGCACGCCCTCCGTGATCGTCGCGGGCGCCCGCACCCCGATGGGCCGTCTGCTCGGCTCGCTCAAGTCATTCTCTGGCGCGGATTTGGGGGGCATCGCGATCAAGGCCGCCCTGGAGCGCGCCGGGATCACCGGCGACCAGGTGCAGTACGTGATCATGGGCCAGGTCCTCCAGGCCGGGGCGGGGCAGATCCCGGCGCGGCAGGCCGCCGTCAAGGCGGGCATCCCGATGAGCGTCCCGGCGCTGACGATCAACAAGGTGTGCCTCTCCGGCCTCGACGCCATCGCCCTCGCCGACCAGCTGATCCGCGCGGGCGAGTTCGACATCGTGGTGGCGGGCGGCCAGGAGTCCATGACCAACGCCCCGCACCTGCTGCCCAAGTCCCGCGAGGGCTACAAGTACGGCGCCGTGCAGATGCTCGACGCGATGGCGTACGACGGCCTGACCGACCCCTGGGAGGCCGTCCCCATGGGCGAGTCCACCGAGAAGCACAACACGCGCCTCGGCATCGGCCGCGCCGAGCAGGACGAGATCGCCGCACTCTCCCACCAGCGGGCCGCCGCCGCGCAGAAGAACGGCGTCTTCGAGGCCGAGATCACCCCGGTCGAGATCCCGCAGCGCAAGGGTGAGCCCGTCGTCTTCAGCAAGGACGAGGGCATCCGCGCGGACACCACCGCCGAGTCGCTGGGCAAGCTGCGCCCGGCGTTCGCGAAGGACGGCACGATCACCGCCGGCACCTCCTCGCAGATCTCCGACGGCGCCGCCGCCGTGGTCGTGATGAGCCGGGCCAAGGCGGAGGAACTGGGCCTGGAGTGGATCGCCGAGATCGGCGCCCACGGCAATGTGGCAGGACCGGACAACTCGCTCCAGTCCCAGCCGTCGAACGCGATCCTGCACGCGCTGGGCAAGGAGGGCCTCGAGGTCTCCGACCTGGACCTCATCGAGATCAACGAGGCGTTCGCCGCCGTCGCCCACCAGTCCGTGAAGGAGCTCGGCGTGTCCCCGGAAAGGGTGAACGTCAACGGTGGGGCCATCGCCCTCGGTCACCCGATCGGCATGTCCGGCGCCCGGCTCGTCCTGCACCTCGCGCTGGAGCTGAAGCGCCGGGGCGGCGGGGTCGGCGCGGCCGCGCTGTGCGGCGGCGGCGGTCAGGGCGACGCGCTGATCGTGCGCGTGGCCAAGGGCTGAACGGAACTCACGGGCGGAACGGAGCTGTGATGCAGGACGTCTCCTCGTTGGTGGCCCAGGCCAGGGACGGGCGGCCGCGTGCCGTGGCCCGGCTGATCTCCCTGGTGGAGGGGGCGTCCCCGCAGCTCAGGGAGGTCATGGCGGCCCTCGCGCCGCTGACCGGCGGCGCGTACGTCGTCGGGCTGACCGGCTCTCCCGGGGTCGGCAAGTCCACGTCGACGTCCGCCCTGGTCACCGCGTACCGCAAGCAGGGCAGGCGGGTCGGCGTCCTCGCCGTCGACCCGTCGTCGCCGTTCTCCGGCGGCGCGCTGCTCGGCGACCGTGTGCGCATGTCGGAGCACGCCTCCGACCCGGGCGTCTACATCCGCTCCATGGCCACCCGCGGTCACCTCGGCGGCCTCGCCTGGGCGGCCCCGCAGGCGATCCGGGTGCTGGACGCGGCGGGCTGCGACGTGATCCTGGTCGAGACGGTCGGCGTCGGCCAGTCCGAGGTGGAGATCGCCTCCCAGGCCGACACGTCGGTGGTGCTGCTGGCCCCGGGCATGGGCGACGGCATCCAGGCGGCCAAGGCGGGCATCCTGGAGATCGGCGACGTGTACGTCGTCAACAAGGCCGACCGGGACGGCGCCGACGCCACCGCGCGTGAGCTGAACCACATGCTCGGCCTCGGCGAGGCGCGCGGACCCGGCGACTGGCGGCCGCCCATCGTCAAGACGGTCGCGGCCCGCGGCGAGGGCATCGACGAGGTCGTGGAGGCCCTGGAGAAGCACCGGGCGTGGACGGAGGAGCACGGGGTGCTGGCCGAGCGCCGACGGGCCCGTGCCGCCCGCGAGGTCGAGACGATCGCCGTCACGGCGCTGCGTGAACGCATCGGCGACCTGCACGGCGACCGCCGCCTCAGCGCCCTCGCGGAACGCATCGTGACGGGCGAACTCGACCCCTACCGCGCGGCCGACGAACTGGTCGCGGGCCTCACCCGAAGCTGACCGGGGGTGCGCTCCCGGCGGACCGGGCCCGCCCGCGGCCGGCCGGGCCCACCCCGGGCCGGTCGGGCGCGCTGTCCGCGGGGTGCTCGGTCAGGGACGTCCGCGCTGGCCCCGCAGATGGTCGGCCACCGGCTTCAGGGACGTGTCCAGCTTGGCCAGCGCCTCGGGGGACAGCAGGTCCATGAAGTGCCGCCGCACCGACGCCACGTGGTGCGGCGCCACCTTCCGCATCGTCTCCATGCCGTGCTCGGTGAGCACGGCGTACAGCCCCCGCCGGTCCGACTCGCAGTTCTCGCGCCGGACCAGGTCCGCGTTCTCCATGCGGGTGATCTGGTGCGAGAGCCGGCTCTTGGACTGGAGGGTGGCGGAGGCGAGGTCGCTCATCCGCATCCGCACGTCCTCCGACTCGGACAGGTTCACCAGGATCTCGTAGTCGTTCATCGTCAGACCGAACGGCTGGAGATCCTTTTCGAGCTGGTACGTCAACAGCCTGTTGACCTCCAGGTGGGTGCGCCAGGCGCACTGCTCCGCATCGGTCAGCCAGCGCGTGGCCGTCTCGGTCTCCATGAATGAAGTCTACCTAAGAAGTTGAAAGGCGAACTAGTGACGGTGGTGTGACGGTGCGCACGCGTTCGACGTCACACTCCGCAGACTACCGCTCACAGCCCGAAGCGACGCTGGAGGTCGCCCAGCTGTCCGGGAAGCCTCGGTGCGCCCTGCGCGGGTCCGTGACCTCCCGGAACCCCGCCGCCCGGCACCCCCGGCTCATGCGGAACCGCTCCCGTCGCCTGCTCGGCCATCAGGGTTTCCGTCGACTGGAGCAGCACCGTGCCGGCCCCGACGAACTCGAACTGGTGCTCCTCCCCGGAGGCCCCGCCGAGACCCGTCATCGCACGTAGACCGCCCATGACACCGGTGAGGTAGGCGTGGTCGTAGTGGTGGCAGGGGGAGGGGCAGTCGGCCCAGCCCACCAGCGCCTGCGGGTCCACCCGGATCGGCGGCTCCACGAACACCACCGGCCCGTTCGAGGCGGCCACGAACTTCCCCGTCCCGATGAGGGTGAGGAAGCCCGGCACGATCGACTGCTTGAGCGCGAGGCTTGGCTGAAAAGCGAGCAGGTTGCCGGAACGGACGGTCAGGTTGCCGTCCTCCAGGTCGTACGAGTTGACGTCGAAGGCCCGGTCGGCGAGGAGCATGCGGCCCGAGCCCTCCGCCACCACCCAGTCGCTCGCGTGGAGGGGCGAGTGGAACGACGTCCGCACGAGCCGGTCGAGCCGCCCGTGCCCGATGCCGTTGAACTCGATCGCCCCGTAGTAGGCGATCATCTTGCCCTTCTGGAGGAACCACTGGCTGCCCTTGAGGTCCACGCAGAAGGTGTACGGGTTCACGTTGTCGTCGACGGGCAGGGTCATGGGGTCGTACACGACCGGCCCGCCGCCCCCGTATGCGCTCACAGCTTCTCCTCCGACGCCTGGACGTACACCACACCGTTGCCGCTCAGCTCCAGCTGGAACCCCTCGCCCGAGCCCCGGCCGACCATGTCGCGCCAGCCGAGCGCGGTGGAGAGCCGGTTGCGCACGTCGCCGTGGTGGGCGACGTACGCCTGGGGGTCGACGTGGACCGGGCGCTGCGGCGTGACCGGCAGTTCGAAGACCCCGCCGTGCGCCATGACCGCCACCGAGCCATGGCCCTTCAGCGTGGTCGTGAACAGCCCCTGACCGGTGACCTGCCCGCGCACCATGCCCATGACCCCGCCCTGCGAGCCCATGAACATCGTCCCCTGCTGGAGGGTGCCCTCGAAGGCGAGCAGCCGGTCCGCCTCGACGTACAGGGTGTCGCCGGAGAGGTTGATGACGTGGACGTGGTGGCCGCCGTGCCCGAAGAACACCGTGCCGCTGCCCTCCACGGACATCAGCGGCGTCGCCTCGCCCGCGACCCGGCGGCCCAGCATCGACATGACGCCGCCCTGCCCGCCCTGGACGCTGGGTGTGAAGCCGACCTCGCCCCGGTACGCCAGCATCGCCCCGCGCTGGCTGAACAGCCGCTGCCCCGGGACGACGGTCGCCTCCACCATCTTGGAGTTGATCTCCCTGAAGGCCATCTCAGACGTCCCCCGCGATCGTGTTGCGCTCGCTCGGCTGTACGTAGACCAGTCCGTCGCCCTCGAAGCGGATCTGGAACGCCTCGCCGCCGCCCTCACCGAGGAACGTGCGGAAGGTCACACCCGACTGGAACGACTGCCGCAGATCGCCCTGATGGGCGATGTACGCGCCGGGGTCGACGGTCAGCGGGAACTGCGGGCCGACCCGCAGCACCACGGCCGGACCGTCGGACATGATCGCCGCCTGCCCGTGGCCCTCGACCGTCGTCGTGAACAGCCCGTTGCCCTGGGACGCCCCGCGCAGCCCGGTGAACGTGGTCCCCGTGCGCAGCCCCGCGTCCGTCACGAGCAGATTGCTCGACTCCACGTACAGCTTGTCCCCCCGCAGTTGCACGAGGTTGATCTCGGACGCGCGGTCCGCGAACCAGCACGTCCCGTGGCCCTTCACCTCCATCACGGTCATCTGCTCACCGGTGAGCCGCCGGGTCACCATCCCCCGCAGTCCCTCACCGCCGCCCGTCAGCTTCTTGAAGGCCATCTGCCCGTCGTACGCGACCATCGAGCCGTTCTTCGCCTTCACGGCGTCCCCGGTCATGTCGACGGCGAGCACCTTGCTCCCTTGGAGCCGGAACATCGCCACGGTGCGAAGGTAACCGGGAACGGGCGGTTGCGGACAGACCCCTCCCACCGGGACCGCGGGTTCGTGCGTCACAATGGGCGAGCGTTTGTGCTTCCGTTCACAAAGCGACCGCGCCGTCAGCGAATCTCCCACCGAAGGTGACCCGTGGACCTCAAGACAGCCTCCGCCCTCCGCCGCCTCCGCCTGGTCTCCGCGCCCGAGGCCGTGTCCTTCCTCGTCCTGCTCGTCTGCTCGGTGCTCAAGCGGACCACCGACTTCAACGCGGTGCCCGTGATGGGCGCGGTCCACGGTGTGCTGTTCATCCTGTACGTGATCTTCTGGGCCGACGCCTGGAACCGCGCCAAGTGGGGCCCGGGCACGGCGGCGCTCTACTTCGTCCTCTCGGTGCTGCCCACCGGCGGCTTCTTCGCCGAGCGCAAGCTGCGCCGCGAGGCCGAGAGCGCGGTCATCGCCGCCCGCGCCCGCAAGGAAGGCGTGGTGAACGCGTGATCGTCGCCTTCTCCGTGACACCGCTCGGCGTCGGTGAGGATGTCGGCGAGTACGTCGCCGACGCCGTCCGTGTCGTCCGCGCCTCCGGGCTGCCGCACCGCACCGACGCCATGTTCACCTCGATCGAGGGCGAGTGGGACGAGGTCATGGACGTCGTCCGGCGGGCCGTCGCCGCCGTCGAGGAGCGCGCCCCGCGCGTGTCGCTCGTGCTCAAGGCCGACATCCGCCCCGGCGTCACCGACGGACTCACCTCCAAGGTGGAGACGATCGAACGCCACCTGGCCCAGTAGCGACGCCACCTCGCCCGGTGGTTCCGCTCAGCCGCCCGTGGCCAGGGCGATGCCCAGGGGGGTGCGTTCGTAGTGGACCTCGTGGCCGTAGCGGCGGGCGGTGAGCAGGCCCGCGTCGCGCAGCGCGGTCAGATGGGCGGAGACCGACGAGGGGGACAGCGGGAGCCGGCGGGACAGCGCGGTCGTCGTCGCCGGCTCGTCCAGGGCCGCCAGGACGCTCGCCCGGCCCCGGCCGAGGAGCCGGACCAGGGCGTCCGGGGCGCGCTCGGCGGGCTGTGACCACAGGCCCCCGATGCCCCGCGCCGGATAGACCAGCGCGGGCTGCCACGGCGGATCGAAGCTGCTGACCACGTCCGGCCAGACGAACACGCTCGGCATCAGCACCAGCCCCCGCCCGCCGAGGTGCCGCTCGTGCCGCCCCCGGGACTCGACGGTCAGCGTCCCGGCGTGCCAGCCGCAGCGCCGGCTGATCTCCGGGAGCAGCCCGCCGAGACCCACCTCCGCCAGCCGCCGCGAGTGGAACACGACGTCCGCCTCCAGCAGCGCCCGCAGCCGTGGCCAGTCCGGCTCGACCAGCACCCGCCACGCCTCCTCCAGCACCCCGGTCAGCTCGCGGATCATCCGCGCCGGATCGGCCAGCCAGGCCCGGCCCCGCGGCGACTCCAGCGCCCCCGGGGTGTCCGCGAGCGATCGCGCCGTGTCCTCGCGCGCCGCCCCGGGATCGGCCGCCCGCACCGTCGCCAGCTCCTCCTCGAACGTCGCCGCCGGACCGAGCGGCGGCGGGACCAGCCAGTCCGGCGAGTGCCCGCGCCGCGGCATCAGCAGCCACAGCGGGGCGAGGTCGAGGCCGGCCGCCGCCGTACGGATGCGGCGCAGCCAGTGCGCGTGGTACCCGTGCCGGTCCGGCCGCCGCAGCGTGCGCACCGCCTCCGTCGTCTCCCACAGCGGCGACAGCGAGAACCGGCAGCGCAGGAAGTCCTCCTCCGCGAAGTGCAGTCGCGACGACACGGGCAGCTCCGGCGGAAGATTCGGCTGACGCCGAAACTCTACGGCCGCCCCCGCGCCCCCGTGCACCCTGCCGTCCGTGACCGCAGACCCCCAGGCCCCGAAGGCGCCGGACACCGGCTACACCCGTGTCTTCGCCGTGCGCGAGTTCCGCGCCGTCTTCGCCGCGCACGTCCTGTCCATGCTCGGCGTGATCGTCAGCGAGATCGCGCTGTCCGTGCTCGTCTACGACCTCACCGGCTCGCCCCTGCTGAGCGCGCTCGCCTTCGCGCTGGGCTTCCTGCCGTACCTCCTCGGCGGCACGCTCCTCGCCGGGCTCGCCGACCGCTTCCCCGCCCGCCGCGTCCTCGTGGTGTGCGACCTGGTGTGCGCGGGCTGCGTCGCCCTGATGGCGGTGCCCGGCACCGGCATCACCGTCCTGCTCGCCCTGCGCTGCTGCCTCGCCGTCGTCTCCCCGGTGTTCGCCGGCACCCGGATGGCCACCCTCGCCGACATCCTGGGCGGCGGCGACCTGTTCGTCCTCGGCCGCTCCCTGCTGCGCATCGTCGCGCAGAGCGCGCTGCTGATCGGGTACGGCCTCGGCGGGCTGCTGCTCACCGTCGTCGCGCCCCGGCACGCCCTGCTCGTCACCGTCGCCACCTTCCTGGCCTCGGCCGCCCTGCTGCGCCTGGGCACCCGAGCCCGGCCCGCCCGCGCCACGGCGACCCGGGGCCTGGCCGGCTCCCGGCAGCTGCTCGCCGACCGCCGGGTGCGCCTCCTGCTGCTCCTCTTCTGGATCCCGGCCCTGTTCTCCGTGGTGCCCGAGGCGCTGGCCGCCCCGTACGCCGACGCGCTGGGCGCCGGCTCCACCGGCCTCGGCCTGCTGATGTGCGCGCTGCCCGTCGGCACGGTCGCCGGTGAGCTGTTCGCGGGGGCGCGGCTCGCACCCCCGGCCCGCGAACGTGTCGCCCTCCCGCTGGTCTGCCTCACCCTGCTGCCCTACCTCGGCTACGCCCTGCGCCCCGGCCTGGTGCCGTCGCTGCTGCTCCTGCTGCTCTCCGGGGCGGGGACGGCGTACACCCTGGGACTGGACCAGTGGCTGGTGCGGGCCGTGCCCGAGGGGCTGCGCGGACGGGCCATGACCGTGCTGAGCGCCGGGCTCATGACCATCCAGGGCGTGGGCATGGCGCTCGCGGGTGTCGTCGCCGAGTTCGCCGGGGTGCGGGCCACCGTCGCCGGGGCCGGTGCGCTGGGCGCGGTGTGCTGCTGCGCGCTGGCCCTGGCGCTGCGGGCGACCGAAAGCCGAGACGGGGCTGACCGGTATATGACCGGCCGGTAGGGTCGGGTTCGTGCCGAAGCCTCTCAGTCTTCCCTTCGATCCCATCGCCCGTGCCGACGACCTGTGGAAGCAGCGCTGGGGGAACGTGCCCTCGATGGCCGCGATCACCTCGATCATGCGGGCGCAGCAGATCCTGCTGGCCGAGGTCGACGCGGTGGTCAAGCCGTACGGGCTGACGTTCGCGCGCTACGAGGCGCTGGTGCTGCTCACCTTCTCCAAGGCCGGTGAGCTGACGATGTCAAAGATCGGCGAGCGGCTCATGGTGCACCCCACGTCCGTGACGAACACCGTGGACCGTCTGGTGCGCTCCGGTCTGGTGGCCAAGCGGCCCAACCCGAACGACGGCCGCGGCACGCTCGCCGTGATCACCGACAAGGGTCGAGAGGTCGTCGAGTCGGCCACCCGCGACCTGATGGCGATGGACTTCGGCCTCGGCGTGTACGACGCGGAGGAGTGCGGCGAGATCTTCGCGATGCTGCGGCCCCTGCGGGTCTCCGCCCACGATTTCGACGACGAGTGACCCGGCCCAAGATCTCCCGGAACGTACGGTTACGCTCGTGCCCATGAAACGAAGCGTGCTGACCCGCTACCGCGTGATGGCCTACACCACCGGTGTGCTGCTGGTGCTGCTGTGTCTGAGCATGATCGCGAAGTACGGCCTCGACGTCGACGGGGCCGCCGACTTCACCCGAGTGGTCGCCATCGCGCACGGCTGGCTGTACGTCGTGTACCTCGTGGTCGCCTTCGACCTCGGTTCCAAGGCGAAGTGGCCGGTCGGCCGGCAGCTGTGGGTGCTGCTCGCGGGCACCATCCCCACGGCCGCCTTCTTCGTCGAGCGGAAGATCAGCCACGAGCTGGAGGCCAAGGTCGCCGACCAGGCCCCGGCCCCTGTCAAGGCATAGGCTCCACCGTCGCGTGTCCCACACGTGGCGGTTTGCCGTCGACATTTACTTGGACGTCCTAGTAAATTCGAAGGCATGGACGCTCACGCCATCGAGGACGGCCGCCGACGCTGGCAGGCCCGCTATGACGCCGCGCGCAGGCGCGACGCCGACTTCACCACGCTCTCGGGTGACCCCGTCGAGCCGGTCTACGGGCCCCGGCCCGGGGACACCTACGAGGGCTTCGAGCGGATCGGCTGGCCGGGCGAGTATCCGTTCACCCGCGGCCTGTATCCGACCGGCTACCGGGGTCGCACCTGGACGATCCGGCAGTTCGCCGGGTTCGGCAACGCCGAGCAGACCAACGAGCGCTACAAGATGATCCTGGCCGCGGGCGGCGGCGGACTGTCCGTCGCCTTCGACATGCCGACGCTCATGGGCCGCGACTCCGACGACCCCCGCTCGCTCGGCGAGGTCGGGCACTGCGGCGTCGCGATCGACTCGGCCGCCGACATGGAGGTCCTGTTCAAGGACATCCCGCTCGGCGACGTCACGACCTCCATGACCATCAGCGGCCCCGCCGTCCCCGTCTTCTGCATGTACCTCGTCGCCGCCGAACGCCAGGGCGTCGACCCGGCCGTCCTCAACGGCACGCTCCAGACGGACATCTTCAAGGAGTACATCGCCCAGAAGGAGTGGCTGTTCCAGCCCGAGCCCCATCTGCGGCTGATCGGCGACCTGATGGAGCACTGCGCCGCCGGCATCCCCGCCTACAAGCCGCTCTCCGTCTCCGGCTACCACATCCGCGAGGCCGGGGCGACGGCCGCGCAGGAGCTGGCGTACACGCTCGCGGACGGGTTCGGGTACGTCGAACTGGGCCTCAGCCGCGGCCTGGACGTCGACGTCTTCGCCCCCGGCCTGTCCTTCTTCTTCGACGCGCACGTGGACTTCTTCGAGGAGATCGCCAAGTTCCGCGCCGCGCGCAGGATCTGGGCCCGCTGGATGCGGGACGTCTACGGCGCGAAGAGCGAGAAGGCGCAGTGGCTGCGCTTCCACACCCAGACCGCCGGCGTCTCGCTGACCGCCCAGCAGCCGTACAACAACGTGGTGCGCACGGCCGTCGAGGCGCTGGCCGCGGTGCTCGGCGGCACCAACTCGCTGCACACCAACGCCCTCGACGAGACCCTCGCCCTGCCCAGCGAGCGGGCCGCCGAGATCGCGCTGCGCACCCAGCAGGTGCTGATGGAGGAGACCGGCGTCGCCAACGTGGCCGATCCGCTGGGCGGTTCGTGGTTCGTCGAGCAGCTCACCGACCGCATCGAGGCCGACGCCGAGAAGATCTTCGACCAGATCAAGGAGCGGGGTCTGCGGGCGCACCCCGACGGCCGGCACCCCATCGGGCCGGTCACCTCCGGCATCCTGCGCGGCATCGAGGACGGCTGGTTCACCGGCGAGATCGCCGAGTCCGCGTTCCGCTACCAGCAGTCCTTGGAGAAGGGCGACAAGCGGGTGGTGGGCGTCAACGTCCACACCGGGTCCGTCACCGGCGACCTGGAGATCCTGCGCGTCAGCCACGAGGTGGAGCGCGAGCAGGTCCGGGTGCTCGGCGCACGCCGGGTGGCGCGGGACGAGGCGGCCGTGCGGGCGGGGCTGGACGGGATGCTGGCCGCCGCACGCTCCGGCGCCAACATGATCGGCCCGATGCTGGACGCGGTGCGCGCCGAGGCCACGCTCGGTGAGATCTGCGGCGTCCTGCGGGACGAGTGGGGCGTCTACACGGAGCCCGCCGGCTTCTGACCGCCCGCCGTCACCCGCCGTGTGTGCCGGCCGCCGCCCGGCCGGCACACACCCGGGTCGGAACTCCTCGACGACCAGCGGACGACGCACGGCCGCCACGGCCGCGGGGTCAGCCGTCCGCCGCGGCGAGGCCGCCCAGCAGGACCGCCGTGAAGCGCCTGACCCACTCCTCGTTCGCCGGCTCCGCGCTCACCAGCGTGCGGTGCACCACCGCCCCGGCGACGATGTCGAAGATGAGGTCGACCGCGCGCGCGGCCCGCGTCGCGTCCGTCTCCGGCGGCAGCTCGCCGCGCCGCTGCGCCCGCGCCCTGCCCTCCAGGACCAGCCGCTTCTGCCGCTCGACGATCGAGCACCGGATGCGCTCGCGCAGCGCGTCGTCCCTGATCGACTCCGCCACCACGGCCATCAGCCCGCTCTTGGCCTCAGGCCGGGCCAGGATCGCCGCGAACTGGAGCACCACGCCCTCGACGTCGGCGGCGAGCGTGCCGCGGTCGGGCAGCTCCAGTTCGTCGAACAGCTCGGCCACCGCGTCGACGACCAGTTCGTTCTTGCCCGACCAGCGGCGGTAGAGCGTCGTCTTGGCCACCCCGGCCCGGTTCGCCACGTCCCCCAGCGTCAGTCCCGACCAGCCCAGCTCGACCAGGGCCTGACGGGTCGCCGCCAGGATCGCGGCGTCCGCGGCGGCGCTGCGCGGGCGGCCCGGACGGGCGGCGGGGGTGCGGCTCTGCATGCGAAGACCATAACCACCGGCGTTTCATCCGCCGCCGTGAGGGAGATCACCGGAGAGAGGTGTTGTGCGGACCCCTCCCGGCATTACGCTACGGCTCGTAGCGAAAGCTCGCGCGGGACGTGCGCGGGCCGACGTTCACGGACGGATGAGCGACGAGCAGAAGTGCGTGGGGTGGGGACCCGGCACGCGCTTTCCCGCCGCTTTTCACACACGCGCGGGAACGGGGGAGGATGGACGCATGCAGCCACGGAACATGTCCATGAGCGGCGTCGTCGACCTCGCCGCGGTGAAGGCGGCCCAAGAGGCCAAGGCCAAGGCGGAGCAGACGCGCGCCGAGGCCGCCCGGCAGGGCGGGACGGGAGCCGTCTCCCCGGCCGACCTCGTCATCGACGTCGATGAAGCGGGATTCGAGCGCGACATCCTCCAGCGCTCCGCGGAAGTACCGGTCGTCATCGACTTCTGGGCCGAGTGGTGTCAGCCCTGCAAGCAGCTGAGCCCGGTCCTGGAGCGACTGGCCGTCGAGTACAACGGGCGCTTCCTGCTCGCGAAGATCGACGTCGACGCCAACCAGATGCTGATGCAGCAGTTCGGGATCCAGGGCATCCCGGCCGTCTTCGCCGTCGTCGCCGGCCAGGCGCTCCCGCTCTTCCAGGGCGCGGCGGGCGAGGAGCAGATCCGCCAGACCCTCGACCAACTGGTGCAGGTCGCCGAGCAGCGCTTCGGGCTGACCGGCCTGACCGTCGACCCCGACGCGGAGCCGGGCGGCGCCGAGGCCACGGCCGGCGCTCCGCCGGAGGGGCCCTACGACGCGCTCCTCGAAGCCGCGGTCCAGGCGCTGGACTCGGGCGACCTGGCCGGCGCCGTCCAGGCGTACAAGAACGTGCTGAGCGACGACCCGGGCCACCCGGAGGCCCAACTCGGTCTGGCACAGGCCGAATTGCTCCAGCGTGTGCAGAACGTGGACCCGCAGCAGGTGCGCCGGGAGGCGGCCGAGAAGCCGGGTGATGTGCAGGCGCAGATCACGGCGGCCGACCTGGACCTCGTGGGCGGCCATGTGGAGGACGCGTTCGGGCGGCTCATCGAGACGGTGCAGCGCACGGCGGGCGACGACCGCGAGGCCGTACGACGCCGTCTGCTGGAGCTGTTCGAGGTCGTCGGGGCCGACGACCCCCGGGTGATCGGGGCGCGCCGGGCCCTCGCGCGCGCACTGTTCTGAGCCCAACGCCGGGCGGGGCGTGACCCCTTCGTGACCAGTTGCTAAACGCAAGGGCATGTGATGCCCGCGTGAAAGATTTGCCGACGAGAGGTCACCGCGGCCGCGCTTTGCCAAATCTTGGTAAACGCGGCCGCTGTTACTTGCAGTAAGTCGTGGTTGATCGTCTGCCCGGTTAGATCCGTCTCTGAACTCTTTTGTTCTGCCCTGGGAAACCACCGAGCGTGCCCCTTCGAGAGCGGCGGGTCGCCCTTCGGTCATCCCGCCGTTACTAGCCAGTAACGGCTCCCCTTGTGCGGGCGGCGAGAATGCACCACGATCGGGGCCGCTCGGTCCATTTCCGCATCCCCGACAGCCGGTCGGGCGGGCGGATTCACCTGGGTCCCCACCGAGCGGAGCCGGCGGCAGTGGCGCCGGTTCCAGGACAGGGGGGTCTTCGCCCGACCAGGCGAAGCCTGTCCGGCAGGGTTGTGCGTGATGCGTGTCAGGCGCGACCAGTGGTTGTCGCTCGGGGGTGATCGCCGGTGATCGGTGCGCGATTCGCGCCTCCGAGTGCGGGCGCTCTCCTTCCCGAGGACGTAGCACTTCTCCCATCCCTGCCCGGCCGAGCCGCCGACGGCGACACCGGGCCAGGAGATGTACGTCCGAGAAGGAGGAAATATGGAGTCCCAAGTGCGTGGCGGGACCAGATGGAAGCGGTTCGCTGTGGTCATGGTGCCCAGCGTGGCCGCCACTGCGTGCATAGGTGTCGCGCTCGCGCAGGGCGCTCTCGCGGCGTCGTTCAGCGTGTCCGGCCAGTCGTTCAAGGTGTCGGCCGACCAGCTGGTGGGCCACGGCTTCGAGCAGTACGGGGCGATCGACAGCGGTTACACGCTCGACGGCCAGAAGACGGCTCACCCCGTCGCCGTCTCCGCGTTCACCAAGGCCGAGATCACCAATCTCTGCCAGTCCGTCGTCACGCCCAACATCCCGGTGTTCGGCTCCGTCAGCCTGAAGCTCGAAGCGGGCGCCAACGGCACGCCGGTCGAGGCCGACAACATCTACATCGATGTCGCCGACCTCAAAGCGGACGCCACGTTCGACAACATCGACATCGGTGTCGCCGCCAAGGACGCCCACAAGGGCCCCGGCATCAAGAGCGGCGACCAGGCGAACCCCTTCGGGTTCGCGCAGCAGGCCGACACGGCCACGCTGACCAAGGTGGAGCAGACGGCGTGGGCCACCACCGCCGGAACCTTCAAGCTCAGCGGGCTGCACATGTCGCTTTCGACGGGTGCCAAGGAGTGCTTCTAAGCACTCGATGACGGGCGGGGGAGCCTCTGGCGCCCCCGCCCGTCCCACGTGGACCGCGTCTTCACACGCGGCCCACACCACTACTACAGCAACACCGCACCAGGGAGCTGTTTTCCATGAGCGCCGAGACCCCTGCCGCCGAATCCGGCACGTTCGCCCGCCGGAGGCTCCAGTTCCACGACTGGCGGGGAACGCGTCCTTTCTGGGCCGGTCTGTTCGTCTTGCTCAGTGGTTTCCCGATCATGTACTTCCCGTACGCGCATCTCCAGGTCGGCCATCTCACGCTGGCGATGGCGACCACCGCGGGCGCCGGATCCCTGATCATCGGTGTGTTGCTCATCGTGCTGGGCATCAGCCTCTGGTTCCAGCAGCACGTACGGACCTTCGCCGGAGTCGCCGCGATCCTGCTGGCGCTGGTGTCCCTCCCCGTGTCCAACTTCGGCGGCTTCCTGGTGGGCTTCCTGTTCGCCCTGGTCGGCGGCGCGATGGCCGTCTCCTGGGCGCCGGGACGGCCGCAGCAGCCGCAGCCGGCCGAGACGGGCGGCGCGGGAGACGGCGGCACGGGTACGGCGAACGACCTGTCAGGAACGAGCCCGGCCAACGGGGCGAACGGGAGGCACAGTGCCGGCTGACGAGGTGACCCGCGGGACAGAGGTGGAGGAGTCCCGTGTGAGAACCGGGCCGCGCCACGCGGCACCCAAGAAGCCGCTGTTCACCAGGTTCCACATGCCGGCCGGCAAGGCCATCGCCTCCGTGGCGATGCCGACCGCCGTCCTCGTCGGCATGGGCTTCACGTCCACGCTCGCCCTCGCCGCGGGCAACGACTCGTCGTCGCCGCCGGCGTCCAAGAGCCTGACGGCCGACGAGTACAAGGACTGCGTCACCGCGCTCGACGGCTCCAAGGACGCCTCGGCGACACCGTCCCCGTCCGCCTCGGCGAGCGCGGACGAGTCGGCGGACCCCACGGCGAGCCCCTCGGCGAGCGCCGGGGACACGGCCGAGCCGGGCAAGGGCGAACCGGGCAAGGACTCTTCGTCGGATTCAGGTTCCGACGACCAGGCCGGGCCCACACCGTCCGCGTCCCAGTCCTCCGCACCCTCGGGGGACACCGGGAAGCCCGGCACCACGGCGCCGGACAGCACGCCGTCCCAGACGGGCGGGGACCTGCTCGGCACCATCGGCGACACCATCACCGGCATCCTCGGCGGTGGTTCCGCGTCGAAGTCCACCGCGAGCCCGTCGCCGTCCGCCACACCGTCCGCGTCGGCCTCGGCCACGCCGGACGCCTCCAAGGATCTCGTCGGAGGCGTCACCGGCACCGTCGAGGACACGGTCGGCAAGGCCGGCAAGACGGTCGACGACACCGTGAAGGACACCACCGACACGGCGGCCAAGACGCTGAAGGACACCACGAAGACCGTCGACGACACCACCGGGGCCGTGCAGGAGGCGGCCGGTTCGGCGGCCTCCGCGCTGCCCACGGCGGGCGCCGACGCCGACGACTGCCCGGTCGCCACCGACGACACCGGCGGGGTCGACAACAAGGTGCCGGTGTCGGACGACCCCTGGCACCTGAACGCCAGTTCGCTGTTGCTCAAGGGCGCCGACTACCAGGGCGTCGTGGAGGTGAGGACGGCCGGCGGCACCACCAAGAAGGTGCTCAAGTACGTCATCTCCGACGGCACCGACATCGGGGACCTGCACCAGACGGTGGACGACTCGCAGTCCGGCAAGACCTACCACGTGCAGGCGGCCCAGGGGTCGACGTCGACCATCCGCGACGGCGACACCGTGATGTACACCCAGAGCATCTCGGGCAACCTGTTCGGTCTGATCCCGGTGACCTTCAGTCCCGACAGCCCGCCGCCGCTCAACATCCCGCTGATCTACTTCACCAACGTCAAGGTGACGCAGGCGGCCCAGTTCGGCGGCACCCTGCACGTGCCCGGGATGCACGTGTACACCACCGGCTGACCGCCCCACGAACCCGTCCGGGAGCCGCACAAGGCCGTGGCCCCGGCCCTCCGTCCAAGGAGGGCCGGGGCCACGGCCGTTCGTACGCGCGGTGCGTCAGGAGGTGACGCCGCCCAGGTGGTGGACCCGGACCATGTTGGTGGTGCCGGGGACGCCGGGGGGCGAGCCGGCCGTGATGATCACCGTGTCACCCGCGTCGAAGCGGCCCAGCTTGGCCAGCTCCTGGTCCACCAGGTCGACCATCTCGTCGGTGCTGTTGACGAACGGCACGACGTGGGACTCCACGCCCCAGCTCAGCGTGAGCTGGTTGCGGGTGGCCTCGTCGGTGGTGAACGCGACGATCGGCTGCTCCGCGCGGTAGCGGCACAGCCGGCGGGCGGTGTCACCGGACTGCGTGAAGGCGATCAGGCCCTTGCCGCCGAGGAAGTCCGCGATCTCGCAGGCCGCGCGGGCGACCGAACCGCCCTGCGTGCGCGGCTTCTTGCCCTGCACGAGCGGCTGGAGGCCCTTGGAGAGCAGCTCCTCCTCGGCCGCCTGGACGATCTTCGACATCGTCCTGACCGTCTCGACCGGGTACGCGCCCACGCTCGACTCGGCCGACAGCATGACCGCGTCCGCGCCGTCCAGGATCGCGTTGGCCACGTCGGACGCCTCGGCGCGCGTGGGACGGGAGTTGGTGATCATCGACTCCATCATCTGGGTCGCCACGATCACCGGCTTGGCGTTGCGCCGGCACAGCTCGATCAGGCGCTTCTGCACCATGGGGACCTTTTCGAGCGGGTACTCGACGGCGAGGTCGCCACGGGCGACCATCACACCGTCGAACGCCATCACGACGTCCTCCATGTTGTCGACCGCCTGCGGCTTCTCCACCTTGGCGATGACGGGGACGCGGCGGCCCTCCTCGTCCATGACCCGGTGGACGTCCTGGATGTCCTTGGCGTCGCGGACGAAGGACAGGGCGACCATGTCGCAGCCCATGCGCAGCGCGAAGCGCAGGTCCTCGATGTCCTTCTCGCTGAGCGCGGGCACGTTGACGGCCGCGCCGGGCAGGTTGATGCCCTTGTGGTCGGAGACGACACCGCCCTCGATGACGATCGACTTCACCCGCGGGCCCTCGACGTCCAGGACCTTCAGCTCGACGTTGCCGTCGTTGATGAGGATCTGGTCGCCGCGCGCGACGTCGGACGGCAGCCCCTTGTACGTCGTACCGCAGATCTGCTTGTCGCCCGGCACGTCCTCGGCCGTGATGACGAACTCGTCACCGCGCTCCAGCTCGACCGGACCCTCGGCGAAGGTCTCCAGACGGATCTTCGGGCCCTGGAGGTCGGCGAGGACGCCGATGGCACGGCCCGTCTCCTTCGCCGCCGCCCGGACGCGGTCGTACCGGCCCTGGTGGTCGGCGTGGGTGCCGTGACTGAAATTGAACCGGGCCACATTCATACCCGCCTCGATCATGGAGACGAGCTTCTCGTGGGAGTCGACCGCGGGGCCGAGAGTACAGACGATTTTCGAACGGCGCATGGGGCGATCCTATCGGTTTGTTTCGCTACGGAATATTCCGTCTGGCGGAAGATACAAGTGAGCGGCTTTATGCTCAGCCGTTATTTCCGACCAGTGCGTAGGTCTGTGTCGCGATCTCCAGTTCCTCGTCGGTCGGCACCACCGCCACGGCCACCCGGGAGCCCTCCGGCGAGATCAGCCGCGCCCGGTCGTCGCGCACGGCGTTCAGCGCGTCGTCCACCGAGAGGCCCAGTCCCTCCAAGCCCTCGACGGCCGCCGCCCGCACCTCGTCCGCGTTCTCCCCGACCCCCGCCGTGAACACGACCGCGTCCACCCGTCCCAGTACCGCGTAATAGGCACCGATGTACTTCTTCAGGCGGTGAATGTAGATGTCGAAGGCCAGCCGCGCCTCCGCGTCCCCCTCGTCGATCCGCCGCCGGATCTCCCTCATGTCATTGTCGCCGCACAGGCCGAAGAGACCGCTTCTCTTGTTGAGAAGAGTGTCGATCTCGTCCATGGACATTCCGCCAACCCGCTGCAAATGGAAGATGACGGCCGGATCGAGGTCGCCGGAGCGCGTTCCCATCACCAGCCCCTCCAGCGGCGTGAGCCCCATGGAGGTGTCCACGCACGTCCCGCCGCGCACCGCCGAGGCCGACGCCCCGTTGCCCAGGTGCAGCACGATCACGTTCACGTCCTCCGGCGCCCGGCCCAGCAGCCTCGCGGTCTCGCGGGAGACGTACGCGTGCGAGGTGCCGTGGAAGCCGTAGCGGCGGATGCGGTGGCGGTCGGCGAGCTTCGGGTCGATGGCGTAGCGCGCCGCCGCCTCCGGCATCGTCGTGTGGAACGCCGTGTCGAAGACGGCGACCTGGGGCAGGTCGGGGCGCAGGGCCTGCGCGGTGCGGATGCCGGTGAGGTTGGCGGGGTTGTGCAGCGGCGCGACCGGGACGAGGCGCTCGATCTCGGTGAGCACCTCCTCGTCCACGACCGTCGGCTCGGTGAAGAACAGACCGCCGTGCACCACCCGGTGGCCGATCGCGGCAAGCTCCGGGGACTCCAGCCCGATGCCGTCGCGGCCCAGCTCCTCCGCCACGGCCTTGAGGGCGGCCTCGTGGTCGGCGATCGGCCCGTTCTGCTCACGGGTGTCGCCCGTGCTCACGCACGTGTGCCGGAGCCGGGAGGTCTGCTCGCCGATGCGCTCCACGAGACCGACGGCCAGCCGGCTGCGGTCACTCATGTCCAGCAGCTGGTACTTCACCGACGAGGAACCGGAGTTGAGGACGAGGACACGGCTGGGGCTCACTGCTCGGACACCTTCTGGTCGGGGATCTGGGCCTGGATCGCCGTGATGGCGACGGTGTTCACGATGTCCTGGACGAGCGCGCCCCGGGACAGGTCGTTGACGGGCTTGCGCAGCCCCTGGAGGACCGGCCCGACCGCGATCGCGCCGGCCGAACGCTGCACGGCCTTGTAGGTGTTGTTGCCCGTGTTGAGGTCCGGGAAGATCAGCACCGACGCCTGCCCGGCCACCTCGGAGCCCGGCAGTTTGGTCGCGGCGACCGTCGGCTCCACGGCCGCGTCGTACTGGATCGGGCCCTCGACCTTCAGGTCGGGCCGCCGCGAGCGCGCCAGTTCGGTGGCCTCGCGCACCTTGTCGACGTCGACGCCCGTGCCGGACGTACCGGTGGAGTACGACAGCATCGCGATCCGCGGCTCCACGCCGAAGCGCGCGGCCGTGGCCGCCGACTGGATGGCGATGTCCGCCAGCTGCTCGGCGTTCGGGTCGGGGTTGACCGCGCAGTCGCCGTAGACCAGCACCTTGTCGGCCAGGCACATGAAGAACACCGACGAGACGATCGAGGAGTCAGGTGTGGTCTTGATGATCTCGAAGGCGGGCCGGATGGTGGCGGCCGTGGAGTGCACGGAACCCGACACCATGCCGTCGGCCAGGCCCTCCTGGACCATCAGCGTGCCGAAGTAGTTCACGTCGGAGACGACGTCGTAGGCCAGCTCGACCGTCACGCCCCGGTGGGCGCGCAGCTGGGCGTACTTCTCGGCGAAGGAGTCCCGCAGTTCGGAGGTGGCCGGGTCGATCAGCTGGGTGTCGCCGAGGTCGATGCCGAGGTCGGCGGCCTTCTTGCGGATCTGGTCGAGCGGCCCGAGCAGGGTCAGGTCGCACACACCGCGGCGCAGCAGCACCTCGGCAGCGCGCAGCACCCGCTCCTCGGTGCCCTCCGGCAGGACGACCCGGCGCCGGTCGGAACGGGCCTGCTCCAGCAGCTGGTGCTCGAACATCATCGGGGTGACCCGGTCGCTGCTCGGGGTGCTCACCCGCTTGAGGAGGTCCCCGGTGTCGACGTACCGCTCGAACAGGCCGAGCGCGGTCTCCGCCTTGCGCGGGGTGGCCGCGTTCAGCTTGCCCTCCAGGGAGAACAGCCGCTCGGCGGTGGGGAAGCTGTTGCCCGGCACGGAGATGACCGGGGTGCCGGGGGCGAGGCGGGCGGCGAGGGTGAGGATCTCGTCGCTCGGCACCTCGTTCAGGGTGAGCAGCACACCGGCGATGGGCGGGGTGCTCGCGCTGTGCGCGGCGAACGAGCCGACGACCAGGTCGGCGCGGTCGCCCGGGGTCACGACCAGACAGCCCGGGGTCAGCGCGGCCAGCAGGTTGGGCAGCATGGCCCCGCCGAAGACGAAGTCGAGCGCGTCGCGGGCGAGCCCGGAGTCGTCGCCGAGCAGCACCCTGGCGTCGAGGGCCTGGCAGATCTGGGCCACCGTCGGCGCGGACAGGGCGGGCTCGTCGGGCACGACGTAGCAGGGCACCGGGAGGCGGCCGTCGACCCGCTCGGCGATCCGGTCGCGGTCCTCGCGGGCCACCCGGTTGGCGACCATGGCGAGCACGTCGCAGCCCAGGCCGGCGTAGGCCCGGTAGGCGTTGCGGATCTCGGCGCGCACGGACTCGGCGGTCTGCTTGCGGCCGCCGACGACCGGGATCACGGCGGCGCCGAACTCGTTGGCGAGCCGTGCGTTCAGGGCGAGTTCGTCGGGCAGCTGGGTGTCGGCGAAGTCGGTGCCGAGGACGAGGACCACGTCGTAGTCGCGGGCGACGGCGTGGAAGCGGTCGACGAGGGTGGACACCAGCTCGTCGGTGCCGCGCTCGGCCTGGAGGGCGGACGCCTCGTGGTAGTCCATCCCGTACACGGTCGCGGGGTCCTGGGAGAGCCGGTAGCGGGCCCGCAGCAGATCGAAGAGGTGGTCGGGTATGTGATGGACGAGCGGTCGGAAGACTCCCACCCGGTCGACCTGCCGGGTGAGGATCTCCATCACCCCCAGCTCGACGACCTGGCGGCCGTCGCCGCGGTCGATACCGGTCACGTACACGCTGCGCGTCACGCGTGCTCTCCGTTTCGTGTGAGGACGGCGTGGTTCGTCGTCGTCCGTGCACAAAAATCGCCCACCGAGGTGAGCAGAACCATCTTGACAATACCCCCGCGCGAGGTTAAGGCGCCCGCCAGGAGGGGCAGCGGCGTTCCGGGTTCCGGGCATGAAAGAATCGGTGTGGCTCACCGGTATCGAAGCGAGCAGGAGACACAGCACGATGCGCATCGGAGTTCTCACCGCAGGCGGCGACTGCCCCGGCCTGAACGCAGTGATCCGGTCGGTCGTGCACCGTGCCGTCGCGCAGTACGGCGACGAGGTCATCGGCTTCGAGGACGGCTACCGGGGACTGCTCGACGGCCACTACCGCACGCTCGACCTGGACGCGGTCAGCGGCATCCTGGCGCGCGGCGGCACCATACTCGGCTCCTCCCGGCTGGAGCGCGACCGGCTGCGCGAGGCGTGCGAGAGCGGCGCCGACATCATGCGTTCCTTCGGCATCGACGCGCTCATCCCGATCGGCGGCGAGGGCACGCTGACCGCGGCCCGGATGCTCTCCGACGCGGGTCTGCCCGTCGTCGGCGTGCCGAAGACCATCGACAACGACATCTCCTCCACCGACCGCACCTTCGGCTTCGACACCGCCGTCGGCGTGGCGACCGAGGCCATGGACCGGCTGAAGACCACCGCCGAGTCCCACCAGCGCGTGATGGTCGTCGAGGTCATGGGCCGGCACGCCGGCTGGATCGCCCTGGAGTCCGGCATGGCCGCGGGCGCCCACGGCATCTGCCTGCCCGAGCGGCCCTTCGACCCCGGCGACCTGATCAAGATGGTCGAGGAGCGCTTCGACCGCGGCAAGAAGTTCGCCGTGATCTGCGTCGCCGAGGGCGCCCACCCCGCCGAGGGCACCATGGACTACGGACACGGCGAGATCGACCAGTACGGCCACGAGCGCTTCCAGGGCATCGGCACGGCCCTCGCGTACGAGCTGGAGCGGCGCCTCGGCAAGGAGGCCAAGCCGGTCATCCTCGGCCACGTCCAGCGCGGCGGCACGCCGACCGCGTACGACCGGGTGCTCGCGACCCGCTTCGGCTGGCACGCGGTGGAGGCCGCGCACCGGGGCGAGTTCGGCCGGATGACCGCGCTGCGCGGCACCGACATCGTGATGGTGCCGCTCGCGGAGGCCGTCACGGAGCTGAAGACGGTTCCCAAGGACCGCATGGACGAGGCCGAGTCGGTCTTCTAGACGAGGCCGGGTCGGGTCTTCCGGAGCGCGGGCGGCTCACCCCTTGACGGCCCCGCCGAGGGCGAAGCCGCCGCCCATCCGGCGGGCCACCAGGACGTACAGCAGGATCACCGGTGTCGAGTAGATGACCGAGTAGGCGGCCAGCTGCCCGTAGATCACCGTGCCGTGGTTGCCGAAGAACTCGTTGATGCCGACCGAGGCCGGCATCAGGTCCGGGCTGAACAGCAGCATGAAGGGGACGAAGAAGTTCCCCCACATCATCACGAAGCTGAAGACGGTCACCACGGAGACGCCCGGCCCCATCAGCGGCAGCACGATCCGCACCAGCGACTGGAGCGCCGAGGCGCCGTCCGTCCAGGCCGCCTCCTCCAGTTCCTTCGGCACCCCGTCCATGAAGTTCTTCATCAGCCAGATCGCGAAGGGCAGCGCGGACGCGGCGAAGAACAGGATCGTGCCCTGCATGGTGTCGATGAGGTTCACCCGGACGAACAGGGCGTACACCGGCACCATGATCGCCGTGACGGGCAGGCTCGTCGCGAACAGCACGGTCAGCAGGAACGGCCGGTTGAACCGCGAGCGGAACCGGGACAGCGGATAGGCGGCGAGCGCCGCGCACACCACGGTCAGCAGGGTCGCCCCGCCGCACAGGATCAGGCTGTTGAGCAGCGGGGTGAGGGTGATGTCCGGGGTGAGGACGGCGTCGAAGTTGCCGAGCGTGACACCGTCCGGCGCCTTCACCCTGAGGTCCGCGCGCGGATCGAGGGAGGAGAGCACCACCCAGGCGAGCGGCAGCGCGAACGCGACGGCGACGCAGAGCAGTCCCGCGTCGGCCGCGAGCCGGCGGGCCGTGCGGCGGGAGGAGAGGGTCCGGGCCATGGCTGTCGTCAGACCTCCGTACGCAGCAGACGCAGATACAGGACCGAGAACAGGGAGCCGACGACGAGCAGCAGCAGGGCGACCGCCGTCGCGTAGCCGATCATGCTGTTCTGGAACGCCTGCTCGTACATGTACAGCGGCAGGGTCTGGCTGCGGTCGCCGGGCCCGCCCCGGGTCATCACCCAGATCAGCCCGAACACCGAGAGCGTCTGGAGGGTGTTGAGCATCAGGTTGGTGCCGATGGAGCGGCGGATCATCGGCAGCGTGATGTGCCACATGCGCCGCCAGCCGCCCGCGCCGTCCACCTCGGCCGCTTCCGTGACCTCCTGCGGTATCTCGTCGAGCGCGGCCGAGTAGACGAGCATCGAGAAGGCGGTGCCGCGCCAGACGTTGGCGAACGACACCGCCAGGATCGGCAGGGTGAACAGCCAGTTCTGGCGCGGCAGATGGAGGACTTCCAGGATCGCGTTGAGCGTGCCCTCGCGGCGGAAGAAGGCGTACAGCAGGAACCCGGCGACCACTTCGGGCAGCACCCACGCGGTGATCACCACCCCGCCGGTGAGGGTGCGCACCGGTCGCGACGCCCGCCGCATCAGCGTGGCCAGGGCCAGCCCCAGCGTGTTCTGGCCGACCAGGGACGACAGCACCGTGAACACCAGCGTCAGCCATACGGCGTTGAGGAACGCGTCGTCCTGGAACGCCGTGCGGAAGTTCTCGAACCCGATGAACGAGGAGTGGGCCTGGCCGGTCAGCTGGAGGTCGGTGAAGGCGATGTAGGCGCAGTAGGCGATGGGTCCGGCGAGGAAGAGGAGCAGCAGGACGACGGCCGGCGTCAGCGGCAGGACGCGGACGGCGCGGACGCGGCTCACTTCTGGATCACTTGGTCGTCGGTGGCCTTCTTCAGCGTTTCGTCGTAGTCCTCGGCGGCCTGCTCGACCGAGGAGTCACCGGTCGTCACGGACTCCATGGCCTCCTGGATGGCGGTGGAGACCTTCGGGTACGCCGGGTAGGCGGGCCGGTAGTGGGTGGTGGCGACCAGGTCGGTGAAGAACTTCAGACCGGGCTGGGCCTGGATGTACGCGGGGTCGGCGGCGACGTCCTTGCGCACGGCGATGCCGGAGTTGGCGATGTACCACTTCTGCGCGTTCGCCTTCGTCTGCATCGTCCTGATGAAGTCGAACGCGAGGTCGGGGTGGGCGGCCTTGGCCGGGATCGCCCAGGTCCAGCCGCCGGACATGCTCACGCTGCCGGGGGCCTGGCCGTGCTGGGTGGGCATGTGGGCGAGCCCCAGCCGCTTCGACCAGTCGGGCCATTCGTGGCCGCTGCCGCTGAGCCAGTCCTGGGGCAGCCAGGAGCCGTCGAGGTTGATGCCGAGCTTGCCCTGGGGGAGGAGTTCACCGCGCACCCGGGTGCCGAAGTTGGGGTCGAGGGCGTCGGCGACCTCCGGGCCCAGCTTCTCCTTGTAGACGGTCTCGACGAACCCGAGCGCGTCCTTGAACGCCTGCGTCGAGGCGATCCACTTCTTGCTGCCGCTGTCGTACAGCGGGTCCGCGCTGCCGTCGCCGGTCCCGTACAGCAGCATCTCGAAGCCCTGCATGGTGGCGGCCTCGCCCGCGGGTTTGCCCGTGTAGACGTTGAGCGGAGTGACGCCGGGGACCTTCCGCTTGATGGTGCGCGCCGCGTCGAGGACCTCGTCCCAGGTCTTCGGCTGCCAGTCGGCCGGCAGGCCCGCCTTCGCGAACACCCCCTTGTCGAACCAGAGTCCGCGGGTGTCGGTGCCGTCCGGGACGCCGTACGTCTTCCCGTCCTGGCCCTTGGCCGCCGACTTCGCGGTGTCGATGAACTGCTGCCAGTCCTGCCACTTCTCGAGGTACGGGTCGAGGGGGCGCAGATAGCCGCTGGTGATGTCCGAGTTGATGAGGAAGGTGTCCTCGTAGACCAGGTCGGGGGCGGTTCTGGGGGAGCGCAGCATCTGCTGGAGCTTGGTGTAGTACTCCGCGTCCGGGGCCTTCACGGGCACGAACTCGACCTTCTTGCCCGGGTACTGCTTCTCGAATTCCTTCTTGATGTCGGCGAGATAGGTGTCCATCACCTTGATGGAGTTGTCCGTGGACTGTTTGAAGGAGACCTTCACGGTGTCCGGATCGCTGCCGCCTCCGCCACCGCACGCGGTGAGCGCGGACGCGGCGAGGGTTGCGGACAGGAGGGCGGTGAGAGCGGCGGTGGGGCGCACGGGCAGGACCTCCTACGGGCTCACGACGGTGTGGCCTGGGTGGTTGCCCGTGTGAAGGTAGGAGGACTGGTCTAGTCAGGTCAATGAGCGTGCACAGGACAATCCTGTGGAGCAGTCCCGGCTCACTGGCCCTTGACCCAGCGGTACTGCAACTCCGGCCGCCCGACGGTCCCGTACTGGGGGCTGCGGGCGGCCCGCCCGGTGTCGACCAGGTGCTCCAGGTAACGGCGGGCCGTGATGCGGGAGATGCCGACCGCCTCCGCCGCCCCGGCCGCGGTGAGGCCGTCGCCGCAGTCGCGCAGGGTCACCGTCACCCGTTCCAGGGTCGGCGCGCTCAGCCCCTTCGGGAGGGCCGCGGGGCCCGGGGCGCGCAGGGTCGCCAGGGCCCGGTCCACCTCGTCCTGGCCGCTCGCCTCGCCCGCCGCCGCGTGGAACTCGGCGTACCGCAGCAGCCGGTCGCGCAGCGTCGCGAAGGTGAACGGCTTGAGGACGTACTGCACGACCCCGAGCGACACGCCCTCGCGCACCACGGTCAGGTCCCGGGCCGAGGTCACCGCTATCACGTCGGCGTGGTGCCCCGCCGCCCGCAGCGACCTGGCGAACTGCAGCCCGTGCACGTCCGGCAGGTGCAGGTCGAGGAGGAGCAGGTCCACCGGGGTGCGGTCCAGCAGGCGCCGCGCCTCGACGCCCGTGTGCGCCTTCCCGACCGCGACGAACCCCGGCACCCGTCCGACGTACATCAGGTGCGCGTCCGCGGCGACCGGGTCGTCCTCCACGACGAGGACGCGGATGGACGGTTCGGCCGTCATGCCTCACCTCGCGCCGCGACACGTCCGCGCGCCCCGGCCGCGGAGACCGCCGCCCCCGGGGCCTCCGATGTTTCCGGCGTCCCGGGGCCGTCCGGGGTCTCCGTGCTCGCCGTGCCCAACGGCAGCCGTACCTGGAACACGGCTCCGCCCTCGCCTTCTTCCGCGCTCTCCGCCACCGTCAGCGTCCCCTCGTGCCGGATGACGGCCTGCCGCACCAGCGCCAGCCCGAGCCCCCGTCCCGAGGGGCCCGCCGGTTTTGTCGAGAACCCCCGCTTGAATACCAGTTCGGCATGGGCGGGATCCACCCCCGTGCCGGTGTCCGTGACCCGCAGCACCAGTTCGCGGTCGTCCGCGAACGCCGTCACGGTGACCCGGGCGCGCACGCTGCCCTGGGCCGCGTCCACCGCGTTGTCGATCAGGTTGCCGAGGATGGTCACCAGGTCACGGGCGGGCAGGCTGCGCGGCAGGAGCCCGTCGTCCAGCCGGCTGTCGGGCGAGACGACCAGTTCCACGCCCCGCTCGTTGGCCTGGGCGGTCTTGCCGAGCAGCAGCGCCGCGAGCACCGGCTCGCCGACGGCGGCCACGACCTGGTCGGTGAGGGCCTGCGCCAGCTCCAGCTCGGCGGTCGCGAAGTCCACGGCCTCCTCGGCCCGGCCCAGTTCGATCAGGGAGACGACCGTGTGCAGCCGGTTCGCCGCCTCGTGGGCCTGGGAGCGCAGCGCCTGGGTGAACCCGCGCTCGGAGTCCAACTCGCCCATGAGGGACTGGAGTTCGGTGACATCGCGGAGGGTGACGACCGTGCCGCGGCGCTCACCGCCGGACACCGGTGAGGTGTTGACCACCAGCACCCGGTCGGCCGTCAGATGCACCTCGTCCACCCGGGGCTCCGACGACAGCAGCGCCCCGGTCAGCGGCGCGGGCAGCCCGATGTCCGCCACCGACCGGCCCACGACGTCCGCCTCCGCGGCGACGCCGAGCAGTTCGCGCCCGCCGTCGTTGATGAGCGCCACCCGGAACCGGCCGTCCAGCATCAGCAGCCCCTCGCGCACCGCGTGCAGGGTGGCCTGGTGGTAGTCGTGCATCCGGCTCAGCTCGGACGCGTTCATGTTGTGCGTGTGGCGGCGCAGCCGGGCGTTGACGACATACGTGCCGACCGCGCCCAGCAGCAGCGCGCCCCCGGCGACACCGATCAGCGCGGTGACCTGCTCCTGCACCCGTTCGCTGATCGCGTCGACCCTTATGCCGGCGCTGACCAGGCCGATCACCCTGCCGTTCTCCTCGACCGGGGTCACCGCGCGCACGGAGGCGCCGAGCGTGCCGGTGAACGTCTCGGTGAAGGAGTGGCCGTGCAGGGCGCTGCTGATGTGCCCGAGGAACCGTTTCCCTATCTGCCGCTCGTCCGGGTGGGTCCAGCGGATGCCGTCCGTGTTCATGATCGTCACGAAGTCGACGCCGGTGTCCCGCATGACCTGGAGGGCGTACGGCTGGAGCTCCGCCGTGGGGTCCGGCGTGTGGATCGCCTCCCGCACGGAGGGGGAGTCGGCGATGGAGCGGGCGACCGCGACGACCTGGCGGGTCGCCGCCTCCTCGGCCTGGTTGCGGTCGCTGACGTAGGTGAACAGCGCGTACCCCGTCACGACCACCGCGATGAGCACGGCCTGCATCGCGAAGAGCTGTCCGGCCAGGCTGCGCGGCCTGGGGAGATCGGGGAAACGCATGCCGTCAGTGTGCCCCGGCCGTCAAGCGTGAACTAAATGAACGGAAGGGTGACCGGCCTCACAGAGCGGGAGATAGTCACGGCATTCCTCATAACCCCGGACGTGAGCCGCACGCCGGTGATGCCGACGAAGACGTCAAGGAGGGCAGCCGTGGCCGCCGCCAGTTCCCCCGATACGGCACCTGCCGCGCCCGCCGTGAAGCGGGACCGTACCCACTATCTCTACATCGCGGTCATCGCCGCGGTTGTGCTCGGCATCGCCGTGGGCCTCATCTGGCCCGACGCCGGCGTCGAGCTCAAGCCGCTGGGCACGGGCTTCGTGAACCTGATCAAGATGATGATCTCCCCGATCATCTTCTGCACGATCGTCCTCGGCATCGGCTCCGTGCGCAAGGCCGCCAAGGTCGGCGCCGTCGGCGGCATCGCCCTCGGCTACTTCCTGGTGATGTCGCTCGTCGCGCTGGCCATCGGTCTGGTCGTCGGCAACATCCTGCACCCCGGTGACGGGCTGCACCTGACCAACGCCCTGAAGGAGACCGGCCACGCGCAGGTGTCCGACGACGCGCTGCCGCCGGTCGACTTCGTGCTGTCGATCATTCCGCTGACCTTCGTCTCCGCGTTCACCGAGGGCCAGGTCCTCCAGACGCTGCTGATCGCGCTGCTCACCGGGTTCGCGCTCCAGGCCATGGGCACCAAGGGCCAGCCGGTGCTGCGCGGCATCGAGCACATCCAGCGGCTCGTCTTCCGCATCCTCGGCATGGTCATGTGGGCCGCCCCCATCGGTGCGTTCGGCGCCATCGCCGCCGTGGTCGGCTCCGCCGGTCTCGACGCGCTCAAGAGCCTCGCCGTCCTGATGCTCGGCTTCTACATCACCTGCGTCCTGTTCGTGTTCGTCGTGCTCGGCATCCTGCTGCGGGTCATCTCCGGCCTGAACATCCTCATGCTGCTGAAGTACCTGGGCCGCGAGTTCCTGCTGATCCTGTCCACCTCCTCCTCCGAGTCCGCGCTGCCGCGGCTCATCGCGAAGATGGAGCACCTGGGCGTCAGCAAGCCGGTGGTCGGCATCACCGTTCCGACCGGCTACTCCTTCAACCTCGACGGCACGATGATCTACATGACCATGGCGTCGCTCTACATCGCGGACGCCCTGGGCACGCCGATGTCCATCGGCGAGCAGATCCCGCTGCTGCTGTTCCTGCTGCTGGCGTCCAAGGGCGCGGCCGGTGTCAGCGGCGCCGGTCTGGCCACGCTGGCCGGCGGTCTCCAGTCGCACAAGCCCGCGCTGGTCGACGGTATCGGTCTGGTCGTCGGCATCGACCGCTTCATGAGCGAGGCCCGCGCCCTGACGAACTTCGCGGGCAACGCCGTCGCCACGGTGCTGATCGGCACGTGGACCAAGGAGATCGACATGGAGCGGGTGAAGACGGTCCTCGCGGGCGGCCTGCCGTTCGACGAGAAGACGCTGCTCGACGAGCACGAGGTCTCCGACGGTTCGCGGGAAGAGGGCGAGAAGGAGCTCGCGAGCGCCTAGTCACGGGGCAGTCGGCCGCAGCTCCTTGGGGGCGCTGTAGATGGACTCCGGTTGCCCGGCTCTGCCTGAACCCGGGCCGGGTGACCGGACAGGACCTCCGGGCGGTTGTCTCCCCCCGTAGCTCAGCCGTCCGGAGTTGTTGTCCTCGCCACCAGCGCGGTGGCCTGTGAGGCGGGTACGCCCGCCGCGGTCAGAAGGGTGACCGCGGCGGAGCTGCCCGCCTCACGTGTGTCCTCCCGAGGAGCCGGCGGAGGAGAAGGAACTGGTCGACAGCGCGGCACGCTGAGCGTCCACGACCGATTCTCACCGACATCCACTAACGTGCCGTGCCGGATCGACCGGAACGGCACGTGCGGGTGTGTCGACTGTTCACGGGAGGGCACGGGGGATGGCGATCGACTGGGACCGGCGCACCTGCGCGCGCAAGGGGCACGTGACGTACGCGCCGGACGACCCCCGGCTGAGGGTGCGGCTGCACGCCAGGACCGCCCTCGGCGACGTGTGGCGCTGTCTGCGCTGCGGGGACTTCGTGCTCGGCGAACCGCACGGCTCGGGCCCCGCCGAGGACGCCCCGCTCGTGCCGCGCGGGAAGGTGCTGCGGGACCTGTTCATCCTGCGGTTCCTGGCGGTCGAGCGGGCCCTGCGCGGGGTGTTCATCGTGCTGGCCGCCGCGGCGGTGTGGAAGTTCAGCAACAGCCAGGACGCGGTCCGCCGGCTGTTCGACGAGAACCTGGACGTCTTCCGCCCGGTCTTCCGGCACTTCCACTACGACCTCGACCACTCGCCGGTCGTCGGCTCCGTCCAGAAGGCCTTCGGCTACCGGCACTCCACCCTGCTGGTGGTCGCGGGCGCCCTGCTCGCGTACGCGCTGATCGAACTCGTCGAGGCGGTGGGCCTCTGGTACGCCAAGCGCTGGGCCGAGTACCTGACGGTGGTCGCCACCGCCGCGTTCCTGCCGCTGGAGGTCTACGAACTCACCGAGCACGTCAGCGGGCTGAAGATCGCCACCCTCGTCCTCAACGTCCTCGCCGTCCTCTACATCGCCCTCGCCAAACGGCTGTTCGGACTGCGCGGCGGACGGCGGGCCTTCGACGAGGAACGCCACAGCGCCTCCCTGCTGGAGGTGGAGGAGTCCGCCGGAGTGCCCCTGTGAGCGGCCGCCCTTGCCTTGACGCCGACGTCAGGGCCTACGGTCACGGCTATGCGAATCGGTGAGCTGGCCGCACGCGCGGGGACCACGGCACGGGCGCTGCGCTACTACGAGGCCCGGGGACTGCTGCCCGCCCGGCGGGACGCGCACGGGCACCGCGCCTACGACGAGCGGGACCTGCACGTGCTGCGGCAGATCAGGACGCTGCGGGACTTCGGGTTCGACCTGGAGGAGACCCGGCCCTTCGTGGACTGCCTGCGCGCCGGGCACCCCGAGGGCGACTCCTGCCCCGCCTCGCTCGTGGTCTACCGGCGCAAGCTCGACGAGCTGGACGCGCTGATCGGCGAGCTGCGGGCGGTGCGCGCCCAGGTCGGCGCCCAGTTGGCGAAGGCCGAGCGGGCGAGGGACGAGCTGGCCGCCGAGGCGCTGGCTCCGGGAGGTCCGGAGCCCACGTGCGAACTGGGAGGGCTCGAACGATGATCAAGGCGGCCGGAGTGACCGAGGTGACGGACGCGGACTTCGCGGACGAGGTGCTCGGCTCGGCACTGCCCGTCCTGGTGGAGTTCACCGCCGACTGGTGCCCGCCCTGCCGGCAGATGGGCCCGGTGCTCGCGGCCCTCGCCGAGGAGTACGGCGACCGGCTCAAGGTGGTGCAGCTCGACGTGGACACCAACCCCCTCACCACCAACGCCCACAAGGTGCTGTCCATGCCGACGTTCCTGGTGTTCCGCGGCGGCGAACCCGTGCGCTCGATGGTCGGGGCACGGCCGAAACGACGGCTGCTGGAAGAACTCTCCGACGTCCTCTGAACGACCGCGGCACACAAGAAATCCCCCGGGCAATTGCGCCCGGGGGATTTCTTTGCGTATATTCAATGGTTCGTGACTTCAACTGCAAGAGGTCACGAAGAAGTTCAGTGAGCACAGTATATCCGGGCTGGAGCAGAATTGTCAAACACAGAATTTCCGGACGATGAATTGCGGCAGGAACAGGAATTCATCGACGGACTGTACGCGCGCGTGGACGCGCTGCGCGGAGACACCGAGACCTCCGTCGCGGACGCGCTCGCCCAGGGCCACAACCCCATGCAGGCCCGCCTCGAACGGGACATCCTGGTCGCCGAGCGGTCCGGACTGCTGGCCGCGCTCAACGCCGTGGACGGCTCGCTCTGCTTCGGCCGCATCGACCTCTCCTCCGGCACCGCCCACCACATCGGCCGCATCGGCCTGCGCGCCGAGGACACCGAGCGCACCCCGGTCCTCATCGACTGGCGCGCGGACGTCGCCCGCCCCTTCTACCTGGCCACCGGCCACACCCCGATGGGCCTGCGCCGCCGCCGGCACATCACCACCGCAGGCCGCGCGGTGACCTCGCTGCACGACGAGATCCTCGACCTCGGCGACGCCACCCGCACCGGGCACGAGGACCCCTCCGGCGACGCCGTGCTGCTGGCCGCGCTCACCTCCGCGCGCACCGGCCGCATGAGCGACATCGTGCAGACCATCCAGGCCGAACAGGACGAGATCATCCGGGCGCCCCACCGCGGAGTGCTCGTCGTCGAGGGCGGTCCGGGCACCGGCAAGACGGCGGTCGCCCTGCACCGCGCCGCCTACCTCCTGTACGAGCACCGCGAACTGCTCGCCCGGCGCGCGGTCCTCATCGTCGGCCCCAACCCGGCCTTCCTCGGCTACATCGGCGAGGTGCTGCCCTCCCTCGGCGAGACCGGCGTGCTCCTCTCGACGGTCGGCGAGCTCTTCCCCGGTGTGAGGGCCACCGCCACGGACACCCCCGAGGCCGCCGCCGTGAAGGGCCGTGCCGACATGGCCGACGTCCTCGCCCGTGTCGTCGGCGACCGGCAGACGCTGCCCGACCCGGTCCTCACCATCGAGCACGACCGCGAGGTCCTGATGCTCGACGACGGCCTGGTGAACGTCGCCCGCGAACGCACCCGGGCCGCCGGGCTGCCCCACAACGTGGCCCGCGAGCACTTCGAGGGACACATCCTCAACACCCTCACCGACATGGTCGCCGAACGCATCGGCACGGACCCCTACGACGGCTCCAACCTGCTCGACGCCAGTGACATCACCCAGATCCGCGACGAACTCGCCGAGAACGACGAGGTCTGGTCCGCCATCGACCGGCTGTGGCCACGGCTGACCCCGCAGCGGCTCGTCGCCGACTTCCTCGCCGAACCCGAGGGCCATCTGGGCGACGAGGACGCGGCCGCCGTCCGGCGCCCGGTGACCCGCGCCTGGACCGTGGCCGACGTGCCGCTGCTCGACGAGGCCGCCGAACTCCTCGGCGTGGACGAACGGGTGGTCCGGGCCCGCGCCGAACGCGAGAGGGAGACCCGGGTCGCCTACGCGCAGGGCGTGCTCGACGTGTCGTTCGCCTCCCGGACCTACGAGTTCGAGGACAAGGAGGACGACGACCCCGAGAGCTCCGAGGTGCTGTCCGCGCACGACATCATCGACGCCGAACGGTTCGCCGAACGGCACGAGGAGGACGACGTCCGCAGCGCCGCCGAGCGCGCGGCGGCCGACCGCACCTGGGCGTTCGGGCACATCATCGTCGACGAGGCGCAGGAGCTGTCGCCGATGGCGTGGCGGCTGCTCATGCGGCGCAGCCCGACCCGCTCGATGACCCTGGTCGGCGACCCCGCGCAGACCGCCGAGGCGGCGGGCGTCGGCTCGTGGGAGGAGATCCTCGCGCCGTACGTCGGGGACCGCTGGGAGCACACCCGGCTGGGCGTCAACTACCGCACCCCGTCCGAGATCATGGACCTGGCCGCGGCCGTGGTCCGCGCCGGGAACCCGGACTTCGAACCGCCGCGCTCGGTACGGTCCACCGGGGTACGGCCCTGGGTGCGGCGCGCGGACTACGACCTGCCCGGCGCGGTCGCCGAGGCCGTCGCCGAACTCACCCCCGCCGAGGGCCGGCTGGCGGTGATCGCGCCCCGCGCCCTGCACCGGCGCATCGCGGCCCGGCTCGACGGGGTCACCGCCGGCGCCGAGCCCGATCTGACGCGGACCGTGGTCCTGCTCGATCCGCGCCAGGCCAAGGGGCTGGAGTTCGACTCCGTCCTCGTGGTGGAGCCGGGCGCCTACGGCACCAGCGACCTGTACGTCGCCCTGACCCGCGCCACCCAGCGCCTCGGCGTCCTGCACACGGGCGATCTGCCCGAGGGGCTCAGGCGGGCCGCAGCCACACCGTAGCCAGGGGTGGCAGGGTCAGGCGGATGCTCGCGGGGCGGCCGTGGCTGCCCTGCGGCTCCGTCTTGACCGGGTGGGGGTTGGTGACGTCGCCGCCGCCGTAGCGGGCCGCGTCGGTGTTGAGTGCCTCGTGCCAGGCCGGGACGTCGTCGGGGACGCCCAGCCGGTAGTCGTACCGGACCACGGCGGAGAAGTTGCACACCGCGAGCAGCGGTGTGCCCTCGGCGTCGAACCGCAGGAAGGCCAGCACGTTGTCCTCGGCCGCGTCGCCCACGATCCACTGGAAGCCGGACGGATCGGTGTCGCGCTGCCACAGCGCCGGGGCGGCGCGGTACACCGCGTTCAGGTCCCGCACCAGGTCGCGCACGCCGCGGTGGTCGGCCTCGGCGCCGTAGGCCGGGTCGAGCAGCCACCAGTCCGGGCCGTGCACCTCGGACCACTCGGCACCCTGGGCGAACTCCTGCCCCATGAAGAGGAGTTGCTTGCCCGGGTGGGCCCACATGAAGCCGAGGTAGGCGCGGTGGTCGGCGCGTCGGCGCCACCAGTCGCCCGGCATCTTCGACACCAGCGACCCCTTGCCGTGCACCACCTCGTCGTGCGAGATCGGCAGCACGTAGTTCTCGCTGTACGCGTAGACCATCGAGAACGTCATCTCGTGGTGGTGGTACCTGCGGTGCACCGGCTCGTGGCTCATGTACTCCAGCGAGTCGTGCATCCAGCCCATGTTCCACTTCAGACCGAAGCCGAGCCCGCCGAAGCCGCTCGGGCCGCGGTGGTGGGTCGGCCGGGTCACCCCGTCCCAGGCGGTGGACTCCTCGGCGACGGTCACCACGCCGGGGCAGCGCCGGTAGACGGTGGCGTTCATCTCCTGGAGGAACGCCACCGCGTCCAGGTTCTCCCGCCCGCCGTGCTCGTTCGGCGTCCACTGGCCCGGCTCGCGCGAGTAGTCGAGGTAGAGCATGGAGGCGACGGCGTCCACGCGCAGTCCGTCGATGTGGAACTCCTCGCACCAGTACACGGCGTTGGCGACGAGGAAGTTGCGCACCTCACGGCGGCCGAAGTCGAACTCCAGGGTGCCCCAGTCGGGGTGCGCGGCCCGCTGCGGGTCCGCGTGCTCGTACAGCGGACGCCCGTCGAACTCGGCCAGGGCCCAGGCGTCGCGCGGGAAGTGGGCCGGCACCCAGTCCATGAGCACGCCGACGCCGGCCCGGTGCAGGGCGTCCACCAGGTACCTGAAGTCGTCGGGGGTGCCCAGCCGGGCCGTCGGCGCGTAGAAGCCGGTGACCTGGTAGCCCCAGGAGCCGCCGAAGGGGTGCTCGGCGACGGGCATCAGCTCGACGTGGGTGAAGCCCAGGTCCCGGACGTACGCGGGCAGTTGCTCGGCGAGCCGGCGGTAGGTCAGACCGGGGCGCCAGGAGGGGAGGTGGACCTCGTACACCGAGAACGGCGCCTCGTGCACGGGCACGTCCGCGCGGCGGGCCATCCACTCCGCGTCCCCCCACTCGTGCCGCGAGGACGTCACGATCGAGGAGGTCTCCGGCGGGACCTGGGTGCGGCGGGCCAGCGGGTCGGCGCGCAGGGTGCGGGAGCCGTCCGGGCGGGTGATCTCGAACTTGTACAGCTCGCCCTCGCCGAGGGCCGGCACGAACAGTTCCCAGACGCCGGAGGAGCCGAGCGAGCGCATCGGATGACCGGTGCCGTCCCAGAAGTTGAAGCCTCCGGCGATCCGCACGCCGCGTGCGTTCGGTGCCCACACCGAGAAGCGGGTGCCGGTCACGCCCTGGTGGGTCGTGGGGTGCGCGCCGAGCGCCCGCCACAGCTCCTCGTGCCGGCCCTCGCCGATCAGATGCAGGTCGAAGTCGCCGAGGGTGGGCAGGAAGCGGTACGGGTCGTGCACCTCGTGCTCGCCGTCCGCGTACGCCACCAGCAGCCGGTACTCGGGAACCTCGCGCAGCGGCAGCAGCCCCGAGAAGAACCCGTCGCCGTCGTCGTGCAGCTCGGCCCGCAGGGTGTCCGCGAGGACGGTCACGCTCCGCGCGTACGGCCGGAGGACGCGGAAGGCGACCCCGCCGGGCACGGGGTGCGCACCCAGCACGGAGTGCGGATCATGATGCCCACCACTCAGCAACCGCTCCCGATCCCCGTCCCCGAGCCGGGCCGCCTGCCCCACGACGACCTCACCGGAAGGTGCCGACACACCCTCCGCGGTTACCTCCTCCGCGGGACTTGTCCGCACGGGGGTGCTGTCCACGGCGGCCGCTTTCGCCGGGACCTTCTTCACGGCCGCCTTCTTGACGGCGGTCTTCTTCGCGGGGCCTTTCCGTACAGCGGCGGTGCCTGCGGCGGGCGCCTCCGCCGGGCCGTCCCCCGAAGCGGCGCGCTGCGGCGCGGGAGTCTTTGCCGGGGCCTTCTTCGCGGTCGTCTTCTTGGCGGCGGTCTTCTGCGCGGTGGTGGTGTTTGTGGCGGGTGCTTTCATCGGGCCGTCCCCCGAAGCGGCGCGCTGCGGCACGGCCGCCTTCGCGGGGGCCTTCTTCGCCCCCGTCTTCCCGGTGGCGCCCGTGCCGGTGGTCGCCCTGGCCGCGGCGCCGGGCTCGGCGGCGGCCTTCTTCGCGGCCGCCTTCCGGACCGTGGCCTTCTTGGTGGCGGT
The DNA here is from genome assembly GCF_040638185.1 of Streptomyces sp. NPDC026672. Classification (NCBI taxonomy): domain Bacteria; kingdom Bacillati; phylum Actinomycetota; class Actinomycetes; order Kitasatosporales; family Streptomycetaceae; genus Streptomyces; species Streptomyces sp. NPDC026672. The sequence goes on from NZ_JBEZXS010000036.1 coordinate 85,563, forward strand.
CGCCCCGGCCGCCGACTTCTTGGCGGTCGTCTTCTTCGCCGTGGCCTTCTCGGCTGTCCTCTTCTTGGCCGTGGCCTTCTCGACCGGTGCCGTCTTCGCCGCGGGTGTCCCGCCGGCGGGCGCCTGGGGTGCGGTCTCCTTAGCGGTCGCCGTCTTCTCCGCAGTGGCCTTCTTCGGTGCCGTCTTCTTCGGGCTCGACTTCTCGGTCGGTGCTGCCTTCGGGTTCGCCTTCTTCGGCGTGGCCCTCTTCGCGGTCGGTTTCCCTGCGTCGGCCGGGGTGGTCTGTTTCGGTACGGGTGTCTTCGTCTTCGGCTTTTCGGCGGCAGCCTGTTGCGGCACCGTCACCTTCGTCACGGTCTGCGCGGCTGCCGGCTTCTTCTCGGTGGCGCTGTTCTCCACTTCCGGTTCCGTCTTCTTCGGGTCAGGACCGGTGGACGGGGGACGGCGGGTCACGGGCGGAGCCTCCTCGGCGAGGGTGAGCGGGTCAGTGCTGGTCGGACAGGGCGAGACGGCGCACGGCGGACAGCGGAACCGGAAGCCAGTCCGGACGGTGACGGGCCTCGTACACGACCTCGTACACCGCCTTGTCGGTCTCGTACGCCCGCAGCAGCACGGGATCGGTGCGCGGATCGCTCCCCGCGACCTCGGCGTACCCCGAGCAGTACGCGGCCCGGCACGCTGCCGCCCAGCCCGGGACCGGCGGTTCCACCGAGTGCGCGGCGTAGTCGAAGGAGCGGAGCATCCCCGCGACGTCCCGCACCGGCGGCTGCGGCAGCCGCCGTTCGGCCAGCGGGCGGGCCGGCTCGCCCTCGAAGTCGATCAGCGACCACGAGCCGTCCGGCGAGCGCAGGCACTGCCCGAGGTGCAGATCGCCGTGGACACGCTGAGCGGTCCAGGTACGGCCCTCGGCGGCGAGATCCGCCAGCGCCCGGTACGCCGAGCGCAGACCGCCCTCGTACGGGCGCAGCGCCGGCACCGCCTGCACGGCCGCCGTCAGCCGCTCGGCCATGCCGTCGACCAGCGTGGTCAGCGGACCGTGGCCCAGGGTGACCGTGGGCAGCGCCCGCGCGAGCGCCACATGGACCTCGGCGGTGGCCCGGCCGAGCGCCCGCGCCTCGGCGGTGAAGTCCTCGCCCTTGGCCAGCTCCCGCAGCGCCAGTTCCCAGCCGTCCGTCGCGCCCCCGATGAACGGCTGGAGCACGGCCAGCACATAGGCGTCGTCGTCGCCGTCGACGTCGGCCCGCAGCCACGCCGTCGGCGCCGACACCCGAGCGCAGCCCTCGCGGGCCAGGGCGAGCGGCAGCTCCAGATCGGGGTTGACGCCGGGCACGACCCGCCGCAGCAGCTTGAGGATGAACGTATCTCCGTAGACGACCGACGAGTTGGACTGCTCCGCGGTCAGCAGCCGGGCGACGAGGCCCTCCCGGATCTCCTGCCCGGGGTCCCGGTCGAAGCGCAGCCCGCCGACGCGGGCCCGGGTGCGCAGCGCCTCCAGGAGCACTTCGGCGGGCCGTCGGTCGTACAGGGCGTCGTAGACGGTGAGTCCCGCCAGCGGCCCGGTCGTCACATGCCCGATCAGCGCGGGCGCCAGCCGGGGCGGCAGCGCCTCGCGCACGCCTATCAGGAGCTGGTAGCAGTCACCGGGCTGGGTGACGGCTCCCAGCACGGGTGGCTGGTGCACACGGATCAGCAGGTGGTGCAGGCCCGGCTTGCCGGTGGTGAGGGGCAGGAGTTCGGTCGCCGCGACCGTCGTGAACCCGGTCACCGGGCGCCCCTTGCCCGCGAACCAGCGCTGCCGGGGCAGCCACTCGCGCAGCAGTGGATCGAGCGACGCGAGGAGCGGGGCGGGGTTGGTGGTGCCGGAGGGTGTGACCGTTTCCGCCATGGGGCGTCACGTCCTTTCCCCGGGTCCTCGGGGTGTTCCTGATGGGTGCCCCGGACGGGGCGGGGGAAACCGCCCCGCCCAGGGCCTGCGAGGGGACTCTCAGACGGCGTCGTCGCGGAGCCGGAACCAGTAGAAGCCGTGACCCGCGAGAGTGAGCAGATACGGCAGTTCGCCGATCGCCGGGAACCGCACACCGCCGAACAGCTCCACCGGGTGCCGCCCGTTGAACTGGCTCAGGTCCAGCTCCGTCGGCTGGGCGAAGCGGGAGAAGTTGTGGACGCAGAGGACGAGGTCGTCTTCGTGTTCGCGGAGGAAGGCGAGGACGGCGGGGTTGGTGGAGTGGAG
>NZ_JBEZXS010000037.1:0-215 GCF_040638185.1 Streptomyces sp. NPDC026672
CACCCCCCAGGTCATCCGTTCGACAGGGGGGACCAGTCATGCCGGGCCCGGAGGCCAGCGGCCCTCTTGCAGGACCGCCAAGAACATAACGGGGGACGGCAGCGCCGGACACACGGAAAGCCGCCCCCCGTCACAGGAGCGGCTGAGCCGAAGCTCGTGGTGCCGGGAGACCGACCCCCGAGCCGACACGAACCGTCGAGCCGAGGCCACGCACG
>NZ_JBEZXS010000037.1:312-85819 GCF_040638185.1 Streptomyces sp. NPDC026672
ACGGGAAGCCACCCCCGGGTCACAGGAGCGGCCGGGCCCAGGGCCGGGGTGCCCGAAGACCGACCCCCGAGCCCACACCAGCCGTCAAGCCGAGGCCACGCACGGGAAGCCACCCCCGGGTCACAGGAGCGGCCGGGCCCAGGGCCGGGGTGCCCGAAGACCGACCCCCGAGCCCACACCAGCCGTCAAGCCGAGGCCGCACACGGGAAGCCACCCCCGGGTCACAGTGGTGGCTGGGCCGGGGCCGGGCCGAGGGTGGTGGTGCCGGGGGCCGTGCGGTGGCCGAGGCCCGTGCGGTAGGCGTCCAGGGCCGCCTCCACCCGTCCCGTGCGGCGCAGCAGGTCACCGAGGAGCCGGCACAGGTCGGCCAGGTCGCCCGCCGCCCCCGCCCGCTCCAGCAGGCTGAGCGCCCGCACGTAGTGCTCCTCCGCCTTCTCCGTGTCGCGCTCGTCCTCCGCGATGATCCCGAGCAGCCGGTGCGCCCCCGCGGAGTGCACGGCGCCCCGCTCGGACGACAGGTCCCCGAGGACGCCCTCAAGCAGCTCCGCCGCCTCCCGCGACTTGCCCCGCCGGTGCAGCACGTCGGCGAGTTCCACCGCGACCTGGCTCCCGTACAGCGCGGCCCGCGTCTCCGCGAGCATCGCCAGCGCCTCGCGCATCTCCCCCTCCGCCCGCTCCAGGTCGCCGTCCTGCGCGTACACGTACCCGCGCATCCAGTGGCAGTTGGCGAGCTCGGTGCGCAGTTGCAGCTGCCGGTACAGCTCGGCCGCCTTGGCCAGCGAGGCGTCCGCGTCGGCGACCCGCCCCTCGGCGAGCAGCGTCCGGGCGACCGACCGGTGCATCCGGGCTATCAGCGCCGGGTCCCCGGCCTGCGGGGCCAGGGCGAGCGCCAGCTCCGCGGCCTGCGCGGCCCGCGCGTGCGCGCCCATGTCCATGTACGGCCCGATCGCGCTCGCGTAGAGCAGCAGCAGCGCGTCCGGGTCGTGCAGCCCGCCCCGGTTGAGTTCGTCGAGCGTCGACTCCAGCAGGTAGACCGCGTACCGGAGTTCCCCCGCGAGGTAGTGGGACACCGCCCGCCCCCGGATCGCCGGCACCCGCACGGGCAGCGGCTCACCCGCCATCCGCTCCTCGGCACGCTCGAAGAACTGCCGCGCCTCCACCAGTTCGCCCATGTCGAGCGCGCACTCCCCGAGCCCGAGCAGCGCCGTCGCCTGCTCCACGGCCAGCCCGTGCGCCTCCGCCTCCGCCAGCAGCACCGCGTACTGCCCGGCCGCTTCCTCGGCGTCCCCGGTGGCCAGGGTGCGCTGCGCCTCGGTCAGCCGCAGCCGCAGATCGGTGGCGAGGTGGGCCCGCCCACCCACCGCCAGCTCCTCGAAGGCGACGCCGAGCCGACCGGCGATGTGCCGCAGCGCCTCGTCCGAGGCCCGCACCCGGCCCGCCTCCAGGGTGGAGATGTACGCCGGCGTGTACGCCGGTTCGGCCAACTGGCGCTGAGTCAGCCCGCGTTCACTGCGCAGCTGTTGCACCCGCCGCCCGATGGTCTCCGGATCGTCACGTTCCAGCATCTGGTCACTCCCCCCAACTACCCCTGAACCCCTTGCCGTTCGGCTCGGTCAGCCCCTAGGTTAAACGGCGAATTAAGCATGCTTAATACGTCGCTGTTGTTGCGAGGTCGCCGTGCCAGGACGCTCATCCGCACGCCCCACCGCGCTCCCCCACACCCGGCTCCGCTCGTTCGGGGGGACACCCACCGCGCGGGGCCTTGCCGCGGCCGTCCTGGCCGTGGCCGCCCTGGTCATGGCGGCGAACGTCGTACCGGCCCACGCGGAGCAGCCCCCGAGGACCACGCAGCAGGCGCCCCGCTAAGCGCTCTGCCGACGTGGCGCCGCCGGACCTCGGCCGACTTCCTCAGCGTATCGGGCAACGGAGTTGGTGCGGCGAGAAGTCCGCCTCTGTCACCGCTCTCCGCCTGGCAGCAGGGCCCGCCGCTGGGCCAGCTTCCTCTGCGCCGACACCGTCCATGGATGGGCGGGACCCAGCGCGCGCAAGCGCCCGTCGGCCACGAGTTCGGACTGCGCCACCGCGTCTTCGAACCGGCCGAGTTCACTGAGCAGCCGACCGAACAGAGCGTGGGCGGCAAGGGTTCGGGGGTGATCCGGGCCATAGCGATGGTCGGATGCCTCTACTACGGCCTCGACTACAGGAAGAGCCTCATGATGCCGACCGGCATTGGTCAGGGCGAAGCCGTGGTTGAGTGCGGCAATCAGAGTGACCGGGTTTTCGGGGCCCAGAGTGTCGCGGCACTCGCTCAGCAGATCAGGAGCGGTGGCTGGATCCAGTTCCGGCGTCGGTGTGAACTCCACCAGGTAGGTCCGGGCGATCAGCGTCGACGGATGGGTCGCACCACACGCGAGGGTTCGGCCCTGAACGACCCGCTGCACCAGGGCGAGTGCCTCGGTGCGCCGGTTGAACCCCCAGTAGAGCACCGACGACAGTCCCAGGCAGCTCTCAAGCGACTCCAGGGCGTCCGAACCGAATGTGGAGACGCAGTCCGCGAGGGCCAGGCGATGAACTGCCTCCGCCTCCTCGTACCGTCCGAGTCGGTAGAGGGTCCGCCCCGCACGCTGACGAATCCGGAGAACCGTCGGGTGCCGCGGGCCCAGTGAACGGGTTCCGGCCGCGACCGCGTTTTCCGCCACCGACAGCGCCGACACATAGTCACCCGCCCGGTGCAGAGCCACGGTGAGCCGCAGAGCGCTGTCCAGCACTCGCGCCAGGGTCACCGGACCGACCTCGTCCCACGCTGTCGCCCGCCGCAGCAGGGCTTGAGTGTGCCGGGCGAGTGGAGCCAGTGGTGGGTCCTCTCGCGTCCAGGGCTGCGTCACGTCGGGCAGCGCCGAGCCAAGCAGCTCGGCGGCCGCACCCACCAGTGACTCACGCTGGTCCGCCGGCGTTCCCCGGGCGACGCTGTCGAGCAGCACACCATGGGTGAGCAGGCAGCGCGGTGGACCCGGTAGGAGCCGGGTGAGCGAGTGGTCGAGCAGCCCGCGTAGTGCCATCTCCACCCGGGCACGGGGCAGCACGTTTCCGATCCCCGTTCCCACCAGCAGAGCGAGCGGCAACGGGTCGTGGGACCAGCAGGCGAGCAATCGGATCAAGGCGGCGGCCTCGGGAAGCCCTTGGACGCGCAGCGCGTCCAAGGACAACTCCCAAGTCCGGCTGGCAAGGTGACGGAAGTTGTGGACGGTGCTGTGCTCGGCCCCCTGGTCCAGCAACTCAATGGCGTCGACCTCGTGGCCCCTGTCCAGCGCCCGGCCGTACTCGGCCATGCTCCATGGACTGATCACCTGGTGCGCGAGATAGCCACCCGCGAGGGTGAGTGCCAGGGGGAGTCGCCCGAGCCTGTCCGCGATCTCAGCCGCCTCCTCCGGTGTCCCACTCGCCGGAGCCAGATCGCACAGCACCTGTGCCGCGTCCTCCCGCGGCAACACTCCCACGTGGTGCAGTTCGGCCCCCGGCCACCAGTGCGCGGCGGCCTGCCGGGTGGTGACCAGGGTGGTGCCGCGCGGGCTGGTGCGCAGCCAGCCGCCGTCGCGCAGGACAGTCGGTTCGTCGGCGTTGTCGATCACGAGCAGCCACGGCTGGTCGGACTGGTCAAGTCGGTCCCACACCAGGTCCGCGGCGGCCCTCAGCCCACTGCGCGCGGCGGTGAGTTCGCCTTCGCCCGCCCCGCGATCAGCGGCGACGGCGAGCATTCCAGCGCGCAACGAGGTCACGTCGGAAGCGTTGACCCACAGACCGATCCGACCGCCCTCGGCGCTCGCGAAGCGAAAGATCTCGGCGGCGACGGCGGTCTTGCCACAGCCGCCGAGCCCATGCAGCACGTAGACCTGATTCATCTCGTTCCGCCCAAGAGCGGACCGCAGCCGCGTCAGCAGTTCGGCCCGGTCACGCAGGACGACTGGAGGGCGGCCCGTGGCGGGTCGCCGCACGGAGTCCGGGCCCATCCCTGACGTGGGGTTCGGCGGGCCGCCGTGGTGATGGTGCTCAGTGATGTGCTGGTCCCCGGTGGACTGGTAGACGCGGCCGTTGCCCTCCGCCCGGCCTTCTGTCGACCCGCTCACTGCTCGGTGACGTGCAGATCTCGTCCGGCCTGGTAGATCCGGGAGTCGCCGGAGGCCTCGGCGCGCTGCGCAACGGCTGGAGCGGACGTAGTGCGGGGCGCGAGCTCGCCCAACAGACGCCGTAGGTCCTCCGCCACATCGGGCCGTTCGACCAGTAGCCGTCGGACTCTGCCCTGCCACTCAGCCGCCAACTCGCCCTCGTCAGCCGGGTTCGCCAGCAGATCCTCCCGCGTGCTGTCCAGTTCCGCGGCCAGTGCGTCGGCCCGCTCCGGCCGGGCTCGCCGCCAGAGAGCGACGAACCCGTCCCGGGTGCGCTCCCAGGCGTCGGTCGCCATCAGAGTGACGACGGTCAGGCCCGCGCCCTGTGCCAGCGCGGTCAGCTCCGGATCCATGTGCGCGCTCCCCTGCCATGGTGCATATCAGTGGACGGTGGGGGGTCCGAGCGGGGCGATCTCGCGTTCGAAGAAGTCTGAGAAGTTCTCGCCCTTGCTGTAAAGGGACTCGAATTCGGCGGCCGTCGTCGCGATCTGCTCGGGATCGGTGAACCGGCGCGCACCCGCACCTTTCAGCTCCTCGTCATAAATCACGTTGTACATCACCGAATCCCCGAGGATGACGATCTCGGGCAGCGGTCGCTCATTCTCCAGATCGGCGATCTCCAAAACGTTCAACACGCGGATTTCCTCGCCCAGTTCCGACCTGAGCCGAAAGAGCTGCATCTCCCACTGCACATACGGAGTCACCGGGAATTCGACGATACGAAGCCTTCGGAACACCAGGCCACGACGTGCCATGTCCTGAAAATACTTGGCGGAGGAATCCCTGTCAGCCTCGATCAGTCGCAGTGCACCCGCCCAGTCCCCGGCAACGAACGCGTCCCAGCTCGGTGAACCCTGCTCCTTGAACGTCTGGCCACGTTCGAGCTTGTCATAGCGATGGATGTCGCTCTTCTGGGTCCGCCTGAAGTCGTCCAGGTAGTCGGGCCTCGCGAGCACCATGCCCGTGCCGTCGTGGAAGCACTCAAACATTGGGGATGTCCGTCTTCGCCGAGATGAGCATGGAGCGGGGGATGACCACAAGCCGTTCGTTCGAACCGATCGACACTCCGTCCGGCAATCGGGAGGCGAGAGCTTCTGTAAGGTCTCTCCCGATCACGACGACATCACCGTTGTCCAGCTCCCAGATCTCTGGGCATTCCTCACCCTGACCGCTATGGCCCAGCTCCGAGGCAGATTTTCCCAGGCGCCGCTTGAATTCCGCCGTCGGATCCGCCTCCCATGATCTTCCCATGAGATCCCTCTCTTTTACTCCAGTGTACGCTGACTACCCGTCAGTTGTCCGCTACAGAACCGGACAGCGAGAGCCCTGTCCGGGCCGTGGGGCGGCCGGTGCACACGAAAGCGGCCCGGGTCCAGGACCCGGGCCGCCGTGTCAGCGCTCCGTCACTTGAAGACGCGTACGAAGGCGTTCCACGCACCTCGCCGCACGGCCAGCTGCGCGACGTCGGGGGCCTTCGAATCACGGACGCCGACGTGCTCTACGAGGTCGGCGACCTCCACGCACTCGCCGCCCTCGGCGGCGCTGTAGCTGGACTTACGCCATGTTATGACTCTCTCCGGCTGCCGACTGCTCGCCATAGCGCTCCTCCATCACCTGAGTGATCAGATCGGCCGAGCTCTCCGGGGAGAGAGCACACGCCTGCAAATGAGCGTATCCGATCGAACGTTCCCTGATCACCTTCGAGTTGGCCGTCATGTGACCATTGTCGTAGGTCTCGCAGTAGAAGAGGTCGGGATCGTCGTCGAAGCGGAGCATGGTGAACGAGCCCCTCATCCCGGAGTGGGCGCCCACGGTGAGCGGCAGCACCTGGATGTGCAACCAGGGCCGCTCCTGCATCTTCAGCAGATGCGCGAGCTGCGCCCGCATCACCTCGTGCCCACCGACCTCGTGAAGCAGCACCGCTTCTCCGAGGACAACCCACAGGGCGGGTGGATTGCTGCGGTTCAGGATGCGCTGGCGTTCCATCCGCGCCGCGACCATCTCCTCCACTTGACCCAACCCTGAAAAGACGCGCAGGGCACCTGCGTATTCGGGCGTCTGGAGCAGCCCGTACACCAGCTGGCACTGGAACGTGGAGATGTACTCGGCTTTGGCCTCCATCTCCGCGTACGGCTGAAACCAGTGCGGCAGTTGGCTGCGCAGCACCAGTCCCACCAGCCGTGAGAAGAAGCCGTCGGTCAGCAGCGCGGCGTCCGCGCGCTCGGCGAACTCGCGGGTCGGGACCTTGCGCGCGGTCTCGATCTGCCCGATCAGGGACCCCGTGCAGAAGATGGCGTCGCCCAGTTGGGACTGCTTGAGGCCGGCCTCCTCGCGTTTGCGGCGGAGTTCCGAGCCGAAGTAGTCCAACGGCGAGGCACTCGGGTCGAGTTCGCGGATATGAGCCATGACGGTGCACCCCCAAGCCGACGCTGCGCGTCGTTGTGTCCGGTTAGTGGCCGAGCGTAACCAGGGGCGAGCCCCGAGGTGACACGAACGCAAAGACATCACCTGCTCGGGACGGCCGGACGTACCCTGCCCCCGTGACCTCAGCCGCCGCCCGCACCGCCCTGGACCTGACCTCCGGCACCTCCGCGTCCGCCCTTGAGGACTTCTACACCGACCTGCACCGCAACCCCGAGCTGTCCCTGCGGGAGCACCGGACGGCGGCCCGGCTGGCCGACCGGCTGACCGCGTCCGGCTTCGAGACGTCCGACGGGGTCGGCGGCACCGGCGTGGTCGGTGTGCTGCGCAACGGCGACGGCCCGACCGTGCTGCTGCGCGCGGACATGGACGCCCTGCCGGTGCGCGAGGAGACCGGACTGCCGTACGCCTCGGAGACGGACGGCGTGATGCACGCCTGCGGGCACGACCTGCACGTCACCTGGCTCGCGGGCGCGGCGGCGGCGCTGGCGTCGGGGCGGGACACCTGGTCGGGCACGCTGCTGGCGGTCGGCCAGCCGGCCGAGGAGATCGGCGAGGGCGCGGACCGGATGCTCGCGGACGGGCTGTACGAGCGGTTCGGCCGCCCCGACGTGCTGCTCGGCCAGCACGCGGCGCCGGGCCCCGCGGGCCTGTACCCGCACGTGCCGGGGCTGATCATGGCGGCCTCGACGGACGTGGACGTCGTCGTGCACGGCCGGGGCGGACACGGTTCGCGGCCCGAGTCGACGGTCGACCCGGTGGTCACGGCCGCCTATCTGGTCACCCGGCTCCAGACGGTCGTCTCCCGCGAACTCGCCGCGCACGAGCCCGCGGTGCTCACCGTCGGCCGGATCGAGGCGGGCACCCGGCACAACATCATCCCCGCCGAGGCGCGCATCGCCCTCAACCTGCGCACCCGGTCGGAGGGGACGCGGGAGCGGATGCTGGCCGCGGTCCGGCGCGTGGCGCTGGGCGAGTGCCTGGCGGCGGGCTGCCCGCGCGAGCCGGAGGTGACCGTCGGCGGCACCTTCCCGGCGACCGTCAACGACGCGGACACCGACCGGCTGGTGGCCGCGGTGCACGGCGAGGTCTTCGGCGCGGCGACCGTCATCGACCCGGGCCCGGCCATGGGCAGCGAGGACTTCCCGCGGCTCGCGGGGGACTCGATCCCGTACTCCTACTGGTTCGTGACCACGACACCGCCCGCCGTGTGGGACGCCGCCGACGGCACGACCCTCATGGAGAAACTGGAGGCGGTCCCGGGCAACCACAGCCCCCACTTCGCCCCGGACCTCACCACCCTCGTCCCGGGCGTGCGGACCCTGACGTCGGCCGCGCTGGCCTTCCTGCCCGTGAAGTGAGCGGCGGGCACTAGTCCTGGGTCTGGAGCTGGCGCAGGTGCTGCTGGACGTGGTCCAGGGCGCCCTCCCTGCGGCCGGGCACCCTCAGCCTCAACTCCGCGAGGGGCGGGCCCAGTTCACGGGCGCGGGCCGGGTCGGGGATACGGCCCCACTGGTGGTGGGCGCGGTCCGCGGCGGCCTCCACCGCGGGGGAGTCCGCGGGCTGCCCGGCGGCCAGCCGCGCGGTCGCCACGGTCAGCCAGGCCCGGCAGCTGCGCGCCGGGTCGCCCGCGAACATCGCGAGGTCCGCGCGGACCTCCGCCCAGTGCAGCGCGTCCTCGGACGCCGGTCCGTGCGCGCGCAGCGCCGACCGCTCCCAGCGCGCGGCGAGCGCGTCCGCCTCCGCGTGCCGGCCCTCGCGCACGGCGGCGCTGATCGCCTCGTGCGGGTCCCCGCCGGGCGGCGCGGACGCGGTCAGCAGCACGTTCGTGGCCGCCTCGTCGGCGATCCGCGCCAGCGCCTCCTGGTGCAACCGCTCCAGCGGCGGCCGGTGCCCGCTGCGCAGCAGCGTCGCCACGGCCCGCATGTACGAGGGCACGGCCACACCGCGCCGGCCGGGCGGTGGCGCGATCCGGCCGTAGACGGCGTTGCCCCGGCCCGAGTCGAGAGGGTGGGTGCGCAGCAGCTCCCAGGTCTCGGCGTCCGTGTGCAGATCGACGACGAGGCTGGTCGCGCCGGCCGGGCGCAGCCGCAGCTCCTCGCGGACCCAGTGCCAGGGCAGCGCGGTGTAGCGGACGGTCGACGCGGTGGTGCGGGCGAGCGCGAGGTGGGGCAGCCGCTGGCGGCGGTCGAGCTGGAGCTGGCCTGCGACGAACACCGTCAGCGGTCCGGGCGCCGCGGCGGCGGCCCGCAGCCGGGTCAGGACGGCCTGCGGCTCCAGGGGATCGGCGAGCTCGACCACGTTCGCGGTGTCCGTGCCCGACAGCACGGAGGGGGAGACGGCCGCGAGGACGGGGAGCACGGAGGCCGCGTCCACCAGACGCCCACGGCCCACCGGCGAGGCCGCGAGCAGCAGCACGGTCCCGGTCATCGTCCCTCCCCCTGTCGATCTGGTCGCAGCAGCACCGTAACCGCTGCTGCTGCAAACCCGGACCTCAAGTCGGCAAACCTCCCCGTTCGTGGGCTTCGGCCGACGTCCGCCGCACCGCGAACACCGTGGTGTCGTCGGCGACGTGCCCGCCCGCGTGGCGCAGTGCGCCGTCCCGCACCAGGGCCACAAGCCGCCGGGGTTCGGCCGTGCGCGGGTCGGCGGCGAGGGCGCGGGCCAGTTCGTTCTCCAGGGGGTAGAACTCCCCTGCCCCGTCCCGGGATTCGGTCACCCCGTCGGTCACCAGCAGCAGCGTCTCGCCCACGGACAGCGAGGCGCGACGGGCCGGCGGGAGCCCGCCGGTGAGGTCGCACAGGCCGAGCGGCAGCCCGTCGCCCGGCGGCAGCCGCCGCAGTCCGCCGGGGCCGAGCGCCAGCGGGGGCTCGTGACCGAAGTTGACGACCTCGACCTCGCCGGGCGCGTCCGGGGGGAAGCCGAGCAGGACGGCGGTGGCGAAGCGCTCCCCGTCGTCGTGGCCGAGGGACCGCGCGTGGAAGCGGTGGCGCAGCATCCGGACCTCCAGCCGGGCGGCGACGACGGCCAGGTCCGCCTCGTGGTAGCCGGCCTCGCGGAACGTGCCGAGCAGCGCGGCGGCGGCCTCCACCGCGCCGAGCCCCTTGCCCTGCACGTCGCCGAGCAGGATGCGGGTGCCGTGCGGCCCCGGCTGGATGTCGTAGAAGTCGCCGCCGACCCGGGCGGCGGTGTCCGCGGCGAGGTAGACGGCGGCGTGCTCCAGGCCCGCCCAGCGCGTGGGCAGCGGGCGCAGCACCGTGCGGCGGGTGGTCTCGGCGATGTCCCGCATGTGCAGCATGCGGCGCTCGCCGCGCACCCGCACCGCGCAGGCGAGCACGGCGAGGACGCCGCCGAGCGCGACCAGCACGAAGTCGGGCAGGCCAGCCTGGTACTCGCTCGGCCAGGCGCTGTCCACGAAGACGTAGACGACGAGGGAGAGCGCGGCGAAGACCGCCGTCGACCAGACCGCGCAGATCGCGGCGGCGATACCGGGCACCAGGACGATCCAGGAGATGATCCGGAAGTGTTCGGTCGTGTTGAGGTCGACCGCCGTGATCAGGACGAGCAGCAGCAGCGGCACCACCCAGGCGACGCTGCGGCCCCGGATCCGCAGCTCCTGCGGACGCCGCGGCTCGTCGTCGAGGGTCACGCACCTCAGCGAAGCACGGTGGGCCTCGGGGCGCATCCGGGGAGATCCCGTCCCAGGACTTGCCGGGCGCCCGGCCCGGGTGTGCCCTGGAAGCCGGAGGGAACCCGGGAAAGCGGGGGAACGCGGGAACCCGGAGAAATTCGGCGAACCACGGAGGACGAGGAGAGAGGAGTCCCCTCATGACTCACGCGGCACCGGTACCGGCATCGGCGACCGGCACGGTCCTGAGCGGGCGCGCGCCCGCCGCCCGTACGCCCGACATCCTCGGCCCGCGCGCCCACGCCGTCGGCAAGGTGGCGCTGTCCGTCGTCCTCGGCCTGGTCTACGGCTACTGGGCGGCGGCCAACGTCCGCTACGGCGGGCCCATCACCGGCTGGAACGTGCTGTTCGGCTTCGTCACCGCGATCGTGTTCATGGCCGTCTGCTACGGCCTGCTGGTCCTGGGGCCGCGCCTGCCCCGCGAGGTCCACGCGACGCTGTGGGCGTCCTTCGTCGGCATCACCTTCGGCTTCCTGTACAGCCTGAGCGGCCGAGGTCACTCGATCCTGGGATCGGCGGGCCTGGGCCTGGTGGTCGGGGCGTCGGTGTTCGCCGTCCTCTTCTACCGCTACTACACCCACGAGGACGCGGAGGGCCACCGCATCCGCTAGCGCCGGGGCGCTGCCGCGGGCATGGGCCGGGGGGTGACCTGGGGTGAGCGGGGCCGCCTGGTGCGAGCGGGGCGCTGTCCGGGAGCGCACGGCGTCGGGGGCGCGGGATGCGGGACGTGAGCCATGGTTCGAGCCGCTGGTTCGGCATGGGCATGACGTGACGCGAACGGGGGCGTCCTGCTCGCGGCCGGGGCGTGCCGGGCGTTGGCTGGGGGCGTGCGCCCGTGCCTCAGGAACACCCTGTCGGCGGCGCTGATCGGCCTGGCCTGTCTGCTCGTGCCGTTCGGCGCCCTGGCGGCCTGGGCGGCGTACGGGCTCGCCGACACCGGGCGGTACGTCACCACCATGGCGCCGCTCGCCGACGACCCCGACGTGCGCGACGCCGTCGCCGACACCGTGGGCGCGGGCATCATGCGCGAGGTCGACCACCGGTTCGGCGTCCGTCCCGTGCACGCCGCCGTCGGGCCCTTCGTGCACGACGCCGTGCGCTCCTTCACCCGTACCCACGCCTTCCGGCTGGCCTGGGACGCGGGCAACCGGGCCGCCCACGACGCGGTGCTGCGCGCGCTGCGCGAGGAGGACACGGGTGCGGAGTTCTCCGACGGGCCGGTGATCCTCGACCTCGCCCCCGTCACCGCCCAGCTCAAGCAGCGGCTCGCCGAGGACCACATGCCCCTCGCCGACCGCATCCCCGTCGAGCACACGGCCGTCGCCGTGCTCCCGGCCGGTGAACTGGCCGCGTACCGGAAGGGGTTCCACGTGCTCGAAGTCGCCGGGCTCTGGCTGCCCGTCGCGGCGGGTGTCCTCGCCGTCACGGGCATCGGCCTCGCCGTCCACCGCAGACGCGCGATCACGGCGACCGCCCTCGGCACGGCCCTGGGCGGCGCGCTGCTCGCCCTGGCGGTCGCGATCGGCCGCCGGCTCACCCTCGCCGACCTGCCCGAGAACGTCTCCCACCCGGCGGCGGGCGCCATCTACGACGCCCTGACGTCCCCCCTGCGCACGGTCTGCTGGCTCCTGATCGCCGTGGGCCTGACGGTAGCCGCGACAACATGGCTGACCCGCCACGTCCGGGTGACCCGCGCCCTCCGCCGCACACCCGGACCGACGGAGCCGACCGAGCCGACCGTCCCCCCTCCGACCAGGGCCCGCCTCTGACTTCGCCCCAGGGTCGTCCGGTCCACGTACCCTCGGCCGAATGGGATCGGAGTCCGGCCGGGCACCGCGCGTGTGCGCGGTCCTGCTGCTGGCCGTGGTGAGCGTCGTCGCCGGGTGCCGGGTCGCCGACACCGACGGAGTCACCCCCGTACCGCAACTGCTGGCCTTCCTGCCCTGGCTGCTCGCGCCCACCGCCGTCGCCCTGCTCTGCTCGCTGTACGCCCGCTGGTGGCCCGGCCTGGTGTGGGGCGTGGCCGCGCTCGCCGTACTCGCCTGGTACATCGAGCCGTACGGCAAGTCCACCGCCCCCGCCGGCGCCCCCGTCGCCGAACTGCGCGTCCTCACCTCGAACGTGGAGTTCGGCCGCGGCACCGACGCCCTGGTCCCCCACATCCGCCGCTGGAAACCGGACGTCGTCTTCGTCGAGGAGTGCGAGCGGCGCTGCCGCACCACCCTGGAACGGGAGTTCACCCGCGACTACCCGCACCGCCGGGCCGTCCCCGCGCCCGGCTCCGCCGGCTCCCTCCTCCTCAGCCGCTTCCCGCTGCGCGGCACCCCCGGCGTCGCCGGCACCATGGGCATGCCCGGCGCCGTCGCCGACGTACGCGGCCACCCCGTACGGCTCCAGCTCGCCCACCCCATGCCCCCGCTCCCCGGCCAGGTCGGCCTCTGGCACCGCGAACTCGCCCGCCTGCGCGCCTTCGCCGCCGCCGGCCACGGCGCCCCGACCGTCCTCGCCGGCGACTTCAACGCCTCACAGGACCACGCCGCCTTCCGCCGCATCCTCGACACCGGCCTCCAGGACGCCGCCCGCCTCGCCGGCCACGACCGCACCCCGACCTGGCCCGCCCGCACCGCCTCCGTCGCCGGCGCCCAGATCGACCACGTCCTCGTCTCCGGGGACTTCTCCGCGACCGGCGCCCGCTTCCTGCGCACCGCCCCCTCCGACCACCGCGCCCTCGTGGTCGACCTCACCCTCCACCAGCACGAATGACCCCCGGTCTGGCACCGGACCGACTAGGGCCCGACTTCGGACCGACCGCGACCCCGGCTTCGGACCGACCGCGACCCGGCACCGAAGCGGCCCCGGACCGTCCTCCGACCGACCACGGCCCGGCAGCGGAGCGGCCCCGGACCGACCACGGCCCAGCACCGGAGCGGCAGCGGAGCGGCCCCGGACCGGCCGCGGACCTGTCCCCCGACCGATCACGGACCTGCCCCGGACCGGCACCGGACCGACCGCGGCCCGGCTTTGGACCGACCGCGACCCGGCAGCGGAGCGGCCCCGGAGCGGCCCCCGACCGACCGCGGCCCGGCACCGGACCTGCCCCGGACCAGCACCGCATCGGCCCCGCATCGGCCCCGGTCCCGTCCCGGGCCGCCGGTCATAATGGGCGCATGGCCCGCGAGTTCCCCATCAGCCTCACCCCTCCCGACTGGCTGGTCCGGAACCTCCAGCCCCAGCACGCCCCGCCCAACCGCCCCGCCATGGTCCGCGCCGCCGTCGCCATGGCCCTCCCCCTGGCCGTCGGCCTCGCGCTGGACCGCCCCGCGTACGGCGCGCTCGCCTCCATGGGCGCCCTGTCCGGCGTCATCGGCGACACCGCCGACGCCTACCGCATGCGCATCCTCAACATCGCGATCCCCCAGTTCTTCGGCGCCGTCGGCGTCACCCTCGGCGCCGCCGCGCACGGCCACGGCTGGCTCGCGGTCGCCGTGGTCACCGGCGTCGCGCTGATCTCCGGGATGATCTCGACGATCGGCGCGGTCGCCTCCGTGTCGGGACTGCTGCTCCTGCTGAACGCCGTGGTGGGCGCGGGCCTCCCGCTGCCGGGACCCTGGTGGTTCGCGCCCGTCCTGATGGCCGGCGGCGGCCTCCTCGTCCTGCTCCTCGCCCTGCTCGCCTGGCCACTGCGCTCCGGCGTCCCGGAACGCTCGTCGGTCGCCGACACCTACCGCACGGTGGCCGCCCTGCTCGCCGTGTCCGGCACCGACCGGACGGAGGAGTACGACGAGGCCCGCCACGCCGTCACCCAGTCGCTGAACCAGGCGTACGACCTCATCCTCGCCCGGCGGGCCCGCCACCACGGCCGCAGCCCCGAACTGACCCGGCTGCTGGCCCAGTTGAACGCGATCACCCCGGTCGTCGAGGCCGCCCCCGCCGCCCACCTCGCCGGCCGGCCGCTGCCGCCCGAGGTCCCCGAGGCCGTACGGAACCTCGCACAGGCCGTCGGCACCGGCTACAGCGGACCGACGGGGCTGCGGCTGCCGCCCCCGGTCACCGAGACCGCCCGCGCCGTCGACCACGCGCTGCGGCACGCCGCCGAGGTGGTGGCCGCCCCGGACGTCGACCCGCGCGGCATCGACGACCGGCTCGGGCGCCCCGCCGCGCTCGGCGTCCGCACGGCGCGGGCCGCCCGCAACGTCACCCTCTCCGCCAACTCCTGGCGCTACGGCCTGCGCCTCGCCCTGTGCATCGGCATCGCCCAGATCCTGGTGTCCATCGCACCGGTCCCGCGCTCCTACTGGGTCGCCCTCACCATCACGTTCGTCCTCAAGCCCGACTTCGGCTCGGTCTTCTCCCGGGCGCTGCTGCGGGCGCTGGGCACGGTGGCGGGGCTGCTGCTGGCGGCGGCGGTCCTCTCGGAGGTGCCGCGGGGCTGGTGGGACGTCCTGGTGATGCTGCTCCTCGCCCCGCTGATCCCGGCGTTCACCCCGCGGGGGTACGGCTACCAGACGGCCGCCATCACCCCGGTGATCCTGCTGCTGTCCGACATCCTCAACCACCAGGGCACGGCACTGCTGCTGCCGCGGCTGCTGGACTCCCTGCTGGGCTGCGCCATCGCGCTGGTCGCGGGCTACCTGCTGTGGCCGGAGAGCTGGCACACCCGGGTCGGCGACCGGCTCGCGGACGCGGTCGCCGACACGGCGCGGTACGTGGAGTCGGCGTTCGGCGCCGACACGGAGCCCGCGGCACGGGCCCGGATGCGGCGCCGCCTCTACCGCGACCTCTCGGTCGTGCGCACCGAGTTCCAGCGGGCGCTGACGGAACCGCCGCCGACGGGGCGGCGGGCCGCCGCGTGGTGGCCGCTGGTGGTGGCGGTGGAACGCATCGTCGACGCGACGACCGCGGCGAGGGTCCGCGTCCGGCACGGAGCGGCGCCGCCCTCGTTGTCGGAGATCACCCAAGTGACTTTGCAACTGCGCGAGTTGGCCGAGGGCGTCCGGAAGTCCGAAACCCTGGTGTCGGTCCGCACCGACCTCACGGGACCGGCGGGCAGCGTCCTGGAACCGCTCCGCCAGGAGGTCGCGGCGGCGAGGGCGATCGCGTCACCGCACTGACATTCTCCCCTCCCCAAGATCGTCACCGGGGGCCGCTAACCTTACGTGTCCGTCCTGGCCAGGGATTGACGGGAATCAACTCACGCGAAGGGTTGCGCACATGGGCATTCTCACTCTCCTGCGGAACGCGTTCAGCCGCTCACGCAAGACGCGCACCGCCGAACCGGAGGGTGCGGACCACCTCCCTTCGCCGTCCCCCACCTCCGGAACCCGCACCTCCGAGGTCCCCACCCCCCGCGAGCCCGCTGCCGCGGAAACCGACGACGAACACGAGCTGGTAGCAGCAGCCTTCAACAACATCAAGATCCCAACCCAGCCGACGGACCCCCTGCCGGGGGCTGAGCCGGAACCGACGGCAACGGAGGCCGAGGCGGGGCCGGAACCGACGGCCACGGAGACCGAGGCAAAGCCGGAAGAGACGGCAACAGAGGCGAAGCCGGAGCCGACGAAGGCGAAGGCCAAGGCGAAGCCGACGAAGGCGAAGCCGGGGCCGGAGCCGACGGCCACGGAAGCCGAGGCGAAGCCGGAGCTGGAGCTGACGGAGACCGAGCCGGAGCCGGAACAGACGGCCACGGAAGCCGAGGCGAAGCCGGAGCTGGAGCTGACGGAGACCGAGCCGGAGCGGGAACTGACGGCCACGGAGGCCGAAGCAGAACCGGAGCCGACGAAGGCGGAAGCCAAGGCGGAGCCGCAAGCGACGGCCACAGAGGCGAAGCCGGAGACGGAGCCGGAGCTGACGGCGACGGAGAACACTGTGGAGCCGGAGTCGACGGCGACGGAGAAGACGCCGGAGCCGGAGCCCGCACCGATCTCCGAGCCGGAGCCGTCGAAGCAGGAGGAGACCCCGGAGCCCGAGCCGGAGCCGGCAACGGCGGAGCCCTCCGGCACCGCCGAGAACGCCACCGAACCCGCCCCGGCCCCGGAGCCCACCGAAGAGGTCCAGCCGACCCCGACGCCCGAGCCCAAGGCCGAGGTCGAGCCTGAGGCCACCGCTGAGCCCGAGCCGGAACCGGAAGCTGTTGCCGAGCCCGAGCCCGAAGCCGCCCCCGAGGCGGAGGTTGCCCCGGCGGGGGAAACGAGGGCGCCGGAAGACGCTGAGCCGACGCCGACCGCCGACATCACGCCCGAGGCAGAGCCCGTCGGCGAAGCCGCGGTTGCCGACGAACCGGCGGACGACGAACCCGCAGACGCCGACGGCGAGCCCGCCCCGCAGGCGGCACCCGCACCCGACAACGCGACCCGCACGGGTGGTGCGGGTGGGAACAAGGGTGGTGCCGACGGCGAAGCCGAGGCCGCCGACAACGGACCCGCAGACGGCGACACCAACAACCGCACACCCATCAACCCGGCCAAGCTCCCGCAGGACCTCGTCACGGCCTACACCGCCGCCCAAGCCACCCTCACGGCAACCCACCTCACCGGCACCCGAGCGAAGCTCTACCTCGTCCTGGACCGCTCCGCGAGCATGCGCCCGTACTACAAGGACGGCTCCGCCCAGGCCCTCGCCGAACAGACCCTCGCCCTCGCCGCCCACCTCGACCCCGAGGCCACGGTCCACGTCGTCTTCTTCTCGACCGAGCTCGACGGCACCACCGACCTCACCCTCACCGACCACGAGAACAAGATCGACGAGGTCCACGCCACCCTGGGCCGCATGGGCCGTACCAGCTACCACGCCGCCGTGGAGGCCGTACTGGCCCACCACGACAAGACCCAAACCCCCGGCACCCCCACCCCCACCCCCGCCCTGGTGGTCTTCCAGACGGACGGCGCCCCCGACGCCAAGACCCCGGCCACCCAGGCCCTCACGGACGCCGCGAACACCCACCCCTCGGTCTTCTTCTCCTTCGTCGCGTTCGGCGAGCACGACAACAAGGCGTTCGACTACCTCCGCAAGCTGAAGACCCCGAACACGTCCTTCTTCCACGCGGGCCCCACCCCGCTGGAACTGACGGACACCGAACTGTACGAGGGCGTCCTCGCGAACTGGCGCCCGTAATACGGCACCCGTAACGCGGCACCCGTAAGACGACACCCGCCGCACAACACCCGCCACAAGACACCCATAACTCCCCATACCACCCCCGCCCCGCCCCCACCCCGTGCCGCCCGCCTCCCACCCCGTAAAACGGGAGGCGGGCGGCATACACATGTCGGCTACGATTTCAAGGTTCGTACCCTCAGCGACCTCAGCGACATGGGAGCAGCCCCCGATGGCTCGACACCTCATCACCAGCGCCCTTCCGTACATCAACGGGATCAAGCACCTGGGCAACATGGTGGGGTCCATGCTCCCGGCGGACGTGTACTCCCGCTACCTGCGCCAGCGCGGCCACGACGTCCTCTACATCTGCGCGACGGACGAGCACGGCACCCCGGCCGAACTGGCCGCGAAGGAGGCCGGCCTCTCGGTCGCCGACTTCTGCGCCCAGGCCCACGACGCCCAGAAGGCGATCTACGACGGCTTCGCGCTCGCGTTCGACTACTTCGGCCGCAGCTCCTCCGCGGAGAACATGGAGATCACCCAGCACTTCGCCCGCCGCCTCAACGAGAACGGCTTCATCGAGGAGCGGGCGATCCGCCAGGTGTACTCGCCGGTCGACGGCCGCTTCCTGCCGGACCGCTACGTCGAGGGCACCTGCCCCCACTGCGGCTACGACAAGGCCCGCGGCGACCAGTGCGAGAACTGCACCCGGGTCCTCGACCCCACCGACCTGATCAACCCGCGCTCCGCGATCTCCGGCTCCACCGACCTGGAGGTCCGTGAGACCAAGCACCTCTTCCTCCTCCAGTCGAAGCTCCAGCACGAGGTCGAGGAGTGGGTGGCCCGGCACGAGCAGGACTGGCCGCAGCTCGCCTCCTCCATCGCCCGCAAGTGGCTGACGGAGGGGCTGCACGACCGCGCCATCACCCGTGACCTGGACTGGGGCATCCCGGTCCCCGCGGACACCTGGCCGGAGCTGGGCGCCGAGGGCAAGGTCTTCTACGTCTGGTTCGACGCCCCGATCGAGTACATCGGCGCGACGAAGGAGTGGGCGGACGCGACCGGCGGCGACTGGAAGTCGTGGTGGTACGACGTCGACACGGACGTCCGCTACACCGAGTTCATGGCCAAGGACAACGTCCCGTTCCACACGGTGATGTTCCCGGCCACCGAGCTGGGCGTGCGCGAGCCGTGGAAGAAGGTCGACTTCGTCAAGGCGTTCAACTGGCTGACGTACTACGGCGGGAAGTTCTCCACCTCCCAGAAGCGCGGCGTCTTCACCGACCAGGCCCTCGACATCCTGCCGGCCGACTACTGGCGCTACTTCCTGATCGCCAACGCCCCCGAGTCGGACGACGCGTCGTTCACCTGGGAGCACTTCACGGCGACGGTCAACAAGGACCTCGCCGACACCCTCGGCAACTTCGTCAACCGCGTGCTGTCCTTCTCGAAGAAGCGGTTCGGCGACGAGGTGCCGGCCGGCGGTGAGCCCGGCGAGGCGGAGAGCCGCCTCGGCACGGAGATCGCACGGCTGCTCGCCGAGTACGAGGAGCACATGGAGTCCCTCCAGTTCCGCAAGGCGGCGGCCGCGCTGCGCGCCCTGTGGTCGGCGGGCAACTCCTACCTCGAGGAGAAGGCCCCCTGGCTGGAGATCAAGACCGACAAGGACGGGGCCGCGCTCACCCTGCGCACGGCGATGAACCTGATCCACCTCTACGCAGTGGTCTCCGAACCCTTCATCCCGGCCACGGCGGCGGCCATGCGAGCGGCCTTCGCCCTCCCCTCGGACACGGCCACCTGGATCACCGAACCCGAGGCCAGGTCCCTCACCACCGTCCCCGCCGGCACCCCCTTCACGGTCCCCCCGGTCCTCTTCGCCAAGCTGACGGAAGAAGACCTGGAAACCTACAAAACCCGCTTCGGCGGCGAAGCCAACTGACAGCCACGCGCCCATGTGCCGGGGAGCCCGAACTCCCCGGCACGCGGGACAACCTGGCGACGACACTGAACGTTTCTTCGCCACTCGAAAGACTGAACGCACCCACATACCCGGCCGACAGGCCCGTTGATCCTCATATGTTGCGCTCATGGTCACATCGGCCCATGAGGGCATGCACCGGATCTTCGAGGAACGCCCCGAGATCCTGACCCCCGTATTCGGGGTACTGGGCATCGACTTACCTGAGAAGGCCGCCGCGTACGCGGTCACCGCGGACGTGACGGAGACCCGGCCGCTCGCACGGCACGTGGACACCGTGCTGCGCATCGAACCGTCCGACGGCGAGGACTTCCTGCTGGCCGTGGAGGCCCAGGAACGCCGCGACCCGAAGAAGGCGGCGAGCTGGGCGTACTACGTCGCCTACCTCCAGTCGAAGTACGGCCTGCCGGTCCTGCTCCTCGTCGTGTGCCGCGACCGCACCACCGCCAAGTGGGCATCCGGCCCCTTCGACTGCGGCACCCGAGGCTGGACAGCACAGCGAACCCACCCCCTGGTGGTCGGCCCGGACAACCTCCCCGCGATCACGGACCCCAGAACGGCGGCCGAGAAACCCGCGATGGCCGCGTTCTCCGCCCTGGCACACGCCAACAGCCCGGGGTCGGACGCCATACTGGACGCACTGGGCCAGGCCCTCGCGGGAATGGCCCCGAACGCCGCCCGGTACTTCAGCCAGTTTTTGGACACCGCGCTGGGAACGACCCCCGCCGGAGACAAATGGAGGAACATCGTGACGTTCGTGAACTACTTCCCCGGCCGAGGGACGATCATCGAGAAGGCGTACCTCGACGGCGTGGCCGAAGGCAAGGCTGAAGGCAAGGCTGAAGGCGAGGTAAAGGGCGTTCTGGCCATCCTGGAGCTGCGCGGCATCCCCGTCTCCGACGACGTCCGCGACCGCATCACCGCCTGCACTGACCTGACCCGGGCCAACGACTGGCTCGACCGCGCCGGAACCGTCGAACGTGCCGAGGATCTCTTCGTCGAAACCGAGTCCCCCACCGCCCCGAGCCCCATGGCGGAACCCCGCGAATCGCCCTCGGTCTGAGGGATCACCCGGGGCGGCGTCCGCCCGTGCGGGGCCTTGGATCTGGCAGAGTTCCTGGGTCGTGGAGCTTTCTGAAACTCATCGGCGGTTGCTCGGGGACGTCGTGTCGGTTTCCGGGGTGTATGCCCTCGTTCTCGCCGGTGGGTATGCCCTCCAGGCGCATGGGCTGGTGGCGCGGTCGCACGGGGACCTGGACCTCGTCACCGAGAGTCCCGAACCGATGGACGCCATCGCGCGGGCCGTCGGCGCCGCCCTGGAGGCACGCGGCCGGCAGGTGCGGCCCGGCCCCGTCACCGCGCGCACCGCACAGCTGACCGTCACCGACCCCCCGACCGGCGAGCCCTGCGCCCTCGTCCTGCACAAGGAAGTCCTCTGGCAGCCCCCGGTGCTGACCGGGTACGGCCCCACCCTCTCCCTGGAGGACGCCGTCGGGACGAAGATCCGCGCCCTGTACGACCGGGGCGCCGCCGTCGACCTCGTCGACGCACGGGCCGCGGCCACCCGCTTCTCCCTGCCCGACCTGGAGGAACTGGGCCGCCGTCACGCCCACGACCCCTTCGACCTGCCCACCCTCCAGTCCCGCCTCACCGGCACGGACTTCTACTCCGACGCCGACTTCCTGCGGTACGGCCTGGACGAGACGGCGATCGACACCCTGCGCGCCTGGGCCCAGCACTGGTCCGACGACATCGCGGAACGCCTCCTGGAGGACGGCGCGTCCCCCGACGTCCTCACGGACGACGACTGAACAACCCCACACCGCCCACTCCGCCCCATTGCATACAGTATGCAGCCCCGCTACCGTAGGCCCATGCAGCTGACGAGCTATGGCGATGACACGACAACGAGGCAGATCCTCGCCGCTGCCGGAGACACCTGGGCCGTGGTGGGTCTGTCCGAGAACCCCGAACGCGCCGCCTACGGCGTGGCCGACAAGCTGCGGCGCATCGGCAAGAGAGTGGTGCCCGTGCATCCGAAGGCCGAGGCGGTGCACGGCGAGCCGGGCTACACCTCCCTCGCGGAGATCCCCTTCGCGGTGGACGTGGTGAACGTGTTCGTCAACTCCGCCCTCGCCGGAGCCGTCGCCGACCAGGCCGTTGTCATCGGCGCCAAAGCGGTCTGGTTCCAGCTGGGCGTCATCGACGAGGCCGCCTACACCAGGACGCGCGAGGCCGGCCTGCTGATGGTCATGGACCGCTCCGCGGGACGGGAGATCACCCGACTCGGGCTGCTGGACTGAGCCGCCTCCGCCGCGCCGCATGCACAGAGGAGGCCCGGAACCCCAGGGGGTTCCGGGCCTCCTCGCGCAACGACTACTTCGCCTGCGGCTTGCGCACCGACAGGTGGAGCTCCCGCAGCCGGGCCTCCTCCAGCTCCGTCGGGGCGCCCATCATCAGGTCCTGGGCGTTCCCGTTGAGCGGGAAGGAGATCGTCTCGCGGATGTTCGGCTCGTCGGCGAGGAGCATCACGATGCGGTCGACACCGGGGGCGATGCCGCCGTGCGGCGGGGCGCCGAAGCGGAACGCGCGCAGCATGCCCGCGAACTTCTCCTCGACGGTCTCCCGGTCGTAGCCCGCGATCTCGAACGCCTTCAGCATGATCTCCGGCTCGTGGTTCCGGATCGCACCGGAGGACAGCTCGACACCGTTGCAGACGATGTCGTACTGCCAGCCCAGGATGTCCAGCGGGTCCTGCGTCTCCAGGGCCTCCAAACCGCCCTGCGGCATCGAGAACGGGTTGTGCGAGAAGTCGATCGCGCCGGTCTCCTCGTCCTTCTCGTACATCGGGAAGTCGACGATCCAGCAGAACCGGAAGACGTTCTCCTCGAAGTGCCCGGCACGCTTGGCGGCCTCGACCCGCACCGCGCCCATGATCTTCGAGACCTCGTCGAACTCACCCGCGCCGAAGAACACCGCGTGCCCGGCGGCGAGGGACAGCCGCTTGGTCAGCTCCGCGACGTTCTCCTCCGTGAGGAACTTCGCGATCGGACCGGTCAGCGACCCGTCCTCGGCCACCCGCACCCACGCCAGGCCCTTCGCGCCCAGCGACACCGCGAAGTCGCCCAGCTGGTCGAAGAACTTGCGGGGCTGCGCCGCGACGTCCGGCACCGGCAGCGCCCGCACGTGCTTGCCGGCGAACGCCTTGAACTCCGAGCCCTCGAACACGTCGGTGATGTCGACGAGTTCCAGCCGGGCGCGCAGGTCCGGCTTGTCGGAGCCGTACTTGAGCATCGCCTCGCGGAACGGGATCCGCGGAAAGGGCGAGGTGACATGGCGGCCGTTGCCGAACTCCTCGAACAGCTCCGTCATCAGCCGCTCGATCGGCTGGAAGACGTCCTCCTGCTCGACGAAGCTCATCTCGACGTCGAGCTGGTAGAACTCGCCCGGCGAGCGGTCCGCGCGCGCGTCCTCGTCGCGGAAGCAGGGCGCGATCTGGAAGTAGCGGTCGAAGCCGGAGATCATCAGCAGCTGCTTGAACTGCTGCGGCGCCTGCGGCAGGGCGTAGAACTTGCCCGGGTTCAGCCGCGACGGGACGACGAAGTCACGCGCGCCCTCGGGAGAGGTCGCGGACAGGATCGGCGTCGCCATCTCGTTGAAGCCCAGCGCCGTCATCTTGTGCCGGATCGCGGAGATCACGGCCGTACGCAGCATGATGTTGCGGTGCATGCGCTCGCGCCGCAGGTCCAGGAAGCGGTACTCAAGGCGCCGCTCCTCGTTGACCCCGTCCTCGGTGTTGATCGTGAAGGGGAGCGGGGCGGCGGCGCCCAGCAGCTCGACCTCGCCGACCTCGACCTCGACCTCACCGGTCGGCAGGTCGGCGTTCACGTTCTCGGTGCCGCGCGAGACGACCTTGCCGTCGACGCGGACCGTCGACTCCTTGCTCAGCTTGTCGAGCGCCTCGTAGGCGGGGGTGCCCGGACGGGCCACGAGCTGCGTGATGCCGTAGTGGTCACGCAAATCGATGAAGAGGATGCCGCCCAGGTCGCGCCGATTGTGCAGCCAGCCACTCAGCCGGACGTCGGTGCCGACGTCAGAAGCGCGGAGCTCGCCGCAGGTGTGGGACCTGTACCGATGCATCGTCGTTCATCCAGTCTTCGCGGATCGGGGGCGTTGTTTCACGTGAAACTGCCCCAAGCCTACCGGGCACCCCAAGATCGCCTCCCCACCCTTTCCGAGTCCTTTCCGAGACCACGACCCGGTGGCATTCTCCGATCATCCCTTCCTAAAGTGGGTCAATGCGCACTGGCGAGCCCCTGCCCGCCGTGGGGGACGTCCTGGCCGCCCTCGCGACCGGACTGTGGCACTGGGACACCACCACCGGGCTGGTCACCGTGGACGCGGAGGCGGCACGGCTGATCGGTCTGCCCGCCGTGCGGACCACCCTCACCGAGGCCCAGACCCGGGCCCGCTTCCACCCCGTCGACTGGAACGAGATCACCGGCGTCGTCCCGCTCGCCGCCGCCGAGGGCACCCTCGCCGAGGTGCGCATCCGGATCATGGACGAGCGGGGCCGCATCGTCCGGGTGGTCCGCAGCCGCTCCAAGCCCACCTACGACGCCGACCGGCGGTCGTACCAGCTGACCGGCACCCTCCAGGAGGTCACCGACCCGACGCCGGGCACCCCGGCGGGCCGCGGCGCGGTCACGGGGGACTGGCGGCGCTCCCGCGAGGCGTTCCTGCTGGACGCGGGCCGCGCGCTGGCGGAGGCCCGCTCCACGGCCGAGGTGCTGCGGGTCGCGGCGGGACTGTCGATGCCGGGATTCTCACCGGACGGCCTCGCGGTGTTCGGCGTGGAGGGCACCCGGCTGACGATCATCGGCCACCACGGACAGCAGAAGGGCGCCGAACGCCCCTTCTCCCAGATGCCGCTGGAGACCGACTACCCGGCCGCCGAGGTGGTCCGCACCGGCCGCGCCGTCTATCTGTCCTCCCCCGGCCAGTACAAGTCCCGCTACCCGGTGACCTGGCCGCTCGCCCAGCCCTTCGGCCGCCGCTCCTGGGCGTTCCTGCCGCTGACGGTGGCCGGCCGCACCATGGGCGCCTGGATGGCGGCCTTCGCCTACCCGGTGGCCTTCACCCCCGACGAGCGCTCGGTGCTGACGACGGTGGCCCGGATGCTCGCGCAGGCCCTCTCGCGCGCCGAACTCACCGAGTCCGAACGGGAACTGACCGACGGGCTCCAGCGCTCCATGCTGCCCACCCTGGGCCCGGCGATACCGGGCCTCACCGTCGCCGCCCGCTACATACCGACCGGCGGCGGCCTCCAGGTCGGCGGCGACTGGTACGACATGATCCCGCTGCCCGGGGGCACCTCCCGGACGGCATCCGGGGGAGGGATGTACGCGCTGGTCATCGGGGACGTGCAGGGCCATGACGTACGGGCCGCCGGGGTGATGGGCCAGCTGCGGATCGCGCTGCACGCCTACGCCTCCGAGGGCCACCGCCCCGACGCCGTCCTCTCCCGCGCCTCCCGCTTCCTGCACGGCGTCACCGACCCCACCGGCGAGGGCACCGACCCGCGCTTCGCGACCTGCCTGTACGCGGAGGTCGACCCGGCCACCGGGACGCTGGAGATCGCCCGTGCGGGTCACCCGGAACCGGCGGTGCGCATGGCCGACGGCACGGTGCTGCGCCGGCCCACCGCGGGCGGGCTGCCGCTGGGCGTCGACCCGGACGCGGACTACCCGACGACCCGGATCGTGCTGGAGCCCGGCGAGACCATGATGATCTGCACCGACGGCCTGATCGAGACCGGCGGCCACGACATGGACACCGGCTGGCAGCGGCTGCGGACCGTCCTGGAGGAGCACGGCGGCGATCTGGAGTCGCTGGCGGACACCCTGGTGCAGGCCGTGCACGGACCCACCTCGCACCACACCACCGGCCCGCTGGCCGACCGGCGCGAGGACGACATCGCCGTCCTGCTGCTGGGCCGCCCCGCCGAGGGCTGCGGCTGCGGCACCGAGGTGAGCGCTCCGGCCACCCTCCGGCGCACCCTGCTGTCGGTGGCCCAGGCCGAGCCCGAGCGGATCGCCGAGGCCCGGCACCAGTTGCGGGAGCTGCTGCACGACTGGGCCTCGGCCGACCAGATCGACTCGGCGGTGCTGCTGGTCTCCGAGATGGTCACCAACGTCCTCGTGCACACGGACGCCGACGCGCTGCTGCTCGCCGAGGTCACCGGAGAGGTGGGCGGGCGGCGGCTGCGGGTAGAGGTCGGGGACGCCGGGGACGACCTCCCGCACAAGCGGCGCCCCGGGGAGCTGGCCTCCTCCGGCCGCGGCCTGGTGCTGATCGAACTCCTCGCCGACGTATGGGGCGTCGACCCCCGGGGCGAGGGCAAGAGCATCTGGTTCGAGCTGTACGAACGCCCCTGACGCACACGCCTGACGAACGCCCCCGACGCGCGCCCGCCCCGGACACAAAAGGCGGCGAGCCGTGCCCCGGACAGTGGGGCACGGCTCGCCGTGGGTGGTGCGGGCGGGTCAGGACTCCGGGCCGGAGGCCGTCATGCCGTGGACCGCCGGGACCGTGCCGAGACGGCCCTTCTGGAAGTCCTCGAACGCCTGCTGGAGCTCCTCACGGGTGTTCATGACGAACGGGCCGTAGTGGGCCATGGGCTCACGGATCGGCTGTCCGCCCAGGAGCACGACCTCCAGGTCCGGTGTGTGGGAGTCCTGCTTCTCGTCCGCGCGGACGGTCAGCGAGGAGCCGTTGCCGAAGACGGCGGTCTGGCCCATCTGGACCGGACGCCGGTCGGTGCCGACCGTGCCGCGGCCCGCCAGTACGTACGCCAGCGCGTTGAAGTCCTCGCGCCAGGGCAGCGTGAGCTCCGCGCCCGGCGCCAGCGTCGCGTGGATCATCGTGATCGGCGTGTGCGTGATGCCGGGACCCGCGTGCCCGTCCAGCTCACCGGCGATGACACGCAGCAGCGCGCCGCCGTCGGGGGTGGTGAGCAGCTGGACGCTGCCGCCGCGGATGTCCTGGTAGCGCGGGGCCATCATCTTGTCCTTGGCCGGCAGGTTCACCCACAGCTGGAGGCCGTGGAAGAGACCGCCGGACATGACGAGGGCCTCCGGCGGCGCCTCGATGTGGAGCAGGCCCGAACCGGCCGTCATCCACTGGGTGTCGCCGTTGGTGATGGTGCCGCCACCGCCGTGGGAGTCCTGGTGGTCGAAGATCCCGTCGATGATGTAGGTCACGGTCTCGAAGCCGCGGTGCGGGTGCCAGGGCGTGCCCTTGGGCTCACCCGGCGCGTACTCCACCTCGCCCATCTGGTCCATCATGATGAACGGGTCCAGATAGCGGTAGTTGATCCCGGCGAACGCCCGGCGCACCGGGAAGCCCTCACCCTCGAAGCCGCTCGGCGCGGTCGAGACGGCGAGCACGGGACGTGCCACGGCGTCGGCCGGCGGGGCCACGCGCGGCAGCGTCAACGGATTCTCCACGGTCACTGCAGGCATGTCGGTACCTCCTTGTGCACCTAGTTTAGTTGAGCATTGAACTTCCTGCCACCCCCAACGGAGAAGGCCCGGAGGGAATTCCCTCCGGGCCCGGGGCAGAGTGCCGCACACCTCAGCCGTACATGCGGCGCATCGCGAACTCGACCATCTGCTCGACGGCCTTCGCGTCGAACACCATGCGGTGCTCGCCCTCCATGTCGAGGACGAAGCCGTAGCCGGTCGGCAGCAGGTCGATCACCTCGGCGCCGGTGATCACGAAGTACTTGGACTCCTTGCCCGCATACCGGCGCAGCTCCTTGAGCGAGGTGAACATCGGGATCACCGGCTGCTGGGTGTTGTGCAGGGCGAGGAAGCCGGGGTTGTCGCCGCGCGGGCAGTACACCTTGGAGGTCGCGAAGACCTGCTGGAAGTCCTCGGCCGCCAGCTGGCCGGTGGTGAAGGCCCGCACCGCGTCCGCGAGCGACGGCGGCGACGGCTCGGGGTACAGCGGCGGCTGCTGGCCGTACCCGCCCGGCTGCTGCGGCGGCGGGGCGTACTGCTGCTGAGCGCTGCCCCCGTCCATGGGCTGGCCGTATCCATACATGAGCGCAAGCGTACTGAGTCACAGATGGGCGGTTCGGGGTTGCTTCTTATTACCGACGGGTAGCATCATCGGTACTGCTAGTTGGTACGTGAACCACACGCGAGGATCCAGTGCCTCGCCGAGTCCGATACGGAGCCGTCCATGGGGCACTACAAGTCGAACCTGCGCGACATCGAGTTCAACCTCTTCGAAGTACTGGGCCGGGACAAGCTGTACGGCACCGGCCCCTTCGCCGAGATGGACACCGACACCGCGAAGAGCGTCCTCGCCGAACTGACCCGCCTCGCCGAGAACGAGCTGGCCGACTCCTTCACCGACGGCGACCGCAACCCGCCGGTCTTCGACCCCGAGACGAACACCGCGCCGCTGCCCGCGTCGTTCAAGAAGAGCTACAAGGCGTTCATGGACTCGGAGTACTGGCGGCTCGGCCTGCCCGAGGAGATCGGCGGGACGACGGCTCCCCCGTCCCTGATCTGGTCGTACGCGGAGCTGATCCTCGGCGCCAACCCCGCGATCTGGATGTACTCCTCCGGCCCGGCGTTCGCGCGCATCCTCTTCGAGGAGGGCACCGAGGAGCAGAAGAAGATCGCCGAGATCGCGGTCGAGCGGACCTGGGGCTCCACCATGGTCCTCACCGAGCCCGACGCCGGGTCCGACGTCGGCGCCGGCCGCACCAGGGCGGTCCAGCAGGAGGACGGCTCCTGGCACATCGAGGGCGTGAAGCGCTTCATCACCTCCGGTGAGCACGACATGGAGGAGAACATCCTCCACTACGTCCTCGCCCGCCCCGAGGGCGCGGGACCCGGCACCAAGGGCCTGTCCCTCTTCCTCGTCCCGAAGTACGTCTTCGACTTCGAGACCGGCGAGCTGGGCGAGCGCAACGGCGTCTACGCCACCAACGTCGAGCACAAGATGGGCCTCAAGGCGTCCAACACCTGCGAGATGACGTTCGGCGACCGCCACCCCGCCAAGGGCTGGCTGATCGGCGACAAGCACGACGGCATCCGCCAGATGTTCCGCATCATCGAGTTCGCCCGGATGATGGTCGGCACGAAGGCCATCTCGACCCTGTCGACCGGCTACCTCAACGCGCTGGAGTACGCCAAGGAGCGCGTCCAGGGCCCGGACCTCGCGAACTTCATGGACAAGGCCGCGCCCAAGGTCACCATCACCCACCACCCCGACGTGCGCCGCTCGCTGATCACGCAGAAGGCGTACGCGGAGGGCATGCGCGCCCTCGTCCTCTACACCGCCTCCGTCCAGGACGCGATCGCGGTCAAGGAGGCGACCGGCGAGGACGCCTCCACCGAGCACGCGCTCAACGACCTGCTCCTGCCGATCGTCAAGGGCTACGGCTCCGAGAAGGGCTACGAGCAGCTCGCCCAGTCGCTCCAGACCTTCGGCGGCTCCGGGTTCCTCCAGGAGTACCCGATCGAGCAGTACATCCGCGACGCCAAGATCGACACCCTCTACGAGGGCACCACGGCCATCCAGGGCCAGGACTTCTTCTTCCGGAAGATCGTCCGCAACCAGGGCGCCGCGCTGAACTCCCTCGCCGAGGACATCAAGAAGTTCCTCGCGCTCGGCACCGGCGGCGAGCGGCTGGCGGGCGCCCGCGAGCACCTGGCCAAGGCGGCCGTGGAGCTGGAGGCGATCGTCGGCCTGATGCTGACCGACCTCGCCGCCACCGAGCAGGACGTCAAGAACATCTACAAGGTGGGCCTCAACACCACCCGCCTGCTGCTGGCCTCCGGTGACGTGATCGTCGGCTACCTGCTGCTCAAGGGCGCGGCCGTCGCCGCCGACAAGCTGGAGACCGCGGGCGGCAAGGGCGTGTCGGCCAAGGACACCGCGTTCTACACCGGCAAGATCGCGGCCGCGACCTTCTTCGCCGCCAACGTCCTGCCCGGCGTCACCCTGGCCCGCAAGATCTCGGAGAACGTCGACCTGGACCTGATGGAGCTGGACGAGGCCGCCTTCTAGACCTCGCGCCCCGTCCGCCCCACCGTGTGGGCCCGCTCCCATAAGGGGAGTGGGCCCACACACGTCGTTAAGGTGAACCCATGCGCGCTCCCCTCCGCTTCGACCGCGGCCACACCGACGATCTGATGTCCTTCCTCGCGGCGAGCCCGTCGCCGTACCACGCCGTGGCGAACGTCGCCGCGCGGCTGGAGAAGGCCGGTTTCCGCCAGGTCACCGAGACCGAGGAGTGGGACGGGACCAGCGGCGGCCGCTTCGTGCTGCGCGGCGGCGCGATCATCGCGTGGTACGTCTCGGAGGGCGCCGCCGCGCACACCCCGTTCCGGATCGTCGGCGCCCACACCGACTCGCCCAACCTGCGGGTCAAGCCGCTGCCGGACACCGGGGCGCACGGCTGGCGGCAGGTGGCCGTGGAGATCTACGGCGGACCGCTGCTCAACTCCTGGCTCGACCGCGACCTCGGGCTCGCCGGCCGGCTCACCCTGCGGGACGGCTCGACCCGGCTGGTGAACGTGAACCGGCCGCTACTGCGCGTGCCCCAGCTCGCCATCCACCTCGACCGCTCGGTCAACACGGACGGGCTCAAGCTCGACAAGCAACGCCACCTCCAGCCCGTGTGGGGCGTCGGGGACGACGTCCGCGACGGCGACCTGATCGCCTTCCTGGAGGAGGAGACCGGACTGCGCTCGGGCGAGGTGACCGGCTGGGACCTGATGGTGCACTCCGTCGAGGCGCCCGCCTACCTCGGCCGCGACCGCGAGCTGGTCGCCGGGCCGCGCATGGACGACCTGCTGTCGGTGCACGCGGGCGCGGCGGCGCTGGCGGCGGTGGCGACGTCCGGGGCGGAGCTGCCGTACATCCCGGTGCTGGCCGCCTTCGACCACGAGGAGAACGGCTCGCAGTCGGACACCGGCGCGGACGGGCCGCTGCTCGGCGGGGTGCTGGAGCGCTCGGTCTTCGCGCGCGGCGGGTCGTACGAGGACCGGGCCCGCTCGTTCGCGGGCACGATCTGCCTCTCCTCGGACACGGGCCACGCCGTGCACCCCAACTACGCGGAGCGGCACGACCCGACGCACCACCCGCGCGTCAACGGCGGCCCGATCCTCAAGGTCAACGTCAACAACCGCTACGCGACCGACGGTTCGGGCCGGGCGGTGTTCGCCGCGGCCTGCGAGAAGGCGGACGTGCCCTTCCAGTCCTTCGTCTCCAACAACTCGATGCCCTGCGGCACGACGATCGGCCCCATCACCGCGGCCCGCCACGGCATCCGCACCGTCGACATCGGCGTCGCCATCCTCTCGATGCACAGCGCCCGGGAACTGTGCGGCGCCGCCGACCCCTACCTGCTGGCCAATTCCCTCACGGCGTTCCTGGAGGGGTGAAAAGGCCATACGTCTTGGTAGATCCGTTATCCCCGGCAACTTGTGTAGTTGTGTGGAAAGCGTAAAGACTCGGTCCATCTGAGGCCGAGGGGACACCGGAGCCACCACGCACCAGGGACCCGGGGGGGGCTCCGTGACGTACCGCGTCGGCGTGGCGCCGCAGGCGCCGCGTCACGGCGCCCGGCGCGCGCACGCCGGGCCGGACGAGCCCGCGCACCGGCCCCGGCTGGTCGTGCTGATACCGGCGCACAACGAAGAGGACCGGATCGCCGCCGCCCTCGACGGGCTGCGGCACCAGACCCGCACCCCCGACCTGGTCGTGGTCGTCGCCGACAACTGCACCGACGCCACCGCCGCCGTCGCCACCGCCCACGGCGCCCAGGTCTTCCCCACCCAGGGCAACACCCACAAGAAGGCGGGCGCCCTCAACCAGGCCATCGCCTGGGTGCTGCCCCACCTCGACGACCGGGACCTGGTGCTCGTCCAGGACGCCGACACCGTGCTCAACCCCTGGTTCGCCGAGACCGCCCTCGCCACCTTCAACCGCAAGGTCGGCGCCGTCGGCGGCGTCTTCTACGGCGAACCCGGCGGCGGTCTGCTCGGCCTGCTCCAGCGCATGGAGTTCCACCGCTACGCCTGGGAACTGGAGCGCACCGGCGGAAAGGCCCAGGTCCTCACCGGCACCGGCACCATGTTCCGCGCCCGTGTGCTGCGCGAGGTCCGCGCCGCCCGCCGCGCCGGGGTGATCGGCGGCGGCACCGGCTACTACAGCCTCGCCTCGCTCACCGAGGACGACGAGATGACCAAGGCGGTCAAGACCCTCGGCTACCGGGCCATGTCACCGGCCGGCTGCGCGGTCACCACCGAGGTCATGCCGACCCTGCCCAAGCTGTGGCACCAGCGGCTGCGCTGGCAGCGCGGCGCCCTGGAGAACCTGCGCGACTACGGCTGGACCCGGGTCACCGCCCGCTACTTCCTCCAGCAGCTGCTGATGGGCTTCGGCGCGCTGTCCTTCCTCGTCTACCTGATCTTCACGATCACGTACACCTCGCTGTACGGCTGGCCCGGGATGTCGCCCTTCTGGACCGCGATCGGCCTGATCTTCGTGGTCGAGAAGACCGTCTCCGTCCGCCGCGCCGGACCCCTCGCGGTCCTGGTCGCCCTGCTGATGGTCCCGGAGATGCTCTACGACCTCTTCCAGCACGCCGTCTACTTCTCCTCCCTGTGGGGCCTGCTGCGCCGCAGCGAGGAGAAGTGGGTCGCCACCTGACGCGACCCGCCCGACGGGCCGTCACCCGAACCGCCGCCCCCCACGCGCCCACCTCACGCACCACCCCTAGGAGAAGCACGATGTACGGACGAGTGATAGGCGCCGGCACCACCGGCGCGGGCGGCGCCACCCTGGCCGCCACCGGCATGTGGCTCAACAGCATGGCGATGATGGTGGCGGCCACCACGCTGGTCGCCGCCGGAGTGGCCCTGTTCAAGCTGGCGCCGCGCCCGCGCCGCCGGTAGCACGCCCCGCCCTGCCGCCGGTCCCGGCCGTCCCTCCCGGCCAGGACCGGCGGCAGTCGGCCGGGCGGCCAGGCAGTCGGGCGGTCAGGCAGTCGGGCGGGGCGGTCGGCCGAGCGCGTGGCCCGTCGTCGCGTCCACGTGGGCCGGGACCTCCTCGTGCCGGTCGCCGACGGTGAGCGTGCCGGACGGCTCGAACAGCAGGATGGCCGTGGGGACGGGCGCGTACGGCTTGTGCTCGGTGCCGCTCGGGACGGTGAAGACCGAGCCCCTGGGCAGGACGACGGTGCGTTCGCCGCCGTCCTCGCGCAGGGCGATGTGCAGTTCGCCGTCGAGCACCAGGAAGAACTCGTCGGTGTGGTCGTGGACGTGCCACACGTGGTCGCCCTCGACCTTGGCGACGCGCACGTCGTAGTCGTTGACGGCCGTCACGATGCGGGGGCTCCACCGCTCGGCGAACGAGGCCAGGGCGGTGTCCAGGGAGATCGGTTCATTCATGACGCCATCGTCAGCGGTGGCGGGCCGGCGGCACGAGTGCTAGGAATCGCACATGCCGCAAGAATCCTCTCAGCCCTCTCAGCCCTCTCAGCCCTCGCGGCCGGACCGGGCCGGCCGGGCGCACCGGGTGGTCCTCCTCGTCGACGAGAACTCCAACCCCTTCGAGATGAGCTGCGCCATCGAGGTCTTCGGGCTGCGCCGCCCCGAGCTGGGCCGCGACCTCTACGACTTCCGGCTGTGCGCCGCCGACCCGGACACCCGGATGCGCGACGGCTTCTTCACCCTCACCGGGGTCGCCGGCCTGGAGGCGGCCGAGGAGGCGGACACCCTGATCGTGCCGAACCGCCCCGACACCGACACCCCGCGCGAGCCCCGCGTCCTGGACACCGTGCGCCGGGCCCACGCGCATGGCGCACGCCTCGTCGGCTTCTGCTCCGGCGCGTTCACCCTCGCCGAGGCCGGGCTCCTCGACGGACGGCGCGCGGCCTGCCACTGGATGTGGGCCGACGACTTCCGCGCCCGCTTCCCCCGGGTGCTCCTGGAGCCGGACGTGCTGTTCGTGGACGACGGCGACATCCTCACCGCGTCCGGCAGCGCCTCCGCGCTCGACCTCGGGCTGCACGTCGTACGGCGCGACCACGGCGCCGAGATCGCCAACGCCGTCTCCCGGCGGCTGGTGTTCGCCGCGCACCGGGACGGCGGGCAACGGCAGTTCGTGGAGCGCCCGGTCCCCGACGTGCCCGACGAGTCGCTCGGCCCGCTGCTCGCCTGGGCGCAGGAACGGCTGGGCGAGCCGCTGACGGTCGCGGACCTGGCCGCCCGCGCCGCCGTCTCCCCCGCCACGCTGCACCGCCGGTTCCGCACGCAGTTGGGGACCACGCCGCTGGCCTGGCTGACCGGGGAGCGCGTCGCCCTGGCCTGCCGGCTGATCGAACGGGGCGAGGAACGCCTCGACGTGGTCGCCGCCCGCAGCGGGCTCGGCACCGCCGCCAATCTGCGCGCCCGGCTGCGCCGCGAGACCGGGCTCAGCCCGTCGGCCTACCGGCGGCGTTTCGGTCCCGCGCGCGGGGAAGCCGTAACGGCATGAGATTCCAGGTACGCGACCGGCTCCTCGGCATCGGCGAGGACTACTGGATCGAGGACGACCACGGCAACAGGGTGTTCCTGGTCGACGGCAAGGCGATGCGGCTGCGGGACACCTTCGAACTGAAGGACACCCAGGGGCGGGTCCTCATCGACATCCACCAGAAGATGCTGGCCCTGCGCGACACGATGGTGATCGAACGGGACGGCGAGACCCTGGCCCGGATCCGCCGCAAGCGGCTGTCGCTGCTGCGCAACCACTACCGGGTGACCCTGGCCGACGGCACCGAACTGGACGTCAGCGGCAAGATCCTCGACCGCGAGTTCGCCGTGGAGTACGACGGCGAACTCCTCGCGGTGATCTCCCGCCGGTGGCTGCATCTGCGCGAGACCTACGGCGTGGACGTCGTCCGGGAGGACGCCGACCCGGCGCTGCTGATCGCGGTGGCGGTCTGCGTGATCCATCTGGCGGAAAAGGAACGGGCCGGCGACTAGAAACCACCGGTGCCGGAACCGGTTCCGGGCCCGTGCGTCACGATCCGCATGATCCGCCGGACAGCCACATCCGCTTGTGAGATAAAAGAGGCATGGCCGGATACCTCGGCCGCCTGTGCTCGGTGTTGAGCGCGCGTACCGTCGCCCGGCAGGTATTCGTCCTTCAGGCGGCGATCGTCGTGCTCCTCGTCGTCGCCGCGGTGGTCACCGTGGTCCTACAGGTACGCACCGACAGCGAGCGCGAGGCGCGCAATCGTTCCTTCGCCGTGGCCGAGACGTTCGCCCACGCGCCCGGTGTGGCCGAGGCGATGCAGAGCCCCGACCCGACCGCGCTGCTCCAGCCGCGCGCGGAGGCGGCGCGCAAGGCGTCGGGCGTGGACTTCGTCGTGGCGATGACCACCGACGGCATCCGCTACACCCACCCCGACCCCTCCCAGATCGGCAAGCACTACCTCGGCACCATAGGCCCCGCGGCGGCCGGCGGCGTCGTCCGGGAGACCTACACCGGCACGCTCGGCCCCTCGGTGCGCGCGGCGGTCCCCGTGACCGACGACCGGGGCCGGATCGTCGGCCTGGTCGCCGCAGGGGTCACCCTCAGCTCGGTCAGCGGGGTCGTCGAGCACCAGCTGCCCGTGCTCGTCGGCTCGGCGATCGCCGCCCTGGCCATCGCGACCGCGGGCACCGCCCTGGTGAGCCGCCGGCTGCGCCACCAGACGCACGGCCTCGGGCCCGCCGAGATGACGAGGATGTACGAGCACCACGACGCCGTCCTGCACTCCGTGCGCGAAGGCGTGATGATCATGGACGGGGACGGCCGGCTCGCCCTCGCCAACGACGAGGCGCGCAGACTCCTCGGCCTCGCCCCGCAGGCGGAGGGCAGCTCCCCGCTCGACCTGGACATGGACCGCGACCTCGCCCGGCTGTTCGTCTCCGGCCGGGACGCCACCGACGAGGTGCACCTCGCGCAGGGCCGGCTGCTCGCCGTCAGCCAGCGCTCCACCGACCGGGACGGCGGCCCGCCCGGCGCCGTCGCCACCCTGCGCGACACCACCGAGCTCCAGGCGCTCACCGGCCGCGCCGACCTCGCGCAGGAGCGGCTGAAGCTGCTCTTCGACGCCGGTCTGGAGATCGGCACCGGCCTCGACGTCACCCACACCGCCCAGGAGCTGGCGGACTTCGCGGTCCCCCGGTTCGCGGACTTCGTGACCGTCGACCTCGCCGATCCCGTGCTGCGCGGCGGCGAACCGCGGCAGGGCGGCACGGACATGCGCCGCGTCGGCTTCCGGGCCGTCCTCGGCGGCAGCCCGCTCTACGGCCACGACGAACTGGTCCGCTTCGCCCCGGACACCCCGCAGGCGGATGGTTTCGCCACCGGCCGGGCCACCCTGGAGACCGATCTGACGACGTTCTCCGGCTGGCAGGTCCAGGACCCCGAACGGGCCCGGCGGATCATCGAGTTCGGCATGCACTCGATGCTCACCGTCCCGCTGCGCGCCCGCGGCGTCATCATGGGCGTGACGACCTTCTGGCGGTCGGGCCCGCGCGAGCCCTTCGAGCAGGACGACCTCTCCCTCGCCGAGGAACTGGTGGCCCGCGCCGCCGTCAGCATCGACAACGCCCGCCGCTACACGCGCGAGCACGGCATGGCCGTCACGCTCCAGCGCAGCCTGCTGCCCCGGGCCCTGCCCGAACAGACCGCGCTGGAGGTGGCGTACGGCTATCTGCCCGCCCAGGCCGCGCAGGGCGGGGTCGGCGGCGACTGGTTCGACGTCATCCCGCTGCCCGGGGCCCGCGTCGCGCTCGTCGTCGGGGACGTCGTGGGGCACGGGCTGCACGCGGCCGCGACGATGGGCCGGCTGCGCACCGCCGTCCACAACTTCTCGACGCTGGACGTCCCGCCCGACGAACTGCTCTGGCACCTGGACGAGCTGGTCTCCCGCATCGACCTGGACGAGTCCTGCGACGACGAGGGCCCGCAGGTCACCGGGGCGACCTGTCTGTACGCCGTGTACGACCCCGGCTCCGGCCTGTGCACGCTCTCGCGCGCGGGGCACCTCCAGCCGGCCCTCGTCCGGCCCGAGGGCAGCGTGGAGTTCCTGGACGTGCCCGGCGGGCCGCCGCTCGGCCTGGGCGGTCCGCTGCCCTTCGAGACGGTCACGGTGCGGCTGCCCGAGGGCAGTTCGCTGGTCTTCTACACGGACGGGCTCGTCGAGGACCAGCGCCGTGACATCGACGACGGCCTGGAACTGCTGCGGCAGGCGCTGACCGGGGCCGGTCCGGAGCCGGACGCGATGTGCCGCAAGGTGCTCGCCGAACTGGTGCCGGAGCGGCCCCGCGACGACATCGCCCTGGTCGTGGCCCGCACCCGGATGCTGGCGCCCGACCGGACGGCGGAGTGGGACGTGCCGGCCGACCCCTCGGCGGTGGGCCGGGTGCGGGCCGCGGCGGCGAAGACACTGGAGGACTGGGGGCTGACGGAGGCGGCGTTCACGACCGAGCTGATCCTCAGCGAACTGGTCACCAACGCCATCCGGCACGCGGGCGGCCCCATCCGGGTACGGCTGATCCGCGACCGCAGTCTGATCTGCGAGGTCTCCGACGGCAGCAGCACCGCCCCGCACCTGCGCCGCGCGGCGACGACGGACGAGGGCGGCCGGGGCCTGTTCCTGGTGGCCCAGTTCGCCGACCGCTGGGGCACCCGCTACACCCCGTCGGGCAAGGTCATCTGGACGGAACAGCCCCTGGGGACGGGGTTGTAGGGGGCGAGGACGTCGGGGACGGGGACGTCGGGGACGAGGACGCCGGGCCGAGGACGCCGGGGACGAGGACGCCGGGCCGAGGACGTCGGGGACGCCGAGGACGTCGGGGACGCCGAGGACGTCGGGGACGAGGACGCCGGGCCGAGGACGCCGGGGACGAGGACGCCGGGCCGAGGACGCCGGGGCCGGGAACGTCAGGGCCGGGAACGCCGGGCCGAGGACGTCGGGGACGTCAGGGACGGGGATGCCTGGCCCGGGTGTTCGTCTCCGGCCGGGACGCCGCCGGCGAGGTGCACCTCGCGCAGGGTCGGCTGCTCGCCGTCAGCCGGCGCTCCACCGACCGGGACGGCGGCCCGCCCGGCGCCGTCGCCACCCTGCGCGACACCGCCGAAAGGGGCGCCCGCAGCGGGGCCGGGTGGTGTCAGTGGGAGGGCGGGGCGAGGCCCAGGACCCGGTCCTTGAGGACCGGGAAGCGGTCCCGCGCCGTGCGCGCCGCCGACGGGTCGAACTCCGCGGTCAGGACCTCCTCCCCGGCGCCCGCCTCCGCCAGGACCTCGCCCCAGGGGTCCACCACGATCGAGTGACCCGCCTGCGGAACTCCGGCGTGCGTCCCGGCCGTTCCACAGGCGAGCACGAACGCCTGGTTCTCGACCGCCCGCGCCCGGGCCAGCAGCGTCCAGTGCGTCCGGCGGCGCTCCGGCCAGCCCGCCGGGATCACCAGCGTCTCGGCGCCTCCGTCGACGAGCGCACGGAAGAGCTCGGGGAAGCGCAGGTCGTAGCAGGTGGCCACGCCGAGCGTGGTCCACGGCAGCCGCGCGGTCACCGGCTCGCGCCCGGCCCCCATCAGCACGGCCTCACCCTTGTCGAAGCCGAAGCGATGGATCTTGCGGTAGACGGCGGCGAGTTCACCGGAGGGGGAGAGGAGGAGCGAGGTGTTGTAGAGGGGCCCCGGCCCGTCGGAGCCGTCCTCGGACGCGGCGCGCTCCGGGAAGGACCCCGCGTGCAGCCATACGCCCGCGTCACGCGCGGCCCCGGCCATCGCCTCGTGCGTCGGCCCGTCCAGCGGCTCGGCCTCACGCGCGAACGTCTCGAAGGCGAAGGCGCCGGTCGTCCACAGCTCGGGCAGGACGACCAGATCGGCCCCGGCCTGCTCACGCACCAGCGCGGCCACCCGCCGCCTTCGCGATTCGACCGATTCGTCCTCGTCTACGGCGATCTGGAGGAGCGAGGCGCGCACACTACCACCGTCCTGGCATTCGACCCGTCCACACGGGCCTACGATCGTCACACGAAAGCACTGCCGGGGTGCCTCACAGCAGCGTAACTTGGGGGTCCCCCCCGTTCGAGCGATGACGAGAGCTTGGGGGATCTCCGAGACGCCCGCCGAAAGCCACCTCCCACTGGCACCTCCAGCCACCAACCGCCCGTGTACCGACCGCCGAGGGGTCCCGTTCCGTGAGTCTGCATCCCACCCTCCAGCCCTACGCCGACGCGTGGACCCACTCCATCGAAGCGATATCCGAGCTGGTGCAGCCGCTTGTCGAGGGCGAGTGGAACCGGCGGACGCCCTGCCCCGGCTGGTCGGTCCGTGACGTCGTCTCCCACGTCATCGGCCTGGACTGCGAGATGCTCGGCGACCCCCGGCCGATCCACAGCCTGCCGCGCGACCTGTTCCACGTCACCAACGAGCACCAGCGGTACATGGAGATGCAGGTCGACGTCCGCCGTCACCACACGGCCCCGGAGATGACGTCCGAGCTGGAGTACACGGTCATCCGCCGCAACCGCCAGCTGCGCAACGAGTCGCGCGACCCGGGCACCAAGGTGCGCGGCCCGCTCGGCACGGACCTCACGTTGGAGGAGGCCATGCGCAACCGGGCGTTCGACGTGTGGGTGCACGAGCAGGACCTGCGCGCCGCCCTGGGCCGGCCGGGCAACCTGGACTCGCCGGGCGCGCACGTCGCACGGGACGTGCTCCTGTCCGAGCTGCCGAAGGTCGTGGCCGACGACGCCGACGCGCCGCGCAGTTCGGCGGTCGTCTTCGACGTGCACGGGCCGATCGAGTTCCTGCGCACCATCCGGGTCGACATCCAGGGCCGGGGCACCCTGGAGACGGCCCCCGCGCTGGGCCCCGCCGCGACCCTCACCCTCGACTGGGAGACCTACGTCC
The DNA here is from genome assembly GCF_040638185.1 of Streptomyces sp. NPDC026672. Taxonomy (NCBI): domain Bacteria; kingdom Bacillati; phylum Actinomycetota; class Actinomycetes; order Kitasatosporales; family Streptomycetaceae; genus Streptomyces; species Streptomyces sp. NPDC026672. The sequence goes on from NZ_JBEZXS010000037.1 coordinate 39,643, forward strand.
GCCTGGCCTGCGGCCGGGTGACACCCGAGGCGGTCACGGACCGTGTGAAGACCGAGGGCGACCCGACCCTGACGGCGGCGATCCTCCGCCACTTCGCGGTGACGCAGTAACACGGTGACGTGAACACAGCGACGTGGTGACGGTGACGTGGTGACGCGGCGACAGGAAGCCTGAGTGGTGCGGGGCCTTCGAGGGCCCGCACCACCACTCCGCGGCGCTACGCCGCCGGTACGTGCACCGTCTCCACCCGGCTCGCGACCAGGCGTTCGCGTTCACGGCGGGCCGCCCGGCGGCGCAGGCGCAGGATCTGGCTCACGCCGAGCGCCTGGAGGAAGAAGACCACCGAGAAGGCGATCGAGTAGTCGTCGTCGGTCGCGTCGAGCAGGACACCCACCGCGAACAGGGTCGCCATGGAGGCGACGAATCCGCCCATGTTGGTGATCCCGGAGGCCGTGCCCTGCCGCTCCGGCGGATTCGCGGGCCGGGCGAAGTCGAAGCCGATCATCGACGCGGGACCGCACGCGCCGAGCACCGCGCACAGCGTCAGCAGCAGCCACATCGGGGCGTGGTCCGCGGGCCAGACGAGGACCGTCGCCCACATCACCGTCGTCGCCGCGACCGTCCCGAGCACCAGCGGCAGCCGCGCCGCGTGGTGCCGGGCGACGATCTGGCCGTAGACCAGACCGATCACCATGTTGGACAGCACGACCAGGGTGAGCAGTTCACCGGCCGTGGCCCGGCTGAGGCCCTGCGCCTCGACGAGGAACGGCAGCCCCCACAGCAGCAGGAACACCATCGCGGGGAACTGCGTGGTGAAGTGCGCCCACATGCCCAGCCGGGTGCCCGGCTCCCGCCAGGAGGCGGCGATCTGCCGGCGCACGTAGGCGGCCCCCCGGTGCGGGAAGGGTTCCGGCTCGTGGCCCTCGGGGTGGTCCTTCAGGAACAGCAGGAGCAGCACCAGGACGATCGCGCCGGCCGCCGCGCTCCCCGCGAACGCCGTCGTCCACCCGACGCCGTGCAGCAGCCGGGCCAGCACCAGCGTGGAGATCAGGTTGCCCGCCATGCCGACCAGGCCCGCGAGCTGCGCGACCAGGGGTCCGCGCCGCGCCGGGAACCACCGCGCGCCGAGTCGCAGCACGCTGATGAACGTCATCGCGTCACCGCAGCCGAGCAGTGCGCGCGAGGCGAGCGCGGTGCCGTACGACGGGGAGAACGCGAAGCCCAGCTGTCCGGCCGTGAACAGCACCGCCCCCATGCCCAGCACCCTCTTGGTGCCGAGCCGGTCGACCAGCAGCCCCACGGGTATCTGCATGCCGGCGTAGACCAGCAGTTGGAGGATCGAGAAGGTCGACAGCGCCGAGGCGCCCACGTGGAAGCGCTGCGCGGCGTCGAGCCCGGCGACCCCGAGGGACGTACGGAAGACGACCGCGACGAAGTAGACGGCGACGCCGATGCTCCACACCCACACCGCCCGGCGACCGCCCGGCGGGTCCCCGGGAAGGGTGGTGCCGCTCATCGGACCTCACCCCGCGCGAGGTTCGAGAACCAGCTCACGTGCCGGTGCACGACCCCCACGGCCGCCTCGGCGTCCCCGGTGCGCAGCGCTTCCAGGATCTCCGCGTGCTCGCTGAGCGTCTTGGCGATGCGGTCGGGGTGGGAGTGCATGACGGCGACGCCCATCCGCAGCTGACGGTCGCGCAGTTGGTCGTAGAGGCGGGAGAGGATCTCGTTGCCGCCGCTGCGCACGATCTCGGCGTGGAAGCAGCGGTCGGTGACGGCCGCGCCGGCGAAGTCCCCGGCGGCGGCCTGCTCCCGCTGCCGGGCGAGCAGTTCACCGAGGCGCTCCACCAGGCCCGGCGGCGCGGGCACGGCCTTGCGCGTGGCGTGCTGCTCGACGAGCAGCCGGGTCTCCACCACGTCGTGGATCTCCTGCGCGGAGACGGGCAGCACGAGGGCGCCCTTCTTCGGGTAGAGCTTGATCAGCCCTTCCACCTCCAGGCGCAGCAGCGCCTCGCGCACCGGAGTGCGCGAGACCCCGACGGCCTCGGCCAGCTCACCCTCGGTGAGGAGGCTGCCGCCCTCGTAACGGCGGTCCAGGACACCCTGCTTGACGTGGGTGTACACGCGGTCGGCGGCGGGCGGCTGTCTGACGGGGGCAGGGGGCGCTGAAGGCATGCGCACAGCATAGATACATCACGTACGCATGCCCGAGCGTCGTCCACGATGCGGACCCCACGCGACCGTCCCGTAACGCAGGTCACACGGAACTCCCCGAAAAACCCTCGCGGGTCGTACAACCATCACCCCCGTCAGGGCGTCACACACGTGCGGCCCCACTCCCTTGCCACCTCAACTCGGCCGCACAGTAGGGGCATTCAAGACAATCGGGGTATCTCACTTGAAAACCGGCATCCAGGGCATTCGCCTCCGCAGGGCCACCGCCGTCGCCGTCACGTCCGGCGCGCTGATCGCCGCCGGAGCCCTCTCCGCGGCGCCCGCCCAGGCCGTGACGACGCCCTCGATCGTGGCCAAGGGCGGCTACGTCATGAACAACGGCAACGCCAAGACGCTCTACACCAAGGCGGCGGACACCAGGCGGTCCACGGGCTCCACCACGAAGATCATGACCGCGAAGGTCGTGCTCGCGCAGTCGAACCTGAACCTGGACGCCAAGGTCACGATCCAGAAGGCGTACAGCGACTACGTCGTCAAGAACAACGCCTCCCAGGCCCATCTGATCGTCGGTGACAAAGTCACCGTCCGTCAGCTCCTGTACGGGCTGATGCTGCCGTCCGGCTGCGACGCCGCCTACGCGCTCGCCGACAAGTACGGCTCCGGCTCCACCCGGGACGCCCGGGTGAAGTCCTTCATCGGCAAGATGAACAGCGCCGCCAAGAGCCTCGGCCTGAAGAACACGCACTTCGACTCGTTCGACGGCATCGGCAAGGGCACCAACTACTCGACGCCGCGCGACCTGACGAAGATCGCCAGCAGCGCGATGAAGAGCGCGACGTTCCGCACGATCGTCAAGACCAAGTCGTACCGCGCCAAGACGATCACCAAGACCGGCTCCACCCGCACCATGGCCGCCTGGACCAACACCAACGGGCTGCTCAGCAGCTACAGCGGCACCATCGGCGTAAAGACCGGCTCCGGCCCCGAGGCCAAGTACTGCCTGGTCTTCGCCGCCACCCGCAACGGCAAGACGGTCATCGGCACCGTCCTCGCCTCCTCGTCCATCACCGCCCGCGAGTCGGACGCCAAGAAGCTGCTGACCTACGGCTTCGCCAAGTGACGTCCCCGTACGACGCCGAAGGGGCCCGCCGCAGCACGCGGCGGGCCCCTTCCCGTGTCGTCGACGCGCCCGTCAGGCCCAGGTGATCAGCCGCTTCGGCTGCTCCAGGATCGCCGCGACATCGGCCAGCACCTTGGAGCCCAGCTCGCCGTCGACCAGCCGGTGGTCGAAGCTCAGCGCCAGCGTGGTGACCTGACGGGGCTTCACCTTGCCCTTGTGGACCCACGGCTGGAGCTTGATCGCGCCGACCGCGAGGATCGCGGACTCGCCGGGGTTGAGGATCGGCGTGCCGGTGTCGATGCCGAAGACGCCGACGTTGGTGATGGTGACCGTGCCACCCTGCATCGCCGCCGGGGAGGTCCTGCCCTCCCGCGCGGTGGACACCAGCTCACCGAGCGCCTGCGCCAGCTGCGGCAGCGTCCTGGCGTGCGCGTCCTTGATGTTGGGGACGAGCAGCCCGCGCGGGGTGGCCGCGGCGATGCCCAGGTTGACGTAGTGCTTGAGCACGATCTCCTGGCTCGCCTCGTCCCAGGACGCGTTGATGTCCGGGTTGCGCCTGATCGCGACCAGCAGGGCCTTGGCGATCAGCAGCAGCGGGTTGACCCGCAGCCCCTGCATCTCCTTGTCCTGCTTCAGCTCCTCGACGAGCCGCATCGTGCGCGTCACGTCCACCGTCACGAACTCGGTGACGTGCGGCGCCGTGAACGCCGAGCCGACCATGGCCTGCGCCGTCGCCCTGCGGACGCCCTTGACCGGGATCCGCGTCTCGCGCGCCCCGTCGTACGCGACCGCCGGGGCCGGGGCCCCGGCCGGGGTCACGACCGCCGGCACGGCCTCGGGGACGGGCACGGCGACGGGGGTGGGGGCCACGGGAGCGACCGCCGCGTGCACGTCCTCGCGCGTGATGACACCGTCCGGGCCGGTCGGGGTCACCGTGGCCAGGTCGACCCCGAGGTCCTTCGCCAGCTTCCGCACGGGCGGCTTGGCCAGGGGGCGCGACCCGGGGGCGGGGGCTGCGGACACCGGGGCTTCGGGGGCGGGCGCGGGAGCCGGGGCCGGGGCAGGAGCCGGGGCCGCGGCACCGGCGTGGCCGTTCAGCTCGGTCTGGACCGCGCGGACGGCCTCGGCCGGGGCACCCGTCCCGGTGGGCTTGCGCGGGCGGCGCCGGGTCGAGGAGGTGGAGACGCCGTAGCCGACCAGCACCGGCTGGCGGCCCTCCGTCTTCGGCTCCTCGGCGGCGGGCCGCTCGACGGGCGCGGGCTGCTCGGCCGGCTGCGCCGGCACCGGAGCGGGGGCCGCGCCGCCCGAGACGTCCACCGCGATGATGGACGTGCCCACGTCCACCGTGGTGCCGGCCGGGAAGTGCAGCTCGCGGACCACGCCGTCGTACGGGATGGGCAGTTCGACGGCCGCCTTCGCGGTCTCGACCTCGCACACCACCTGGCCGTCGGTCACCGTGTCGCCCGGCTGCACGTACCACGTGAGGATCTCGGCCTCGGTGAGTCCCTCGCCCACGTCGGGCATCTTGAACTCACGCACGGACGCTTCCGTCATCGTCGTCACGTCCCTCTCCTCAGTACGCCAGGGCGCGGTCGACGGCGTCGAGCACCCGGTCCAGGTCGGGGAGGTACGACTCCTCCAGTCGGGCCGGCGGGTACGGCGCGTGATAGCCGCCGACCCGGAGCACGGGGGCCTCCAGGTGGTAGAAGCAGCGCTCCGTGATGCGGGCGGCGATCTCCGCGCCCGAGCCGAAGAACACCGGCGCCTCGTGGACCACGACCAGCCGGCCGGTCCGCTCCACCGACGCCTGGATCGCGTCGAAGTCGAGCGGGGAGACCGACCGCAGGTCCAGGACCTCCAGGGACCGGCCCTCCTCGGCCGCCGCGTCGGCGACCTCCCGGCAGAGCTTCACCATCGGGCCGTAGGCGACGAGGGTCAGGTCGGTGCCCTCGCGCACCACGCGCGCCTTGTGCAGCGGCGCCGGGATGGCCTCGGTGTCGACCTCGGCCTTGTCCCAGTAGCGCCGCTTGGGCTCGAAGAAGATCACCGGGTCGTCGCTCTGGATGGCCTGCTGCATCATCCAGTACGCGTCCGAGGCGTTCGACGGGGAGACGATCTTGAGGCCCGCCACGTGCGCGAACAGGGACTCGGGGGACTCCGAGTGGTGCTCGACCGCGCCGATGCCGCCGCCGTAGGGGATACGGACGACGACCGGGAGCTTGACCTTGCCCAGCGAGCGCGCGTGCATCTTCGCGAGCTGGGTGACGATCTGGTCGTACGCCGGGAAGACGAAGCCGTCGAACTGGATCTCCACCACCGGGCGGTAGCCCCGCAGGGCCAGGCCGATGGCGGTGCCGACGATGCCCGACTCGGCGAGCGGGGTGTCGATGACGCGGCTCTCGCCGAAGTCCTTCTGCAGACCGTCCGTCACCCGGAAGACACCGCCGAGCTTGCCGACGTCCTCACCCATGACGAGGACCTTGGGGTCCGTCTCCAGGGCACGCCGCAGCGACTCGTTGATCGCCTTGGCCAGCGCCATGTTCTTCGTGGCCGTGGTCTCCGCCATGGTCAGACCCCCTCTACGTCCGCGAACGACGCCTGGTAGGCGGCGAACTGGGCGCGCTCCTCGTCGACGAGCGCGTGCCCGTCCGCGTACACGTTGTCGAAGATGGCGAGGTTGTCCGGGTCGGGCATGGCCCGCACCACCTCGCGCACTCGCCTGCCCAACGTCTCGCTCTCCGCCTCCAGTTCCGTGAAGAATCCCTCGTCCGCGTGGTTTGCGGACTCCAGGTGCCGCCGAAGGCGCAGGATCGGGTCCTTGGCCTCCCAGGCCAGGCGCTCCTCGTCGCCCCGGTAACGGGTCGGGTCGTCGGAGGTGGTGTGGGCGCCCATCCGGTAGGTGTACGCCTCGACGAGCGTCGGACCCTCGCCCGCGCGGGCCCGGTCCAGCGCCCACTTGGTGACCGCGAGGCAGGCGAGCACGTCGTTGCCGTCCACGCGCACCCCGGGGAAGCCGTAGCCCTGGGCCCGCTGGTAGAGCGGCACCCGGGTCTGCTTCTCGGTGGGCTCGGAGATCGCCCACTGGTTGTTCTGGCAGAAGAACACGACGGGCGCGTTGTAGACCGCGGAGAAGGTGAACGCCTCGGCCACGTCGCCCTGGCTGGAGGCGCCGTCGCCGAAGTAGGCGATGACGGCCGAGTCGGCGCCGTCCTTGGCCACGCCCATCGCGTAGCCGGTGGCGTGCAGCGCCTGGGAGCCGATGACGATGGTGTAGAGGTGGAAGTTGTTGCCGCCCGGGTCCCAGCCGCCGTTGTTCACGCCCCGGAACATGCCGAGCAGGTTGGTCGGGTCGACGCCGCGGCACCAGGCCACACCGTGCTCGCGGTAGGTCGGGAAGACGTAGTCGTCCTCGCGGGTGGCCCGGCCTGAGCCGATCTGCGCGGCCTCCTGGCCCAGCAGCGAGGCCCACAGGCCCAGCTCGCCCTGGCGCTGCAGGGCGGTGGCCTCAGCGTCGAAGCGGCGGGTGAGCACCATGTCGCGGTACAGACCGCGCAGCTCCTCGGGGGTGATCCCGGCGACGTACTCCGCGTACTCGGCGTACCTCGGGTCCTCGACGCGCTCGCCCTCGGGCGTCAGCAGCTGGACGAGTTCGGGTTCGGTGCTCTTCTTGGCAGTGGTGCGGGTGGTGCGGGTGGTGCGCTTGGTGCCGGTGGTGCCGGCCTTGCCTGCGGCGCTGCGTCGCGGCTTGCGAGCGGCACTGCTGTCCACGGTCACGTGTGCTCCTCCGTCGGTCCGGCCCCCGGGGTTGCCGGGTAACCAGTGCGGCTCACCCGTTGCCGGCACCCGGAGCACGGGGTGGGTGCCACTGGGCCGGAACAGGCGTGACAGGTGCCCCGGCGAGCGCCCTGCAAATGTCACGTTACCCAGTGCGCCACATTTCTGTGAAACCCCCCTGACCTGCGGCTTTTGCTTGGATTTCCAAGTAAATCCCCAGGGTCGGGAAGGTCGCTGGTCACAGCCTTGCAGGAGGCCGGAGCAACGGCACGTTATCCCGCCCACCCAGGTCACGGGAAGAGTCCCGCGCCGCACTCGGCCTACCACTCCGGGGCGGTCGGCGGCCCCGGAGGGCACTTCGTGCACACACTGTGATCGAAAGCGACTGTGTGTGACAACGTGCAGCTCACGCGCCCTTTTGGTGCCCTAGCATCTGCGGCGTGCCGCGCTCTTGTGTACCACCCCCCGTGCCCCACGCGCCCCCACTGGGCGCCCTGCTCCGGCTGTACGGCGCGGGTTCCGCCGTCGCCTGCGAACCCGTCGACCAGGGCCTCCTCAACCGCGGATACCGCCTGCGCACGACACGCGGCCACTACTTCCTCAAGCACCACTTCGACCCCGACACCGCCGATCCCGCCGCGATCGAGCGCCGGCACGAGGCCACCCGGCGCCTCGCCGACCTGGGCGTCCCGGTCGCCCCGCCGCTCGCCCGGCACGACGGCCGCACCGTCGCCGTCGTCGGCGGCCACGCCTACGCCCTGCACCCCTGGATCGACGGCAGACACCGCCACGGCGGCCAGCTCACCACCGGGCAGTCCGCCCGGCTCGGCGCGCTCCTGGGCGCCGTGCACGCCTGCCTGGAGCGCGTGATGCCGCCCAAGGGCGGCACGCGGCCCGCCACGAGCCCCCACCCGGTGGAGAGCGCCGACCCGGCCGACACCTTCGCCCTGATCGACGACCTGCTCGGCCACGTCCGCCGCCACCGCCCCGCGGACTCCTTCGACGCCCTGGCCCGCCACCGCCTGCTCGAACGCCGGGAACTGCTCGAACAGCACGCGGACCGCCGGCCCCCGCGCGGCGGCCCGGTGGGCTGGGTGCACGGCGACTTCCACCCGTTCAACCTGCTCTACAAGGGCGACGCCCCGGCCGCGATCGTCGACTGGGACCGGCTCGGCGTGCAGCCCCGCGCGGAGGAGGCCGTCCGCGCCGCCGCGATCTTCTTCGTACGGCCCGCGGGGGCGCTCGACCTGCCGAAGGTGCGGGCCTACGCGCGCGCGTACCGGCTCGCCGCGCGGGCCACGCCCTCCGAACTCGCGGCGGCCGTGCACCGCGTGTGGTGGGAGCGGCTCAACGACTTCTGGATGCTGCGCTGGCACTACGAGCGCGGCGACAGCCGCGCCGACCCCCAGTTCCCGGCCGCCTCGGCGCTCGCGGTGTGGTGGACGCGGGAGTACGACGCGGTCTGCGACGCCTTCGTGGAGTGACCGCGCGGAGCGACGCTCGGAGTGACCGCGCGGGCGCCCGTGGGGCCGTACGGAAACACCACGCGCGCGGGGGAGCCGGACTAGGCTCCCACGCGCGCGTGGTGAAGATCCCTCAGGGGGTGGGCTCGATCGTGGGGGGCTCTGGCATTCAAGTCGTCCCCGGCGCACCGGTGTTGCCACCGTCCGCGCCGCCCGTCGGCTCCGGCGGCGCCTCCGTGGTCGCGGGCTGCGACTCCGTGCCCGAGTCGGTCGGCTCGTCGGAGGTCTCCGGCGGCGACGGATTCTCGGTCGGGCCGCTGGTCTCCGGGTCGGACTGGGTGAACGACGGAGTGGACGACGGCGTGTACTGCCGGCCGGTGCCCTGGTCCGAGCCGCCGCCCGTGCCCGGGTCGATGGACCGCTGCGGCGTGTCGTCGCTCGGGCTCTCGCTGCTCGTCTCGTCCTCGCTGGACTGCGAGGTCGTCGGCGACGGGCCCGTGTCCTGGCCGCCACCGCCGCCACCGCCGCTGTTCAGCGCCAGCGCCACGCCCGCCGCGACGGCGATCACCGCGAGCACGGCCAGGATCCACAGCCTGCCGCGGCCGCTGCCCTTGTTGCCGCGCCCCTCGAAGCCGCCGTCGTCGTTCCCGTAACCGCCCCCGTACCCGCCGGGCAGGATCGGCTGCGGGATCTGCGTGGTGCCGGACCCGGCCATGGGGTGCTGCATCGCGGTGGTCCCGGCGAACCCTGCGGCCGGGGTGTGCCGCCCGTCGTGCATGTCGACCGGCCCGGTGTTCCAGGTGCCGGTGTGCCCGCCCTGGTCGTACAGCATCTGGAGGCCGTACTGCACCAGGCCGCGCATCTCCTCGGCCGTCTGGAAGCGGTCGTCGGGCTCCTTGGCCAGCGAGCGCATGACCAGACCGTCCAGCTCCGGCGGCGCGGAGCCCCCGACGACCGACGGCGGCACCGGGATGTCCTGCACGTGCTGGTAGACCACCGACAGCGGGGTCTCACCGGTGAACGGGGGCCGCAGAGCGAGCAGTTCGTACAGCAGACAGCCGGTCGCGTACAGGTCGGAGCGGTAGTCGACGGCCTTGCCGAGCGCCTGCTCAGGCGACAGGTACTGCGGGGTGCCCATCACCATGCCGGTCTGCGTCATCGTCGTGGACGCGCCGTGCAGCGCGCGGGCGATGCCGAAGTCCATGACCTTGACGGCGCCGTTGTGCGTGATGATGACGTTGGCCGGCTTGATGTCGCGGTGCACGATGCCGTGCTGGTGCGAGTAGGCCAGCGCCTCCAGCACCCCGGAGACGATGATCAGGGCCTGCTCGGGCCCGGGTGCCTCGGCGTTGAGCAGCAGGTCGCGAATGGTGCGGCCCTCGACCAGCTCCATCACGATGTAGGGCACGGCCTGGCCGCCCACCTGGTCCTCGCCGGAGTCGTACACGGCGACGATCGCGTGGTGGTTGAGTCCGGCCACCGACTGCGCCTCGCGCGTGAAGCGCGCCTTGGAGACGGGGTCCTCCGCGAGATCGGCCCGCAGCAGCTTGACCGCGACGGTGCGGCCCAGCCGTACGTCCTCGGCCGCGAACACCTCGGCCATGCCGCCCCGGCCGAGACGGTGGGTCAGCCGGTACCGGCCGTCGCCGACCAGCCCTCCGTTGCCCCACATCTCCGGCGCGTCTGACAATCCGCCGCCAGCCGCCTCGGGGTCGGACGGGCCCTGGGCGCTGTGCGTCTGTGCCATCGGTCCTCGCCGTCGTTTCTGCCCGCGGTGAGCGCGGTGTTGGTACGGGTCTCCGTCGGCCACGCTACAGCCTCCACGAGGGCCTCCGGTCCGGGATCGGAACCGGGACCGGCCCGAGACGGACCGGTCATCAAACCGGTAGCCCCTCGCGTCGTGCAAATTCCGTGTACCTGGAGTACGGCCGCTGTAACGCTTCCGCGACGCTTCTTTCGCGTACGGTCACGGAACGGGCACCACGCTTGACGTGTCAGTGCCCTCGGGCAGACTTGGCCGGGAATGGCACATTCGATCAGCGCCTGACGGCCACGGGGGGACGGGGAACATGAGCCAGGACGGCGCGGGGGGCCGGTATACGGGGCAGGCGCTCGCCGGCGGCCGCTACCAGTTGCGGGACCTGCTCGGCGAGGGCGGCATGGCCTCCGTGCACCTGGCGTACGACGCGGTGCTCGACCGCCAGGTCGCGATCAAGACGTTGCACACGGAACTCGGCCGTGAGCAGGCGTTCCGCGAGCGCTTCCGCCGTGAGGCGCAGGCCGTGGCGAAGCTCACGCACACCAACATCGTCTCGGTCTTCGACACCGGCGAGGACGACCTGGGCGGGCTGACCACTCCGTACATCGTCATGGAGTACGTCGAGGGCCGCCCGCTGGGCTCGGTGCTCGACGCGGACGTACGGCAGCACGGCGCGATGCCCGCCGACAAGGCGCTAAGGATCACGGCGGACGTGCTGGCGGCGCTGGAGATCAGCCATGAGATGGGGCTGGTCCACCGCGACATCAAGCCGGGCAACGTCATGGTCACCAAGCGCGGTGTCGTCAAGGTCATGGACTTCGGCATCGCCCGCGCCATGCAGTCGGGCGTCACGTCGATGACCCAGACCGGCATGGTCGTCGGCACCCCGCAGTACCTCTCGCCCGAGCAGGCGCTCGGCCGCGGTGTGGACGCCCGCTCCGACCTGTACTCGGTCGGCATCATGCTGTTCCAACTGGTCACCGGGCGGTTGCCGTTCGACGCGGACTCGCCCCTCGCGATCGCGTACGCGCATGTGCAGGAGCAGCCGGTCGCCCCTTCGTCGGTCAACCGTTCGCTGCCGCCGGCGGTGGACGCGCTGGTCGCCCGCGCGCTGAAGAAGAACCCGAACGAGCGCTTCCCCACCGCCGAGGCGATGCGGGACGAGTGCCTGCGCGTCGCCGCCTCCTTCCAGGCGGCCGCGCCGAACATCGTGCCGGGCGCCCCGACCCCCAGCGGCTCGGGCGTCGGCTCCGCGGTCTTCCCTCCGGTCGACCAGGCGGCCCCCGCGCCCACCGGCCCGGTGCAGACGCCGTACCAGCCCCCGGCCACCCCGAACCCGTACGGCACGCCGACGCCCTCCCCGGCCTACGGCTATCCGCAGCAGGGCGGCTACGCGGCCCCGTCGGCCGGGTACGGCCCGCAGGGCGCCTCGACCCCGCCGCCGTACAACCTCACCCCGCAGACCGCGGTGCAGTCCTCGGGTCCGGGCGGCGGCAGGGGCAACCGGCCGGTGATCATCGGCTCGATCGTGGTGTCCCTGGTCGCGGTCGTCGGCCTGGTCGTCGCGCTGACCCTGAACAGGGGCGGCGGTGGCGACGACAACGCGGGGGGCGGGGGCGGCGCCGGTGCCTCGACCTCCGCGTCGGCCTCCACCTCGTCCCACGCGGAGGGCTACCGCGGCCCGGACGAGTCCAAGACCATCGACACGAGCGAGTGCACGGAGCCCCAGGAGTCGTACGACGACCCGGACAAGATCCAGGTCCCGGACTTCCACTTCAAGTACATCAAGTCGGTCAAGGAGTGCTTCCAGGCCGCGGGCTGGAGCATGAAGGAGGTCCCGGTCGACGAGAACACCTACGGCGACGGCTCGATCATGGACCAGTTCCCGGCCGCCGGCACGGACGTCGACCCGAAGGACATGCCGACCATCCAGCTCAAGGTCTCGACCGGCAACCCGGCGACCGGCTGACCGGCCCGCACACGTCGAAGGGCCCGGCACACAGGAGTGCCGGGCCCTTTGCTGTGAGGTCGTACAGGTCCAGTCGTACGGGTCCGCGGAGCAGGTCCGCGGAACGGCTTGCGGAACGCGTCTACAGGTACGGTCCGCCCGAGCGGCCGCCCGCGCGCTGCTGCTCCTCCGGGCCGTCGCCCACGCCCGGCGGCAGGGCCCGGCGCATCTGCTCCAGCTGGGCCCTCGCGGCCATCTGCTGGGCGAACAGCGTGGTCTGGATCCCGTGGAAGAGACCCTCCAGCCAGCCGACCAACTGGGCCTGCGCGATACGCAGTTCCGCGTCACTCGGCGTCGCCCCGTCCGAGAAGGGCAGGGAGAGCCGCTCCAGCTCCTCGACGAGCTCGGGCGCGAGTCCGTCCTCCAGCTCCTTCACGGAGCTGCGGTGGATCTCCTTGAGCCGGGCCCGGCTGGCCTCGTCCAGGGGAGCGGCGCGTACTTCCTCCAGCAGCTGCTTGATCATGCTGCCGATGCGCATCACCTTGGCGGGCTGCTCGACCTGCTCCGTCACCGGGATCTCGCGGGAGTCGTCGTCTCCGCCACCGCCGAGCGCCATCCCGTCCTGGCCCACGACCAGGATCTGGGGGTTCTCCGGCGACCTTTCGTTCCTCGGCATCTCCATGCCGCCATTCTCTCGCACACCTACACCTCATCACCGCGCCGCCCCCCATGGGGCGTGATCCACCGTTTAGACCCGTCGGCCCAACCCGGAATGCCGGGATCGTCGCCGAATGTGAGGCTGAGGTTCCTCGGTACCGGCGACTGGGTTCCAGGAGGTCACCGCCGTGGCTCCATGGCTGCGTCCCCCGCTCCGCCTCGTACGGCTGCTGCCCGTCGTGGCGCTGCTCCTGCTGCCGTACGGCACCGCGAGCGCGCACACCGGGCCGTCGGGCCCCGCACCCGCGCCCCCGTCCCGGCCCGCGCCGGCCACGGCACCCGCCTCTTCGGGCAGGCCCCCGTCCACGTCCGCGCCCGCGGAGTCCTCGACACCGGCACCGGCGTCGTCCGCGTCCTCCCCTTCAGCGCCGGCCTCCCCGTCGGTACCGTCGGCCACGGAGTCCGCGGCGGGAGCGAAGCCCGGCTCCGGCTCCGGCCCGGGTTCACCCGCCGCCCCCACGGCATCCTCCTCATCGGCGTCGTCGGGGTCGTCCGTGTCGTCGGGGTCATCGGCCTCGTCGGTCTCGTCAGTCTCGCCGATCTCATCGGTCTCATCGGTCTCATCGGTCTCATCGGTCTCTTCCGAGCCGTCCCGGGCCGGCAGCCGCCCCGGTGAGGGACGGCAGCGGCCGGGACGCGACGACGGGCCCGCGACGAAGATCCAGGGCGACGACGACCTCTTCGGCACGCACGGGCACCACACCCCCGAGGACGGCGGGGTACGGCCCCCCGCCGTCTCCGAGTCGCCCCGGGAGGCCGCCCTGGCCCCCTCCGCCGCCCCGCCCCGGCCCGCGGGCCGCAAGGTCACCCGGAGCGGCCAGGAGACGACCGGACCGGTCCTGCGGATCCTCCCGCTGGGCAGCGGCCTGGTCCTCATCGGCATGGGCCTGGGCCTGGCCTTCCTGGGCCTGCGACTACGCAAGAGCTGAGCGCGGGAAAGCGCCCCGAAGGGGCGCGGGGAACGGCGCGCCCAGCCACAACGACGCCGCAGCCGACGAACGGCACACACGCAGCACCCCCGGCGAAACCGCGCCGCCCCCGAAACCCAGCCGGCGGCACCCGCCCTGAAGGGGCGCGGGGAACGGCGCGCCCAGCCACAACGACGCCGCAGCCGACGGACGGCACATCGCGGCGCTCCCTGCGGAGCACCCCGTGGTCACGGCGTGATCAGCAGCACCTTGCCGACGTGGTCGCTCGACTCCAGCACCCGGTGGGCCTCGGCGGCCTGGGACATGGGCAGCTCACGGTCGACGACCGGACGCACATGGCCCGCGGCGAGCAGCGGCCACACATGCTCCCGTACGGCCGCGACGATGGCCGCCTTCTCGGTGAGCGGACGGGCCCGCAGCGAGGTCGCGGTGACGGCGGCCCGCTTGTTCAGCAGCACACCCAGGTTCAGCTCACCCTTCAGCCCGCCCTGGAGACCGATGATGGCGAGCCGCCCGTTGACCGCGAGCGTCTGCACATTGCGGTCCAGATATTTGGCACCCATGTTGTCGAGGATCACGTCCGCGCCCGCCCCGTCCGTGGCCCGGCCGACCTCCTCGACGAAGTCCTGCTCCCGGTAGTTCACGAGGACGTCCGCGCCCAGCTCGGCACAGCGGTCCAGCTTCTCCTTGGTGCCGGCCGTGACGGCGACCTTGGCGCCGACGGCCTTGGCCAGCTGGATCGCCATGGTGCCGATGCCGCTGGAGCCACCGTGCACGAGCAGGGTCTCGCCCGGACGCAGATGGGAGATCATGAAGACGTTCGACCAGACCGTGCACACCACCTCGGGCAGCGCCGCGGCCTGCTTGAGGTCGATGCCTTCGGGCACGGGGAGCAGCTGGCCGGCCGGGACGACGACCTTCTCCGCGTATCCGCCGCCCGCGAGCAGCGCGCACACCTCGTCGCCCACGGCCCAGCCGGAGACCCCGGGGCCGACCGCGGCGACCCTGCCGGAGCACTCCAGGCCGGGGTAGGGGGACGCCCCAGGCGGCGGGTTGTAGAAGCCCTGCCGTTGCAGCAGGTCGGCACGGTTGACGGCGCTGGCCACCACGTCGACCAGCACTTCGCCCTCGCCCGGCACCGGATCGGGAACCTCGTCCCACACCAGCGCCTCGGGCCCACCAGGTTCGGGAATCGTGATCGCATGCATGACGGCGACGCTACCCCGCACCCCTCCGACGAAGCGCCGGGACCGCGCGGGTTCCCTACGACGCCTGCCCGGTACGCCACCGCCCCGGTACGCCACGGACCCTCATCGGTCACCCGCTTCGCGTCACCCCGTGTCAGTCACCCCGTGTCAGGCACCCGCGTCCGGGGTGCGCTGGGCCTGCGGTATCGGGCGGAGGTCCGGGGCGACCTGGGTGCCGGGGGTGGCCCGCACGATGGTGATGAGCCGGTCGGCAAGCTGGAGGCTGCCGATCGCCGGATCGTCGTAGCCGAGCACCCGGTGCCCGCGCACGACGCTCACCACCAGGTCGTCCGCCTCGCGCGGGCTGCGGCCCACCTCGGCCTTGACCACCGGCCGCTCGATCAGGTCGAGACCGCTGCCCTGCTGGATCAGGTCCTCCATGACCATGCCCGCCGCGGGGCTGAGCACCGACAGCCCGAGCAGCCGCCCGGCCGCGCTGGCGCTGGTGATGACCGCGTCGGCGCCGGACTGCTTGAGCAGCGGCGCGTTCTCCTCCTCGCGCACCGCCGCCACGATCTTCGCGCCGCGGTTGAGCTGCCGCGCGGTCAGCGTGACCAGGACCGCGGTGTCGTCGCGCTGCGGGGCCACGATGATCTGCCGTGCCTTGTGCACCTCGGCCCGCTTCAGGACGTCACTGCGCGTGGCGTCCCCGACAACACCCGCGAACCCCTCGGCCGTCGCCGCTTCGATCACCTTGGAGCTGGGGTCGACCACGACGACCTGCTCCTTCGGCAGCCCCGTCGCACAGACGGTCTGGATCGCCGACCGCCCCTTCGTACCGAACCCGATGACGACGGTGTGGTCACGCAAGGTGGACCTCCAGCGGTTCAGGCGCCATTCCTCACGGGTGCGTTCGGTGAGGACTTCCAGCGTGGTGCCGACCAGGATGATCAGGAACAGCACGCGCAGGGGCGTGATGACGAGGATGTTGGTGAGCCGGGCGCCGTCACTGACCGGGGTGATGTCGCCGTATCCCGTGGTGGAGAGGGTGACCGTCGCGTAGTAGAACGCGTCCAGCAGATCCACCGAGCCGTCGGAGTTGTCGGTGTAGCCGTCGCTCTCCACGTACACGATCATCGCGGTGGCGACGAGCACCAGCAGGGCCATCATCAGGCGTTTGACGACCTGCCGGATCGGCCGCTCCACCACTTTCTTCGGGAGTTTCACCCGATGGGTCACCAGATGCTCGTCCGCCTGACGGGCAATGGCGTCATGGCCCGGAAGTTTCACGTGAAACACACCCCGATCCCGGCCGTCGCCCACGGCAGGTCGAGGAGTTCGGTCTCCTGCCCCTGGCGCGCACCGCCCGGCGGTACGACGGCCAGCGCGTCGGCCGCGGCGACCCCGCGCAGCATCGCCGGACCGTTGTAGTGCAGGGGCAGCGCGCCGTCGCCGCGCAGGATCACCGGGACGAGCCGGGTGTCGTGCGGATGCCCCTGCACCGCGTCCAGCAGCGGCAGCGCGTACTGCTCGGGCGCCGGACGCGCTGCCAGGGTGCGCAGCAGCGGCTCGGCGAGGGTGAGCAGACCGGAGACGGCCGCGAGCGGGTTGCCGGGCAGGCCGACGAGGTGCTGGTTCTCCTTGGTGCGGGCCAGCAGCATGGGGTGTCCGGGGCGGACCCGCACGCCGTCGACGAGGAGTTCCGCACCGATCCGCCGCAGTATCGGGTGCACATGGTCGACCGGTCCCGACGCCGTACCGCCCGTGGTGACGACCAGGTCGGCATCGGAGGAGGTGACGGCCTTGTGCAGGGCCTTCGCGTCGTCGCCGAGCCGGCGCACCGCGATCACCTCGGCGCCGAGCGCACGCAGCCAGGGCGGCAGCATCGGGCCGAGGGCGTCCCGGATCAGCCCGTCGTGCGGAAGTCCCTCGGTGAGCAACTCGTCGCCGAGGACGAGCACTTCGGCGCGGGGGCGGGGGACCGCGGTGACGCTGTCGTACCCGGCGGCCGCGGCGAGCCCCAGCACGGCGGGGGTCACCAGGGTGCCGACGGGCAGCAGCTGGTCGCCGACGCGGCACTCCTGGCCGCGCGGGCGGATGTCCTGGCCGTGGACGGGTCCGGCGGCGGCCGCGGACTGGGGGAGGGCGGGGTGCAGCCGGCCCTTGGTGTCGACGCGGCCGTGCTCGCTGCGCAGTACGGCCGTGGCGTCCGCCGGGACCCGGGCGCCGGTCGCGATGCGCACGGCCTCGCCGTCCGTCAGCGGCTCGGGCTGGGCGTGCCCGGCGAGGACGCCCTGGTCGCGCACGTCCCAGGGGCCGGGGCCCGCGACGGCCCAGCCGTCCATGGCGGAGGTGTCGAAGGACGGGAGGTCGGTGAGCGCGTCGAGCGGGGCGGCCAGGGTGAGGCCGAGGGCGTCGCCGAGCGGCACCGGGACGGGCGGGCGGCGGGCCCCGGACCGGGCGGCGCGGGCGGCGATGTCCCGGGCCTGGGGCCAGGGTGTGGCGTGGTGGCGGTCGCTGCCGCCCTGGGGTGCGGGCACCTGACCGCCCGCACCGCGGTCCTGGCCCTGGCCCTGGCCCTGGCCCGGCTCGCCGAGCTGTCGGCGTCCCCTGTCCTGCCTGTTCTCCCTCACGAGGGCGAGCGCCTCCTCCACATCGAGGTCGTCGGCGTCCTCGGCGGGCCCGCCGGCCCGGATGCCGCGGGCGGTCATCCGGCGTCCGGACCCGGTCCGGGCTTCTCGCTGCCGTCCCCGGGAGCGTTCTCTTCCTCCCAGCGCAGCGCGAGCGCGGCGGCCTTGCGGGCCGCCGCGGCGACCGCCTCGGGACCGCCCTCCGCCTTCGCCGCGGCGTAGCCGACGAGGAAGGTGGTCAGCGGCGCGGCCGGTCGGGCCACTCCGTGGGCGGCGTCACGCGCGAGGTCGAGCAGCACGCCGGTGTCGACGTCCAGGTCGATGCCCAGCTCGTCCTTGACTGCGGAGATCCATTCATCCAACACGTGCCCATGCTCCCTGATCCGTGCCCTGGCGTTGGCGATGTCGTCCCAGGTGTCGCAGTCGAAGCCGGCGACGGGGTCCGGGACACGAGTGATGTCGAGCAGTGCGACCAGCCGCCGCAGCGGGAGACCGGCGAGCCGGGGCGGTGATCCCTCGGCGAGGGTGGTCAGTACGCGGCGGAGGTCCGCCGTACGGTAGGCCGCCACCAGCGGCTGGTCCCGGCCGTCCGCGTCGGTGAGCAGCGCGGCCTGTGCGCCGGTGTCGTGCAGAGCGGTCAACAGCCGCTCCACCGTGGCCGGTTCGAGGAAGGGCAGATCGGCCGAGAGCACCACCGCGTACGCGGCCGTGGTGTGCCGCAGTCCCGCGTCGAGCGCGGCGACCGGTCCGCCGCCGGAGGGCTCCTCACGCGCCCAGCGCACCGGGCGGGCGGTGGGCCGGGGGTCGGCCACGACGACGGTCGTGCGCGCGGACACGCACGCCGTGAGCACCCGGTCCAGCAACGGGCGCCCGCCTACCCGTACACCGGGCTTGTCGGCCCCGCCGAGCCGCCGGGCGGCACCGCCGGCCAGCACCACGGCGTCGTAGGGCACGCCGGCCCCCGGTCCGGCGGACCCGTCGTGAGCAGTCACCCTCCGAGTATGGCCGCAGAAGGATCACCGCCATACCCCCGTACGCCCCGCGAAGGGGGTCCGGGAGATTATGCCGTGCGTCACAGGGTGCGCAGGAGCACCGCCGGCTGTTCCACGCAGTCCGCCACGTAGCGCAGGAAGCCGCCCGCCGTGCCGCCGTCGCAGACCCGGTGGTCGAAGGTGAGCGAGAGCTGGACGACCTGCCGGACCGCCAGCTCGCCCTCGTGCACCCACGGCTTGGGGACGATGCGGCCGACGCCGAGCATGGCCGCCTCGGGGTGGTTGACGATCGGGGTGGAGCCGTCCACGCCGAACACTCCGTAGTTGTTCAACGTGAAGGTGCCGCCGGTGAGTTCCCCGGGGGTCAGGGTTCCGGCGCGCGCGGACTCGGTCAGCCGCGCGAACTCCGCCGTCAGGCCCTCGGCGTCCCGTCCGTGCGCGTCCCGCACGACGGGGACGACCAGTCCGCGGTCGGTCTGCGCGGCGAAACCGAGGTGCACGTGCCCGAACCGGACGATCTCGCGGGCCTCGGTGTCGACGGAGGCGTTGAGTTCGGGGAACCGAGCCAGGGCGGCCGTGCAGATCCGGGCGAGCAGCGCGAGGACGGAGATCTTCGGGCCCCCGGCCGCGTTCATCGCCGCCCGCGCGCGCATGAGTTCCGTCGCGTCGGCGTCCACCCAGCAGGTGGCGTCCGGGATCTCGCGCCGGCTGCGCGAGAGCTTGTCGGCGACGGCACCGCGGATGCCCTTGAGGGGGACCCGGGTGTCCGCGAGGCCGGGCCGGGTCACCGGGGGTGCCGCGACCTGTGCGGGGGCCGGCGCCGGTGTTGCCACGGGGGCGGAGATCGTCGCCGTCCTCGCCGCGCCGGCCCGCAGGGCGTCCTCGACGTCCACGCGGAGGATCAGTCCGTCGGGTCCCGATCCCGTCAGCCGCCGCAGGTCCACGCCGTTCTCCCGCGCGAGCCTCCGCACCAGCGGCGAGATGACCGGTACGGGCCCCTCGGCAACCGCCTGGGCACCACGCCCCACGCTCCCGTCCGCCAGGGAGGCGCCACGTGCCGCGGAGCTCCCGTTCGCCACGGAGGCGCCGTCCGTCACGGAGGCGCCCGGCACGGAGCCGCCGCCCGTCGCCGGACCGCCGTTCGATCCCAGCGGTGTCGGCCGTACCCTGCGGCGCCTCGCCGGTGGCGCACCCGTGCCGTAGCCCACCAGCACGTTCCCCGAGCCCTCGGTCTGCTCGGGGGTGCCGGGGTCGCCGGAGTCGTCCGCCGGGCCCACCGCCACGGTGATCAGGGGCGCACCCACGGGCAGTTCCGTGCCCTCCTCGCCGAAGCGCGCGGTGACCACGCCCCCGTAGGGGCACGGCACCTCGACCATCGCCTTGGCCGTCTCGACCTCCACGACCGGCTGGTCGACGACGACCACGTCACCGACCTCCACCAGCCAGCGGACGATCTCCGCCTCGGTGAGCCCCTCCCCCAGGTCGGGGAGCTTGAACTCCAGCACCTGTGCCATCAGCCCTCGGCCTCCCACTGCAGACGCGCCACCGCGTCCAGGATCCGGTCGACGCCGGGCAGATGATGCCGTTCCAGCATCGGCGGCGGATAGGGGATGTCGAACCCGGCCACACGCAGCACCGGCGCCTCCAGGTGGTGGAAGCAGCGCTCCGTGACCCGGGCGGCGATCTCCCCTCCCGGCCCGCCGTACCCACCCGACTCGTGCACGACGACCGCGCGCCCGGTCCTCCGCACCGACGCGCAGACCGTCTCGTCGTCGAACGGCACCAGTGAGCGCAGATCGACGACTTCGAGGTCCCAGCCCTCCGCGCGGGCGGCCTCGGCGGCTTCGAGGCAGACCGGTACGGACGGCCCGTACGTGATGAGCGTGGCGCTGCGGCCGGAGCGCCGCACCACCGCGCGTCCGATCGGTTCAACGGCCGTCGGGTCGTCCGGGTTCCAGGTGTCCTTCGACCAGTACAGCCGCTTCGGTTCCAGGAAGACGACCGGGTCGTCGGAGGCGATCGCGGCGCGCAGCATCCCGTAGGCGTCGGCGACGGTCGCGGGCGTCACGACGTGCAGCCCCGGGGTCGCCATGTAGTACGCCTCGGAGGCGTCGCTGTGGTGCTCCACGCCGCCGATGCCGCCGCCGTAGGGAATCCGGACGGTCAGGGGCAGCGGCATCTTCCCGCGCGTGCGGTTGCGCATCTTGGCGACATGGCTGACGAGTTGCTCGAACGACGGGTAGGCGAAGGCGTCGAACTGCATCTCCACGACCGGGCGCAGCCCGTACATCGCCATGCCGACGGCCGTGCCGAGGATGCCCGCCTCGGCCAGCGGCGTGTCGGTGCAGCGTTCCTCGCCGAACTCCGAGGCCAGTCCGTCGGTGATCCGGAAGACACCGCCGAGCGTGCCGACGTCCTCGCCGAGCACGTGCACGGCGGGGTCGGCGGCCATCGCGTCGCGCAGCGCGCGCGTGAGGGCCTGGGCCATGGTGGCGGGCTTGACGGCCACGGTGGTCATCGGTGACCGCCTTCCTGCTCCGCGTCCAGCTCGGCGCGCAGCAGCTCCCGCTGCTCGCGCAGTTGCGGGGTCGGCTCCGCGTACACATGGGCGAAGATGTCCATCGGGTCGAGCCGCGGGTCCCGGTTCATGCGCTCGCGCAGCCCGGCGGCCATTGTCTCGGCGTCCTCGCGCGCGGCGGCGACGCCGTCCTCGTCGAGCAGTCCGCGTCCGGTCAGTTCGCGCTCCAGGAGCAGGATCGGGTCGTGGTCGCGCCACGCCTCGACCTCGGCGTCGCCCCGGTAGCGGGTGGCGTCGTCGGCGTTGGTGTGCGCCTCCATGCGGTACGTCACGGCTTCCACCAGCGTCGGGCCGCCGCCCGCGCGTGCGTGCCGCACGGCCTCGGTGAGGACCTCGTGCACCGCGGCGGCGTCGTTGCCGTCGACCAGCCGGCCCGGCATGCCGTACCCGACGGCCTTGTGGGCCAGGGAGGGCGCGGCGGTCTGCTTGGCGAGCGGCACGGAGATGGCGAAGCCGTTGTTCTGCACCAGGAAGACGACGGGGGCCTGCCAGACGGCGGCGAAGTTCAGCGCCTCGTGGAAGTCGCCCTCGCTGGTGCCGCCGTCGCCGACCATGGCAAGCGCCACCACGTCGTCGCCCTTGAGGCGGGCCGCATGGGCGAGGCCGACCGCGTGCGGGAGCTGGGTGGCGAGCGGGGTGCTGAGCGGGGCGACCCGGTGCTCGTGGGGGTCGTAGCCGGTGTGCCAGTCGCCGCGCAGCAGGGTGAGCGCCTCGACGGGGTCGACGCCGCGCGCGACGACGGCGAGGGTGTCGCGGTAGCTGGGGAAGAGCCAGTCGCGCTCCTCCAGGGCGAGCGCGGCGGCGACCTCGCACGCCTCCTGGCCGGTGCTGGAGGGGTAGACGGCGAGCCTGCCCTGCTTGGTGAGGGCGGTGGCCTGCGTGTTGTAGCGGCGGCCGCGCACGAGCTGTGCGTACAGCCGGCGCAGCAGGTCCGGGTCGGCCTGCGCGGCGGCCTGCGTGCCGAGGACGCGGTGGGGCTCGGCGTCGGGCAGCAGCGGCGCGGGGTCCGTGCGGGGCTGCCAGGCGGGCGGCGGCGATGGCCGGTACGCGCCCCGCTGCTCCATGACCGTCATGACGGGCACCTCCTCATGGGGGTGGCTACGGGAGGCGCGTCGACGGTGAGGCGCCTCCCTACCGATTGTTCGGTCGTCGGCACAATTTGGCTACAGGCGCCCTCAGGCTGTGGACAAACGGTTCTCCACAGCTTCAAATGACCGCAGTACGTCCATGGTAGGGAGGCAGGGGGACATGGCACCTGAACAAATGGCCGAGGGCGCCGGGAGCGGTGTGGTGATACCGCCCCCGCGTCCCCTGGACGCCATTGATCAGGACATCCTCCAGATACTCCAGGCGGACGGCCGCGCGTCGATACGCTCCGTCGCCGAACGCGTCCATGTCTCCCGCGCCAACGCCTACGCGCGCATCAACCGCCTCGTCGAGGACGGCGTGATCCGGGGCTTCGGAGCCCGCGTCGACCACGAGCGCGCGGGTCAGGGCACCTCGGCGTACATCACCCTGAAGATCGTCCAGAACACCTGGCGCACCGTGCGCGAGCACCTGCGGCAGCTGCCGGGCGCCTCGCACATCGCCCTGGTGGGCGGCGACTTCGACGTGCTGCTCCTGGTGCACACGCCCGACAACCGGGCGCTGCGCGAGCTGGTGCTCACCCGGCTCCAGGCGATCCCGGAGGTGCTCAGCACCCGCACGCTGCTGGTCTTCGAGGAGGAGGACCTGGAGCCGGAGGGCTGATCCCCGGAGCCGGAGGGTCGGCTCGGTCCCGGAGCGGTCCGCCCGGTCCACCAGCAGTCCGCCCGGTCCACCAGCGGTCCGCTCAGTCCCGGCGCAGTCCCGCGAACACCAGCCGCACCACCGCGTCCGCCACCTCGCGCGCGCTGCCGCCCCGCCCGTCGGGCCGGTACCACTCCACGATGGAGTTGATCATCCCGAAGACCAGCCGGGTGGCGAGGCGGACCTCCACGTCGTCGCGGACGTCCCCCTCGGCGGCGGCCGCCCGCAGCAGCCCGGCCACCTGGTGGTCGAACTCGCGCCGCCGCTCCAGCGCCCAGCGCTCGGTGTCGGTGTTCCCCCGCACCCGCAGCAGCAGCGTCACGTAGGGCAGCTCGGATATGAGCACCTCGACCATGCGCCGCACGACGTACTCCAGGCGGTCCGCGGCCCGCCCCCCGCGCGCGTGCTCCTCGTCGAGGATCGCGAACAGCTCGTCGAGCGCCCGGCTGACGGCACGGCGCAGCAGCTCCTCCTTGCCGGCCACGTGGTGGTAGATCGACGACTTGGAGATGCCGGCCGCCTTGGACAGGTGCTCCATGGACGTGCCGTCGTAGCCGCGCTCGTTGAAGACGCGGACGGCCACCGACAGCAGGGTCTCGGGGGTGTAGGTGTCCCGCCTGACGGTCGTCATGAGGTGCTGCCCTCCCGCTTGTCGGTGGCGTACGCGTGGCGGTACAGCGCGAGGGACGGCGCGTAGCGGCCCGAGGGGTCGCGCAGGTGCAGGTCGTCCAAGAGGTCGTAGGCCCAGCCGCGGCCGAGCCTGCGGCTCCACTCGAACGGGCCGAGCGGGTAGTTGACCCCGAGGCGCATCGCCGTGTCGATGTCCTCCTCGGTGGCGACGCCCTTGGCGACGGCGTCGTGCGCGAGGTCCACGATCCGGGCGACCGTACGGGCGACGATCATGCCGGGGACGTCGCCGATGAGGCTGACCTCCTTGCCGAGCGCCTGGAAGAGGCCGGTGGCCTCGGCGAGGGTGAGCGGCGAGGTGTCCTGGGAGGCGGACAGGGCGACGCGGGTGGCCCTGCGGTAGTCGAGCGCGAGGTCGAAGTAGACGACGTCGCGGAACTCCACGGAGGTCTGGCCGTCCGCGAGGACAAGCTGGCCGCCGCTGGGCAGCACCAGCCGGGTGCCGTGGTCCTCCTCCTCGGGCCGGACCGGGATGCCCGCCTCGCGGATCAGGGCGAGGAGTTCGGACGCCGGGCCGAGATCACCCTCGGCGACGACGTACGCGGGCGGCTGCTCCTTCTCCGCGGTGTGCGGCTCGGCCGGCTCGGCGTCGTCGCCGTAGTCGTACCAGCCGTGCCCGGTCTTGCGGCCCAGGCGGCCGGACTCGACGAGCCGGCGCTGGGAGAGCGCCGGCGTGAAGCGGACGTCCTGGAAGAACGACTGCCACACGGAGCGGGTGACGGACTCGTTGACGTCCTGCCCGATGAGGTCGGTCAGCTCGAACGCGCCCATCCGGAAGCCGCCGCACTCGCGCAGCACGGCGTCGATGGTGGCCGGGTCGGCGGCCTGCGCCTCGTACACCGCGAACGCCTCGGCGTAGAAGGGCCGGGCGATGCGGTTGACGATGAAGCCGGGGGTGTCCGCGCAGGCGACCGGCGTCTTGCCCCAGGCGCGTGCGATCTCGTACGCGCGCGTGGCCGAGGTGACGTCGGTGGCGAACCCGGAGACGACCTCCACGAGCGGCAGCAGCGGGGCCGGGTTGAAGAAGTGCAGGCCCACGAAGCGCGACGGGTTGCGCAGGGCGCCCCCGATGGCCGTCACCGAGAGGGACGAGGTGTTGGTGGCGAGCAGGCAGTCGTCGTCGACGACGTCCTCCAGCGCCCGGAAGAGCTCCTGTTTGGCCTCCAGCCGCTCCAGGACGGCCTCGACGACGAGGCCGCAGTCGGCGAGTCCCGCCAGGTCCTCGGCGGCCGTCAGCCGCGCGCGGGCCTCGTCCCGGTCGGCGGCGGCGAGGCGGCCCTTGTCCACCAGCCGGTCGAGCCGGGCGCCGATCGCGTCGGCCGCTTCCCCTGCCCGCCCCGGCACGGCGTCGTACAGCCGCACGGGGTGGCCCGCGACCAGCGCGACCTGGGCGATGCCCTGGCCCATGGTGCCGGTGCCGACGACGGCCACGGGGCTGCTGAGGTCAAGTGCTGTCATGTGCGTGATCCTCCCGCACGACGCTGTCCACAGATGCGGCGGACCCCCTTGTCCCGACCGATCGTTCGGTTACTCTAACTCTGACTCGCTGTTTCCGCCCCTGATTCTTCCCAGGTCATGAGCTCGACGAAGAGTTCCTGAGACGAGGAGTTGGTCCCGCATGGCCGCACCGACCGCGCCCGACCTGATCGCCAGGCACCGGCCCACTCTCGACCAGGCGCTGGAGACGATCCGCACGCGCGCGTACTGGTCCCCCCACCCCGAACACCCCAAGGCGTACGGAGAGAACGGCAGCCTGAGCCTCGCGGACGGCAAGGCCGCCTTCGACGCCCTGCTCGGCACCCGCCTCGACCTCGACCAGCCCGGCACGGACGACTGGGTGGGCGCCGAGCTGTCGCCGTACGGGATCGAACTGGGCGTGACGTACCCCCACGCGGACGTCGACACGCTGCTGCCCGCCATGAAGGCCGGCCAGACCGCCTGGCGGGACGCGGGCCCCGAGGTCCGGGCCGTGGTGTGCCTGGAGATCCTCAAGCGGATCAGCGACCGCACCATGGAGTTCGCCCACGCGGTCATGCACACCAGCGGCCAGGCGTTCATGATGGCGTTCCAGGCGGGCGGCCCCCACGCGCAGGACCGCGGCCTGGAGGCGGTGGCCTACGCGTACGCGGAGCAGACCCGCACGCCGGACACCGCCGCGTGGGTCAAGCCCCAGGGCAAGCGCGACCCGCTCAGCATGACCAAGAGCTTCACACCCGTCCCGCGCGGGATCTCGCTGCTCGTCGGCTGCAACACCTTCCCGACGTGGAACGGCTACTCGGGCCTGTTCGCCTCCCTGGCCACCGGCAACGCCGTCCTGGTCAAGCCCCACCCGCGCGCGGTGCTGCCGCTCGCGCTCACCGTGCGGGTCGCGCGCGAGACGCTCGCCGACGCCGGCTTCGACCCGAACCTGGTCGCGCTCGCCGCCGAGCGGCCCGGCGAGGGCATCGCGAAGACGCTGGCCACCCGCCCCGAGATCCGCATCGTGGACTACACCGGCTCCACCGCCTTCGGCGACTGGCTGGAGGCCAACGCCCGCCAGGCGCAGGTCTACACCGAGAAGGCCGGCGTCAACACGGTGGTCGTCGACTCGACGGACGACTACCGCGGCATGCTCGCCAACCTGGCCTTCTCGCTGTCGCTCTACAGCGGCCAGATGTGCACGACCCCGCAGAACCTGCTGATCCCCCGCGACGGCATCCGCACCGACGAGGGCCCCAAGACGTACGACGAGGTGGCCGGCGACCTCGCCCGCGCGGTCGCCGGCCTGCTCGGCGACGACACCCGCGCGAACGCCCTGCTCGGCGCGATCGTCAACCCGGACGTCAAGGCCCGCCTGGAAGCCGCGGCCGGCCTCGGCGAGGTCGCCCTCGCCTCCCGCGAGGTCACCCACCCGGACTTCCCGGACGCGGTCGTGCGCACGCCCGTGATCGTCAAGCTGGACGGCACCAAGCCGGACGACGAGGCGGCCTTCATGGGCGAGTGCTTCGGCCCGGTCTCCTTCGCCGTCGCGGTCGACTCGGTGTCCGACGCCGTGGAACTGCTGCGCCGCACGGTGCGCGACAAGGGCGCGATGACGGTCGGCGCCTACACGACCGACCCGGAGGTCGAGGACGCGGTCCGCGAGGTCTGCCTGGAGGAGGCCGCCCAGCTGTCCCTCAACCTCACCGGCGGGGTGTACGTCAACCAGACCGCCGCCTTCTCCGACTTCCACGGCTCGGGCGGCAACCCGGCGGCCAACGCCGCCCTGTGCGACGCCGCGTTCGTCGCGAACCGCTTCCGGGTGGTCGAGGTGCGCAAGCACGCCTAGGGAACGAGCGCCGCGCCCCCGGTGACGCTCCAGTGGTACAGCGTCATGGCCACGCTGGTGGCCAGGTTGTAGCTGGAGACCTGGGGGCGCATCGGCAGCGCGAGCAGCCGGTCGGCCCGCGCGCGCAGTTCGGGCGACAGCCCGCTGCGCTCCGAACCGAAGGCCAGCACGGCGTCGTCGGGCAGCTTCGTGCCCCGGACGTCCTCGCCCTCCGGATCGAGGGCGAACACGGGACCCGGGGGCAGCTCGTCGACGTCCAGCCGCTCCACGGCGGTCGCGAAGTGCAGCCCGGCCCCGCCGCGCACCACGGTAGGGTGCCAGGGGTCGAGCGTGCCGGTGGTGACGACCCCGGTCGCCCCGAAACCGGCGGCCAGCCGGATCACGGCGCCCGCGTTGCCGAGGTTGCGCGGGTTGTCGAGGACCACGACCGGGGTGCTGCGGGGCATCCGCGCCAGCGTCCGCAACTGGGCCGCGCGGGAGGGCCGTACGGCCAGCGCGGCGACGCCCGTGGGATGCGGGCGCGGCACGAGGGAGGCGTACACCGCCGGTGCGACCTCGGTGAGCAGCGCGTCCAGGGTGTCGCCCAGGTCCGGGGCGAGTTCCCCGGCGAGGGCGAGCGCGGCGCGCCGGTCGGTGGTGACCGCCACCGGCACCTCGGCGCCGAAGCGCAGGGCGTGCTTGAGGGCGTGGAACCCGTCGAGCAGGACACCGGTGCCGACGGCCTCGCCCCAGCGGATCAACGGGTCGGTCATGCCGTGAAGCCTACGCGCGCGGGCTCATCGTCCTCGTGCGCGCGGGGCGCGGGCACCGTCCCGACGCGCTCCCGGCGGCCGGGCAGCCGCCCGAGCAGTCGCCCGCGCGCGCGTCCCGCGCGTTCGCCGATCCGGCGCAGGAACGACGTCGGCAGGAAGACCGAGTCCGCGGCGATCATCGCCAGCGAGAAGAACGGCAGCCCCAGCACGATCGCGATGGCCACGTGCTCGACGATCATCGCGGCCAGCAGGACGTTCTTGACCCGCCGGTTGAACAGCGTGAAGGGGAAGGCGACCTGCACCATGACCGTCCCGTAGGTCACGAGCAAAACGAGCGTGCCGTTGGAGGACAGCAGGTCGGCGAGGCCGGGCCAGGGCGAGAAGGACTCCAGGTGCAGCGGGTAGTAGACGGCGGTGCCGTCCTGCCAGCGAGAGCCCTGGATCTTGTACCAGCCCGCGGTGGCGTAGATCAGACACGCCTCGGCCATGATCACGAGCAGGGCGCCGTTGTGCAGGACGTTGGCGACGACGTCCAGCAGGATCCGGGGCTCGTCCGCGCGCGGCCGACGGCCCACCGCCCACCACAGGGCGCATCCCGCCCACACCGCCCACATCAGCACGGGCACGACGGACCCGCCGCCGAACCGGCCGGTCAGGGTCGCCACGACGAGTGCCAGGCCGAGGACCACCCACAGGAGCGGGCCGACCCGGTCGGTGGCCCGTTCCCCCCGCGCCCGTGCCGCCTCGGCGCGCTCGGCCCGCCGCGCGTCCAGGGACCACACCTGGGCGCAGCGCGTGAACACCAGGTAGATCGCCATGAGGTGCAGCACGTTGTCGCCGCCGTCGCCCATGAAGACGCTGCGGTTCTGGAGGGAGAGCACGCCGGCCATGAACAGCACGGAGGTCGTACGGCTGCGCCAGCCCAGCAGGAGCAGCAGGCTGGAGACCACGGCGAGCAGGTAGCAGAACTCGAACCAGGACTGCCCGTCGGACCACAGCAGCGCCGTAAAGGCGTGGTTGTCCTCGGTCAGCCGCCGGGCGAGGCCCCAGGCCCAGGGGCCGTCGGGGCCGTACAGCTCCTGTCGGTGGGGGAACTCGCGCAGCAGGAACAGCAGCCAGGTCCCGGCGAAGCCGATGCGGATCACGGCGGTCTGGTAGGGGCCGAGGGCCGCGTCGGTGACGCGCGTGATGCCGCGGGAGAGCGAGAGCGCGAGCCGGTTCACCTGACGCTCCTCGCCGCTTCGGCCGGGGTGACCGTCCACCAGGGCAGCACCCGGTACTCCGGCTTGTCGGACACCTTCTCGTCGCTCCACGGGGGCGGCGGCACGTTGGTGGTCTCGGCGCGGACCTGGACGCTGTCGATCGTGCCCCGGCGGCTGATCGGGTCGTCCCGGTACATGCGCATCACGGCGATCCGGCGCACATAGGTCTCGGAGAGCGTGCCGCGCAGACCGACGGGGCGGTTGTCGGCGCCGTGGGTGGAGGTGAAGAACTCCCACGCGCGGCGCAGCTCGTTCTGCTCGGTGTGGCTCGGCAGCAGGCTCCCGTCGACGGCCTCCCCGTCGCGGGCGGACAGATCGGTCCAGCCGGTGGTCTCGATCCCGCCGTCCGGCAGCCGGACCTCGGCGCGGACCTGTATCGCCACGTCCTGCTGCAACGGGTTGGGCGCGAACAGCCGCCAGTTCTGCTCGAACTCCGGGTACACCCAGTCCTCGATCGCCCTGCCGTGCTGCTCGGTCACGGTGTTCGCCGGCGCCACGCTCAGAAACACCATCCCGAGGTGCACACAGACGGCGACGGCGACGAGGGCGAGCGCCAGAGCGGCACCGACCTGATACCGAAGCGAAAGCCCAGCCACCCCCGACCGCCCGGCCCCGCCCTCCGGCACGGAAGGAAGGCCGAGCTCATCCGGGACGCGCAAGGACCCGGCACCCGGCGGTCCGGCCTCCGGGACGGCATCGTCCCGCCCGCCCCCAGCTGCGGAGCCCCCCGGAACCGGCGAGGATTCCGGCCGGTCGTCCTCGGCCGGAGGCGGAGTCGAGGGCCCGGGAATCCCGGCCGGACGTCGCCCGTCGGCGTCGGGGTCCCGCTGCCGACGCACCTCGGTCGCCGCCCCGTCCACCCCTTCCGGTGCGACCGGTGCGACCGGGTCCTCGTCGTACGCGTCCATTCCGCCGTTCCCCGATCCCGCTGCCTCGTCCGGTCACCCCGCGACGGGGGCGCCGGCCGGTCCGGCGCGCGCACCCCGTTGCGCGCGCTCGCACGGAACGGTACTCAGCCCCGCCCGCCGGGCGCAGCCCCGAACGGCGCCCCGCCCACGTGGTCGTCACCACTCCGCCACCCCACTCGACGGTCACCGCAGGTGAGACGCCCGCGGCCACCCCCGCGGCCGGCGGCCCCGCGCCGAGGCTCCACGAGTTGTCCACAGGTCGTCCCCCTGGTTGTCCACAGAGATTGACACCCCGCGGCGGCTCGCTCACCATGGAATCGCACGGACCGAACGATCGGTCGGGACAGTGGATCGGACAGAGCCCGAGGTCAGGGGGACCCGCATGACCACAGCAGCCGCGCACCGCACAGACCCCGCGGAGGGGTACGGCGCGGGGAACACCGCCGACACGGCGGCGTACGAGCGCGCCTTCGACGCCGCCGTGGCCGCGGACGAGCGCATCGAACCCCGCGACTGGATGCCGGACGCCTACCGCGCGACGCTGGTCCGGCAGATCGCCCAGCACGCCCACTCCGAGATCATCGGCATGCAGCCGGAGGCCAACTGGATCACCCGCGCGCCCTCGCTGCGCCGCAAGGCGATCCTCATGGCCAAGGTCCAGGACGAGGCGGGCCACGGCCTGTATCTCTACAGCGCGGCCGAAACCCTCGGCACGGGCCGCGACGAACTGCTCGACAAGCTGCACTCGGGCCGCCAGAAGTACTCGTCGATCTTCAACTACCCCACCCTGACCTGGGCGGACGTCGGCGCGATCGGCTGGCTGGTGGACGGCGCCGCGATCACCAACCAGGTCCCCCTGTGCCGCTGCTCCTACGGGCCCTACGCCCGCGCGATGGTCCGCATCTGCAAGGAGGAGTCCTTCCACCAGCGCCAGGGGTACGAACTGCTGCTGGCCCTGAGCAACGGCACCCCGGAGCAGCACGCGATGGCCCAGGACGCGGTCGACCGCTGGTGGTGGCCGTCCCTGATGATGTTCGGCCCGCCCGACGACGCCTCGCCCAACTCCGCGCAGTCGATGGCCTGGAAGATCAAGCGCCACTCCAACGACGACCTGCGACAGCGCTTCGTGGACATCTGCGTCCCCCAGGCCGCATCCCTCGGCCTCACCCTCCCCGACCCCGACCTCCGCTGGAACGAGCAGCGCGGGCACCACGACTTCGGGGAGATCGACTGGACCGAGTTCCACCAGGTCCTCAAGGGCAACGGCCCCTGCAACGAACAACGCATCACCCAGCGCCGCGCCGCCCACGACGAGGGCGCGTGGGTGCGGGAGGCCGCCGCGGCCTACGCGGCCAAGCACACGGCCGGGGCAGGCACCGGCGCGATCGGAGGAGCGCAGGCATGACGAACACCGACTGGCCCCTGTGGGAGGTCTTCGTGCGCTCCCGCCGCGGCCTCTCCCACACCCACGCCGGCAGCCTGCACGCCCCGGACGCGGAGTTCGCCCTGCGCAACGCCCGCGACCTCTACACCCGGCGCGGCGAGGGCGTCTCGATCTGGGTCGTCCCGGCCGCCGCGATCACCGCGTCGTCGCCCGACGAGAAGGACCCCTTCTTCGAGCCCGCCGCCGACAAGCCCTACCGCCACCCGACCTTCTACGAGATCCCGGAGGGGGTGAAGCACCTGTGACCGCCACCGTGCCCACGACCGCCGCGCTGTCCCTCGGCGACGACGCCCTGGTGCTCTCCCACCGCCTGGGGGAGTGGGCGGGCCACGCCCCCGTCCTGGAGGAGGAGGTCGCCCTCGCCAACATCGCCCTGGACCTGCTCGGCCAGGCCCGGGTACTGCTGTCCATGGCGGGCGACGAGGACGAGCTGGCCTATCTGCGTGAGGAACGCGCCTTCCGCAACGTCCAGTTGGTCGAACAGCCAGGCGGCGACTTCGCCCACACCATCGCCCGCCAGCTCTACTTCTCCACCTACCAGCAGTTGCTGTACACCGAACTGGCCGCGGGCGACGGCCCGTTCGCGCCGCTGGCCGCCAAGGCCGTCAAGGAGGTCGCCTACCACCGCGACCACGCCGAGCAGTGGACACTGCGCCTCGGGGACGGCACGGACGTCAGCCATGAGCGCATGGCCCGCGCGTGCGACGCGCTGTGGCGGTTCACCGGCGAACTGTTCCAGCCCGTGGAGGGCCTGGACGTCGACCGATCCGGCATGGAGGCGGTCTGGCTGGAGTCCGTGGGCGACATCCTGCGCCGCGCCACCCTGCCCCTGCCCGAGGGACCGCGCACCGGCGCCTGGACCGCGGGCGCCGGCCGGCAGGGCCTGCACACCGAGTCGTTCGGACGGATGCTCGCCGAGATGCAGCACCTGCACCGCAGCCACCCGGGGGCGACATGGTGACGACGACCACCCCGCTGGAGGCGGAACTCCTCGCGCTCGCCGGTTCGGTGCCCGACCCCGAGCTGCCCGTGCTCACCCTCGCCGAACTGGGCGTGGTGCGCGCGGTGCACGTCCGCGGCGCCGACTCCGCCGGAGTGGAGGCGGAGGTCGAGCTGACCCCGACCTACACCGGCTGCCCGGCCGTCGAGGCCATGTCCCTGGACATCGAGCGGGTGCTGCGCGAGCACGGCGGCCTGTGCGAGGTCACGGTGCGCACGGTGCTCACCCCCGCCTGGTCGACCGACGACATCACCGACGAAGGGCGGCGCAAACTACGGGAGTTCGGCATCGCTCCCCCGCGCCCCCACCGCGCCCCCGGACCGGTGACCCTCACCCTCGGCCGCACCCGCACCGCCGTGGACGCCCACGCCCGGGAGACCCACGCCCAGGACGTCTCCGACCCGGTCCGCTGCCCGCACTGCGGATCGGCCGACACGGAGCTGCTCAGCCGCTTCTCCTCCACCGCCTGCAAGGCCCTGCGGCGCTGTCTGTCCTGCCGTGAACCGTTCGACCACTTCAAGGAGCTGTGAATGGCCCGCTTCCACACGCTCCCGGTGGCCGCGGTCGACCGGATCACCGACGACTCCGTGGCCCTGACCCTCACCGTCCCCCCGGCCCTGCGCGAGGAGTTCCGGCACGCCCCCGGACAGCACCTCACCCTGCGGCGCCGCACGGGCGGGGAGGACGTCCGGCGGACCTACTCGATCTGCTCCCCGGCACCCGGCCCCGACGGCACGGGTCCGGCCGTCCTGCGGGTCGGGGTGCGCCTGGTGGAGGGCGGCGCCTTCTCCCCGTACGCGCTGAAGGAGATCAACGTCGGCGACGAGCTGGAGGTGATGACCCCGGCCGGCCGCTTCACCCTGGACCCGGCACCGGGGCTGTACGCGGCGATCGTCGGCGGCAGCGGCATCACCCCCGTGCTGTCGATCGCCTCGACCCTGCTGGAGCGCGAGCCGACGGCCCGGTTCTGTCTGATACGCAGCGACCGCACGGCCGCCTCGACGATGTTCCTGGAGGAGGTCGCCGACCTGAAGGACCGCCACCCCGAGCGGTTCCAGCTGGTCACGGTGCTCTCACGGGAGGAACAGCAGGCGGGCCTGCCCTCGGGCCGGCTGGACCGGGAACGGCTGACGGGTCTGCTGCCCGCGCTGCTGCCGGTGGTGGACGTGGCCGGCTGGTTCCTGTGCGGGCCCCACGGCCTGGTGGAGGGCGCGGAGCGCGCGCTGCGCGGCCTGGGCGTCGGACGGCAGCGGATCCACGAGGAGATCTTCCACGTCGACGGGAGCCCGGCACCGGCGGCCGCCGTCACGGCCCCCGCCCACAGCACCGTGACCGCCCGGCTGGACGGCCGCGGCGGCACCTGGCCCGTGCGGGAGGGCGAATCGCTCCTGGAGACGGTCCTGCGCAACCGCCCGGACGCCCCCTACGCCTGCAAGGGCGGCGTCTGCGGCACCTGCCGCGCGTTCCTGGTGACGGGCGAGGTCCGCATGGACCGCAACTTCGCCCTGGAGGCGGAGGAGACGGAGGCCGGCTATGTGCTGGCCTGCCAGTCCCACCCGGTGACGGAGACGGTGGAACTGGACTTCGACCGCTGAAAACGCCGCCTGCCTCCCACCTGAGGGGCGGGCAGAACGCGGGAGCCGGCGGGAGCTAGAGGACGTGCCCCGGCTCTCCCCCGTCCGTGACGACGGGGCGGCCGGCCGCCTGCCAGACCTGCATGCCGCCGTCGACGTTCACCGCGTCAACGCCCTGCTGGGCGAGGTACATCGTCACCTGCGCCGAGCGGCCTCCCGAGCGGCAGATCACATGGATCCGGCCGTCCTGCGGGGCGGCCTCGGTCAGCTCGCCGTAGCGGGCCGCGAACTCGCTGAGGGGAATGTGCAGGGCCCCTGCGGCGTGGCCCGCCTGCCACTCGTCGTCCTCGCGGACGTCCAGCAGGAAGTCGTCGTCCTTGAGGTCCGCGACCTCGACCGTGGGCACACCAGCTCCGAAACTCATGTCCCCGACGCTACCCGAACGGGCGGCCGAGGTGATCCCGTTGCCGGGACCCGCTTCGGCTACTCCTGCGTCAGCAGCTCCGCCAGCCGCATCTCCCGCTCCAGCACGTCGGACTGGAGCCGGAGGGCGATCTCGTCGAGCAGGCTGTCCGGGTCGTCCGGGGCCAGCCGCAGCATCGAGGCGATCGCGCTGTTCTCCAGCTCGCGCGCGACCATCGTGAGCAGTTCCTTGCGCTCAGAAAGCCATTCGAGGCGGGCGTACAGCTCCTCGCTGGGGCTCGGGGGCCGCTCGGCTGGGGCCGGGCCCGCGTCCCACTCCTCGGCCAGCTCCCGCAGCAGCACCTCGTCGCCGCGGGCGTAGGCGGCGTTGACACGGGTGAGGAACTCCTCACGCCGCTGCCGCTCGGCCTCCTCCTGCGCCAGGTCCGGGTGCGCCTTGCGGGCCAGCTCGCGGTAGAGGCGGCGGGCCTCCTCACCGGGGCGCACTCGCTGCGGGGGCCGCACCGGCTGGTCGGTGAGCATCGCGACGGCCTCCGGATACAGGCCGTGCCCGTCCATCCAGCCGTGCATCAGCTCCTCAACGCCGGGCATGGGCATGACCCGGGCCCGCGCCTCCTCGGCGAGCCGGATGTCCTCCGGGTCGCCGCTGCGGGCGGCCTTCACCTCCGCGATCCGGGCGTCGAGCTCCTCCAGCCGCGAGTACATCGGGCCGAGTTTCTGCTCGTGCAGCCGGGAGAAGTTCTCGACCTCGACGCGGAAGGTCTCCACCGCGATCTCGAACTCGATCAGGGCCTGTTCGGCGGCCCGCACGGCCCGTTCCAGCCGTTCCTCGGGCCGCGGCGTCTCGGACTGCTCAGCTTCCGGGGTCGTCACCCGACCAGCCTAGGCCACGGCCCGAACCCCGTCCGCGACGACCGACACGCCCGCCGCGCCGCCCTCCCCTCGCCGTCGCCGCTCACCGCTGCCCGCACACCCCCCGGCCCGCCCTCGTCAGACCCCCATCTCCGCCGCGATCCGGCCCTGGCGCACCGCCGTGACCAGTTCCGCGTGGTCCGCCTCCGTGCGGTCGGCGTAGCGGGCGGCGAAGCCGGCGATCGCCTCGTCCAGTTCCTCGTTCTTGCCGCAGTACCCGGCGATCAGGCGCGGGTCCACGCTGTGCGAGTGGGCGCGGGCCAGGAGCGCGCCGGTCATCCGCCCGTAGTCGTCGACCTGGTCCGCGGCGAGGGCGGCCGGGTCGACGCTGCCCTTGCGGTTGCGGAACTGGCGCACCTGGAAGGGCCGGCCGTCCACCGTCGTCCAGCCCAGCAGGATGTCGCTGACGACCTGCATGCGCTTCTGCCCCAGCACGACCCGCCTGCCCTCGTGGGCGACGGGCGGGGTGTCGAAGCCGGCCGTCGCCAGATGCGGGACCAGCGCCGACGGCCGGGCCTCCTTCACCTGGAGCACCAGCGGCTGACCTCGGTGGTCCAGGAGCAGGACGACGTAGGACCGCGTGCCCACGCTGCCGGTGCCGACGACCCGGAACGCCACGTCGTGCACCGCGTGCCGGGCCAGCAGCGGCAGGCGGTCCTCGGAGACCGTCGTCACGTACTCCTCCAGCGCCGCCGCGACCGCCGCCGCCTCCGCGTCCCCGACGCGCCGCAGCACCGGCGGGGCGTCGACGAAGCGCCGGCCGCCCTCCTCGGCGGGTTCCGTCGACTTCGCGGCGAACCGGCCGCTGGTGTTGGCGCGCGCCTTCTCCGAGACCCGCTCCAGGGTGCCCAGCAGATCGTGGGCGTCGGTGTGGGAGACGAGTTCCTCGTCCGCGATGGCGTTCCAGGCGTCCAGCACGGGGAGCTTGGCGAGCAGTCGCATCGTGCGCCGGTAGGCGCCCGCCGCGTCGTGCGCCGCCTTGCGGCAGGTGTCCTCGTCGGCGCCCGCCTCCCGGCCGGCCAGCACCAGCGAGGCGGCCAGCCGCTTGAGGTCCCACTCCCAGGGGCCGTGCACGGTCTCGTCGAAGTCGTTCAGGTCGATCACCAGGTCGCCGCGGGCGTCGCCGTACAGACCGAAATTGGCCGCGTGGGCGTCGCCGCACAGCTGGGCGCCGATCCTGGTCATGGGGGTGCGCGCCAGGTCGTGGGCCATGAGCCCGGCCGCGCCGCGCAGGAACGCGAAGGGGGACGCGGCCATCCTGCCCACCCGTATCGGCGTCAGCTCCGGAATGCGGCCCCGGTTGGACTCCACGACCGCGCCCACCGCGTCCGGGCGGGAACCGTCGACGTCCAGCGCGTCGTGCGCCGAGCGCGGCACGCTCGCCCGCAGCGCCTTCCCCTCGTCCTTCGGCGACCCCTGGTGCGGCCGGCGCGCGAAGCCCCGCACCTGCGGCAGCCTGCGTCCCGTCCCGCCCGCGGCGCCTTCGTCCGCCCCCGCTCCGACCTCGGCCGTCACGACCGCCACCCCCGTCCACCCGCATGCCCGCCCGAACATCAACTCGTGCCGACCGTACAGCCGCCGTCGATATCCCGTCAGACCCTGTGGACAACTCTCCGCATGTGCACACCACGCCCGCGAACTCGTCCCCCACCGGCCATCTTCGTGAGATACCTCACGCACGCACCCCGGTGCACGGATGATCCGGACGTGACCGACACCACCGGACAGCCACCGGATGTCGTAGGAACCCTACATACGACAACGGGCCCATCGTTTTCACGATGGGCCCGTTGCCTCTGTGCGCGAGGGGGGAGTTGAACCCCCACGCCCTTGCGGGCACTGGAACCTGAATCCAGCGCGTCTGCCTATTCCGCCACCCGCGCATTGGGTGTGTCCTCCGGTCCCGACCCTCTCGGGCTGGCCCCTTCCGACATGCAGAAGATTAGCACGCCGGAGACGGTGGATTCACATCGCTTGTTTCCGAGGTCCCGGGCCCGTCCGTCACGTATCAAGGAGAACCGGTTCACGTATCAACCTCGTACCGGTGACGCCCGTCTCCCCCGGAGGCGGGCCGGGTGGGTGTCCGGGTGCGGGACACTTGTCCTCACCCGCCTCTACGATCCTTGACACAAGGAGTTCGAAGGGGAGTCGCTGGGGGAACCGGCTCATTGCCGGGTGCGTGGATACGATCAGTAAGCAGTACCAGGCAGTACCAGGCAGGGCAGTACGGAACAACAGCGGTACGGCAGGCAGTACGGCAACGATGGAGGAGGTGCCCCATGGGAGTCCTGAAGAAGTTCGAGCAACGTCTCGAAGGTCTGGTCAACGGCACCTTCGCCAAGGTGTTCAAGTCCGAGGTCCAGCCCGTGGAGATCGCCGGAGCGCTCCAGCGGGAGTGCGACAACAACGCGACGATCTGGAACCGCGACCGGACCGTCGTCCCCAACGACTTCATCGTGGAGCTCAGCGCGCCCGACCACGAGCGCCTCAGCCCCTACTCGGGCCAGCTCGGCGACGAGCTGGCCGGCATGGTCCGCGACTACGCCAAGCAGCAGCGCTACACGTTCATGGGCCCGATCAAGGTCAACCTGGAGAAGGCGGAGGACCTCGACACCGGCCTCTACCGGGTGCGCAGCCGCACCCTCGCCTCCTCCAGCAGCCAGCAGGCCGCGCCCGCCGCCGCCCCGCCCGGACGCCCCGGCCAGGGCGCCGCCCCGGGCGGCTACGGCTATCCGCAGCCCGGACCCGCCGCGGCTCCCCCCATGCCGTCCGCGCCGCCCCCCGGCGCCCGGCAGGGCGGCTACGGCTATCCGCAGCCCGCCTCCCCCCAGCGGCCCCCGGCCGCGCCCACGAGCGGCGGACGCACCCGCTACTGGATCGAGATCAACGGCACCCGCCACCAGATCTCCCGTTCGACCCTCGTCATGGGCCGCAGCACCGAGGCCGACGTGCGGATCGACGACCCCGGCGTCTCCCGCCGGCACTGCGAGATCCGGACCGGAACGCCCTCGACGATCCAGGATCTCGGATCCACCAACGGCATCGTGGTGGACGGACAGCACACCACCCGCGCTACGCTCCGCGACGGCTCGCGGATCGTCGTGGGCAGCACCACCGTTATCTATAGGCAAGCCGAAGGGTGAAGCGGGGGCAATGTCAGAGCTGACCCTCACGGTCATGCGGCTGGGTTTCCTGGCCGTACTGTGGCTGTTCGTGATCGTGGCCGTGCAGGTCATCCGCAGCGACCTGTTCGGTACGCGCGTCACCCAGCGCGGGTCGCGCCGCGAGGCCGGGCGGGGCCAGCAGGCCGCTCGGCAGCAGGCCGCGCCCCCGCCGCAGCAGCGCGCCCAGCAGAGCGGCGGGCGCCAGCGGCGCAACGCCCCCTCCAAGCTGGTCGTGACCGAAGGCACCCTGACCGGTACGACCGTGGCCCTCCAGTCGCAGACGATCACCCTGGGCCGCGCGCACGACTCCACCATCGTGCTGGACGACGACTACGCCTCCAGCCGCCACGCCAGGATCTACCCCGACCGCGACGGCCAGTGGATCGTCGAGGACCTCGGATCCACCAACGGCACCTACCTGGACCGGTCCCGGCTCACGACTCCCACGCCGATCCCGCTGGGCGCCCCGATCCGCATCGGCAAGACCGTCATCGAGCTGCGGAAGTAGTACTACGTCATGGAAGAGCGCGAGCGGAGCGAGCACGCAACGGCGGACCGCCTGGCGGCCGCCGGCGCGCTCCCGACCGGAGGGTGGGCACCGTGCGGATGTACCCGGAGCCGACGGGCGAGGTGCGCATGAGTCTGTCACTGCGCTTCGCCGCCGGATCGCACAAAGGCATGATCCGGGAGGGCAACGAGGACTCCGGCTACGCCGGTCCCCGGCTGCTGGCCATCGCCGACGGCATGGGCGGCCAGGCCGCAGGTGAGGTCGCCTCCTCCGAGGTGATCTCCACGCTGGTCACGCTCGACGACGACGTGCCCGGCTCCGACATCCTCACCTCGCTCGGCGTGGCCGTGCAGCGCGCCAACGACCAGCTGCGCTCCATGGTCGAGGAGGACCCGCAGCTGGAGGGCATGGGGACGACCCTGACCGCCCTCCTGTGGACCGGCCAGCGGCTCGGCCTCGTGCACGTCGGCGACTCCCGCGCCTATCTGCTGCGCGACGGCGTGCTCACGCAGATCACGCAGGACCACACCTGGGTGCAGCGGCTCGTCGACGAGGGCCGGATCACCGAGGAGGAGGCCACGACCCACCCGCAGCGCTCGCTCCTGATGCGGGCGCTCGGCAGCGGCGACCACGTCGAGCCCGACCTGTCGATCCGCGAGGTCCGGGCCGGCGACCGCTATCTGATCTGCTCCGACGGACTGTCCGGCGTCGTCTCCCACCAGACGATGGAGGAGGCCCTCGCCAGCTACCAGGGCCCGCAGGAGACGGTGCAGGAGCTGATCCAGCTCGCGCTGCGCGGCGGCGGTCCCGACAACATCACCGTGATCGTCGCGGACGTCCTCGACCTGGACACGGGCGACACCCTCGCCGGCCAGCTCTCCGACACCCCCGTGGTGGTCGGCGCGGTCGCCGAGAACCAGAACCACCTGCACGACAACGGGATCATGCAGACCCCGGCCGGCCGCGCCTCCCACCTCGGCCGCCAGGTGCCCGGCCAGGGCGGCGGCGGCGAGTTCGGCCCGCCCGGCAGCGGCGACACCACCGGCTACGTGCCGACGGGCAGCTTCGGCGACTACACGGACGACGACTTCGTGAAGCCGCGCAAGGGCCGCTGGCTGAAGCGCAGCTTCTACTCCGTCCTCGTCCTCGCCGTCATCGGCGGCGGTCTGTACGGCGGCTACCGCTGGACGCAGACCCAGTACTACGTCGGCACCAAGGGCGAGCACGTCGCGCTGTTCCAGGGCATCAGCCAGGACCTGGCCTGGGTGTCGCTGTCGAAGGTGGAGAAGGACCACCCCGAGATCGAACTCAAGTACCTGCCCGCCTACCAGCAGAAGCAGGTCAAGGCCACGATCGCCGAGGGCGGTCTGAACGCGGCCCGCTCGAAGATCGACGAACTGGCCGTGCAGGCCTCCGCCTGCAAGAAGGAGGCCCAGCGTCGGTCCGCCGAGAGCGAGACCAGGGCGGGCGAGGCCGGCGGAACCACCGACACGTCCCTCACGTCCAAGTCCACGCCGTCGCCCGGTTCGACGGCATCGGCGCCCCCTTCGAAGTCTCCGTCCACGACCCCGTCCGCGACCCCCAGCCCCGGCCCCAGCCTCTCGGAGGATGAGCAGAAGGTCGTCTCGCTGTGCGGTAAGCAGTAGGCAAGCCGTGAGAGGCCCTGTCACACGATGAGCAGTACTACCAACCCGTCGACGCACCACACGTCCACCATCGGCGCCATCGGCACGCCGAGCCGGCGCAACACCGAGCTCGCGCTGCTGGTGTTCGCGGTCGCCATCCCGGTGTTCGCCTACGCCAACGTGGGCCTCGCCATCAACGACCAGGTGCCCGCCGGCCTGCTGGCCTACGGCCTGGGCCTCGGCCTCCTGGCCGGCGTCGCCCATCTCGTCGTACGGAAGTTCGCCCCATACGCGGATCCGCTGCTGCTGCCCCTCGCGACACTGCTGAACGGGCTCGGTCTGGTCGTCATCTGGCGGCTCGACCAGTCCAAGCTGCTGCAGAGCCTCAACGTGGCCGGCGGCAAGGCGACCAACCAGCTGCTGTACACGGCCATGGGCATCGCGCTGTTCGTCGTCGTCCTGATCTTCCTCAAGGACCACCGCACGCTCCAGCGCTACACCTACATCTCCATGGTCGCGGCGATCTTCCTGCTGCTGCTCCCGCTGGTCCCGGGGCTCGGCCTCAACGTCTACGGCGCCAAGATCTGGATCTCCATCGGCGGGTTCACCATCCAGCCCGGTGAGTTCGCGAAGATCGTGCTGGCCGTGTTCTTCGCCGGCTACCTGATGGTGAAGCGGGACGCGCTGGCGCTCGCCAGCCGCCGTGTCATGGGGCTGTACCTGCCGCGCGGGCGCGACCTCGGCCCGATCCTCGTGGTCTGGTTCCTCTCGATCCTCATCCTGGTCTTCGAGACCGACCTCGGTACGTCGCTGCTGTTCTTCGGCATGTTCGTGATCATGCTGTACGTCGCCACCGAGCGGACCAGCTGGATCGTCTTCGGTCTGCTGATGTCGGCGGCCGGCGCGGTCGGCGTGGCGAGCTTCGAGCCGCACGTGAAGATGCGCGTCCAGGCGTGGCTCAGCCCGCTGGGCGAGTACAAGCTCTCCCAGCAGGGCGTCCCCGGTCACTCCGAGCAGGCCATGCAGGCCCTGTGGGCGTTCGGCTCCGGCGGCACCCTCGGCACCGGCCTCGGCCAGGGCCACTCCGAGCTGATCCGGTTCGCCGCCAACTCCGACTTCATCCTCGCCACGTTCGGCGAGGAGCTGGGCCTGGCCGGCATCATGGCGATCCTGCTGCTGTACGGGCTGATCGTGGAGCGCGGCGTACGCACCGCCCTGGCCGCCCGCGACCCGTTCGGCAAGCTGCTCGCCGTGGGCCTGTCCGGCGCCTTCGCGCTCCAGGTGTTCGTGGTCGCCGGCGGTGTGATGGGGCTCATCCCGCTCACCGGTATGACGATGCCGTTCCTGGCGTACGGCGGTTCCTCCGTCATCGCCAACTGGGCCCTCATCGGCATCCTCATCCGCATCAGCGACACCGCCCGCCGTCCGGCACCCGCCCCGGCGGCCAGCCCCGACGCCGAGATGACCCAGATCGTCCGCCCTGGTGGGGCCGACCCGATCACCGGATGACCCTTCTCACGCCCCGCGGCGGACGGTTCCCCACCAGGGCCGTCCGCCCCGCGTGGAACCCTCCGCGGCTGCGGTACGTCTATTGATCAGCCGTTGTCCACACCCCGATCGGGCGCACAGCGGCTGCCCCTAGACTGTGGGCCGCCGAAGACGCGCCAGCACCAGCGACACCGAGAGACCGAAGCAACAGGCGCACCTGCTTGCTTGTGGAAAGGCCGGACGTGAACAAGCCACTGCGCCGCATCGCGATCTTCTGTGGACTCCTCGTCCTCACCCTCCTGATCCGCGACAACTGGCTGCAGTACGTGCAGGCCGACACGCTGCGCACGGACACCAAGAACCGCCGGGTGGCCATCGAACGGTACGCGTCGCCACGCGGCGACCTCATCGTCGACGGTGACCCGATAACCGGTTCGGTCGAGGCCAAGAGCGGCGACTTCAAGTACAAGCGGACGTACAAGAACGGGCCCATGTGGGCACCGGTGACCGGC
This sequence comes from Streptomyces sp. NPDC026672, assembly GCF_040638185.1. NCBI lineage: Bacteria > Bacillati > Actinomycetota > Actinomycetes > Kitasatosporales > Streptomycetaceae > Streptomyces > Streptomyces sp. NPDC026672. The sequence goes on from NZ_JBEZXS010000037.1 coordinate 82,269, forward strand.
TTCACGTCACAGGCGTTCGGCGCCACCCAGCTGGAGTCCATCGAGGACGGCATCCTCACCGGCAACGACGACCGGCTGTTCTTCCGCAACACCCTCGACATGGTCACGGGCAAGCCCAAGCAGGGCGGCAACGTGGTCACCACGCTCAGCGGGGCCGCGCAGAAGGCCGCGTACGACGGTCTGAAGGCACAGGGCGGCAAGGGCGCCGTCGTGGCCATCGAGCCGTCCACCGGCAAGATCCTGGCCCTCGCCTCCTACCCGTCGTACGACCCCTCGTCCTTCGCCGGGTACTCGGACAGCGACGCCAAGGCGTGGAAGCAGGCCCAGAAGACGTACAACCCGAACGACCCGATGCTGAACCGCGCGCTGCGCGAGACCTACCCGCCGGGCTCCACCTTCAAGGTGGTCACGGCGGCGGCGGCACTGGAGAACGGGAAGTACACCTCGGCGGACGAGAAGACCGACTCCCCGCTGCCCTGGATCATGCCCGGCACCAACACCGAGCTGAAGAACGAGGGGAACATCCCCTGCAAGGACGCGACGATGCGAGTCGCGCTCCAGTACTCCTGCAACACCGTCTTCGGCAAGATCGGCGCCGACCTCGGCAACGACAAGATGCTGGCCGAGGCCAAGAAGTTCGGCTTCGACGAACAGCAGTTCGTGCCGGTCCGCTCCAACGCCTCGGTGTTCTCCGACAAGATGAACGATTCGCAGACCGCACTGTCCTCGATCGGCCAGTTCAACACCGCCGCGACCCCCCTCCAGATGGCCATGGTCGCCTCCGCGGTCGCCAACGACGGCAAGCTGATGAAGCCGTACATGGTCGACAAGCTCCAGTCCTCCACCCTGGACACGGTCGCGCAGACCGAGCCGGAGGAGATGAGCCAGCCGCTGAGCTCGAACAACGCGCAGATCCTCCAGTCGATGATGGAGACCGTGATCAAGGACGGCACCGGCAAGAACGCGCAGATCAACGGCGTGACGGTGGGCGGCAAGACCGGTACGGCCCAGAACGGCATCAACAACAGCGGCAACCCCTACGCCTGGTTCATCTCCTATGCCAAGGTCGGTAACGGCAGCTCGCCGGTCGCCGTGGCGGTGGTGATCGAGGACGACCAGGCCAACCGCGAGGACATCTCCGGCGGCGGTCTCGCGGCTCCGATCGCGAAGAACGTGATGGAGGCGGTCATCAACGCCAAGAAGTGACACCGATCACGTCCCCTGCACATCGGTGCACGTTGCGATACCGGTCCTGTATCAGGTGACGCTCTTGGCCAGGTCAAACAAAGCGAGCCGGGTACGGTAGGCCCGGACGGCAGCCTCCGACCGCACACCACTGTGCCGGCCGGGACCGACGGAGAGGGCTGGTAGGTAGCTATGGAAGAGCCGCGTCGCCTCGGCGGCCGGTACGAGCTGGGCCAGGTGCTCGGCCGTGGTGGCATGGCCGAGGTCTACCTCGCGCATGACACCCGGCTCGGTCGCACCGTGGCGGTGAAGACGCTGCGCGCGGACCTCGCGCGTGACCCGTCCTTCCAGGCCCGGTTCCGCCGGGAGGCCCAGTCGGCCGCCTCGCTCAACCATCCCGCGATCGTCGCGGTCTACGACACGGGCGAGGACTACATCGACGGGGTCTCGATCCCGTACATCGTGATGGAGTACGTCGACGGCTCCACGCTCCGTGAGCTTCTGCACAGCGGCCGCAAGCTGCTGCCCGAGCGGTCGATGGAAATGACCATCGGCATCCTCCAGGGCCTGGAGTACGCCCACCGCAGCGGCATCGTCCACCGTGACATCAAGCCCGCGAACGTCATGCTGACGCGCAACGGCCAGGTCAAGGTGATGGACTTCGGCATCGCCCGCGCGATGGGCGACTCCGGCATGACGATGACGCAGACGGCGGCGGTCATCGGCACCGCGCAGTACCTCTCGCCGGAGCAGGCCAAGGGCGAGCAGGTCGACGCCCGCTCGGACCTCTACTCGACGGGCTGCCTGCTGTACGAGCTGCTGACGGTACGGCCGCCCTTCGTCGGCGACTCGCCGGTCGCGGTGGCCTACCAGCACGTACGGGAGGAGCCGCAGTCCCCGAGCGTCTTCGACCCCGAGATCACGCCCGAGATGGACGCCATCGTCCTCAAGGCACTGGTCAAGGACCCGAACTACCGCTACCAGTCCGCGGACGAGATGCGCGCCGACATCGAGGCGTGCCTCGACGGCCAGCCCGTCGCGGCGACGGCGGCGCTCGGCGCGGTGGGCTACGGGGCCTACCCCGACGACCAGGCGACGACCGCGCTGCGCTCCGAGCCGGGCGCCGGCGCGACGAGCATGCTGCCGCCGATGAACCCGGACGACGGCGGGTACGGCTACGACGAGCGCCCCGACCGGCGCCGGCAGCCGAAGAAGAACAACACCTCGACGATCGTCCTCGTGGTCGCGGGCGTCCTGGTCCTGATCGGCGCCATCCTGATCGGGAAGTACGCCTTCGGCGGGGGCGGCCCCGGCAACGACTCGATCGCCGTGCCGAACTTCGTCGGCCAGACCCGGGCGGCGGCCACCCAACAGGCGGACAACGTCGGCCTCAAGCTGGCCTTCACCGACAAGGAGTGCGAGAACCAGCCCAAGGGCAAGGTCTGCGCACAGGACCAGGACCCGGAGACGAAGGTCGAGAAGGACTCCACGGTCAACCTGGTGGTCTCCACCGGGGCGCCGAAGGTCTCCGTGCCCAGCGTGATCGGGCTCAGCCAGGAGGACGCGCAGTCGAAGCTGGAGGGCGACGACTACGGGTTCACGATCAAGACCAAGTCGCGCGTCTCCACCGAGGACCCGGGCACGGTGCTCGACCAGGACCCGATCGGCGGCAAGGAGGTCGAGAAGGGCTCCACGATCACCCTCACAGTCGCCAAGGCGTCCGACAAGGCGACCGTCCCCGACGTGATTGACCGCACCTGCGACGAGGCAAAGATCCAAATGCAGGCAGCCAACCTCATTGGCAACTGCGTCGAGCAGCCCACCAACGATCCGAACCAGGACGGCAAGGTCATCTCGACCTCGCTCCAGGCTGGCCAGAGGGCGGACAAGAACAGCACGGTCACGATCACGGTCGGCAAGCTGCAACAGCAGCAGAAGACCCCGGTGCCCGGTGTCGTCGGAGCGACCGTGGCCCAGGCCCGGCAGGCCCTGAACCAGGCGGGCTTCACCCAGATCCAGTTCGAAAACGGCAGTGACCAGAGCGACAACGCGCGGGTCATCCGACAGGATCCGAACCCCAACCAGCAGGTCGACGACCCGGCGAACACCGTCATCAAGCTGACCACCTTCCCCGCCGGCGGCGGAGGCAACAACGGTGGTGGCGGAGGCGGCTTCTTCGGAGGCGGCAACGGCTGATCCCCATGGACGATGAGAGGGCCTCCACCAGAAGATTCTGGTGGAGGCCCTCTCATCGTTATCAGTCGACTCCTGTGGTGGCTGGCACTGTGGGGTGGCTGGGTCCTGATGGCCGTGTCGCGGGCGGTAGCTGAGTGTTCGGTCCGGTGCGGGCACGTCGCCGTGAATTG
>NZ_JBEZXS010000038.1:0-85712 GCF_040638185.1 Streptomyces sp. NPDC026672
GGATCAACGTGCTGTTCGCGATGCTCCGCGACGGCACCTTCTACGAACCCAGAACCCCACGCCTCGCTTGACGAAAGACATAGAGGCACCCCCCCGGGGGGCGGGTCAGGCCTGGAGGTGGCCCTGTTGGCGGATCTGGGTGAGGCGTTGGGTGCCCTGCTGGAGGGCCTGCGCCGTGGTGTCCGCGGTGTCGGCGCCCAACGAGCCGGTGGTGACGGTGATCGCGTCGTCGCCCACGCGGACCAGGGCGACGTCCAGCGTGAGGACCACGGGCTCGCCGTTCTCGTCCGGGGTCTGCCCGGTCACCGTGACCCGCAGTCCCTGGCGGTCGTCCCCGAGCGGCGGCAACTCGGCCGGGGCCACCTGCACGCTCTGCGGCCCGGCGGCGACGGTGGCCGTCGTGAACCCGGCGCACTCCTGCGGCAGCGTCCGCAGCCAGGCCAGCGTGCGGTCCACGTCCGCCGGGGTCCGGCTCGCCACCTGGTAGCGCAGTTGCGCCTGGTCCTCGCCGTCGTCGAGGGCGACCACGGCGGGCGGCGGCGAGGCGTCGCCGAGGAGGTCGTCGGCGTAGAGCACGTCCATCAGGCGCTGGCAGGCCGGCGTGGCCGCGGCCGACTTGAGGAGCCCGTCCCGCCAGGTCGCGGCGCCCTCGGTCGGCGTCCACGACCCCCCGAGGTCGGCGTCCCCGATCAGCGCGGAGCGCGCCTGGTCGGCGGTGAGACCGGGCTCGGCACCGGGGGAACTCGGCGAGGAGGCGGGGGACCTGGCCGCCTTCCGGGCCCCCGGCGCAGGCTCCCGGTCCAGCCACCCGGAGAACCCGGCGACCAGGAGCGCGCCGAGGGCGACGACACCCGTCAGGAGGCGACCCGAGGACGAGAACATGACGAACCTCCCGCACGGCACCACAGCACGACGACCGGACAGCTCCCACGCCACCACGACCGCACCCCGCCGACCATCGCGACGGGCCGTACGGGTGAGCGGGAACCGCCCCACCGGCGCATAGGGTCGGGGTTCCGGGGCCGGGCGGTCCCGTTCCGTGTCCGTGGAGTGGAAGGAGCACCGGAGTGAGCGACGGCAGGAGTGCGCGGATTCCCGTGATCATCGACTGCGACACCGGTGTCGACGACGCCCTCGCCCTGCTGTTCGCCGTACGGCACCCGGGGATCGACCTGCGCGCGGTCACCTGTGTCGCCGGGAACACCGACGTGGACGGCGTGGTCCGCAACACCCTGACCGTGCTGGAGACGGCCGGCGCCGGGGACGTGCCCGTCGCCCGGGGCGCCGAACGGCCGCTGATCGAGCCCGTCCGGTCGGCCCGGCACGTGCACGGCGCGGACGGCATGGGCGACCTCGGCCTGCCCGCGCCCACCCGCACCCCGGTCGACCTGGACGCGGTGAGCCTGCTGCGCCGCGAGATCCTCGCCTCCCCGCGCCCGGTCACCCTCGTCCCGACCGCCCCGCTCACCAACATCGCCCTGCTGCTGCGCACCCACCCCGAGGTCACCCGCAACATCGAGCGGATCGTGTTCATGGGCGGCGCGGTGGCCGGCGGCAACGCCACCCCCGTCGCCGAGTTCAACGTCTGGCACGACCCCGAGGCCGCCGCGGTCCTGCTCACCGCGGGCGTGCCGATCACGATGTACGGCCTCGACGTGTTCACCCGGGTCGTCGTGCCGGGCGCCCGGGTGCGGCGGCTGCGGGCGAGCGAGGAGCCCGGCGCCCGCCTCGCCGGCGACCTGCTGGCCCACCGCCCCGCCTCCCCCTACGACGACGGCGCCGACCCGGCGGGCGGCCTCGGCGACGCGGGCGCCGTGTGCGCGGTCGCCGACCCGGCGGGCCTCACCACCCTGCCGCTGCCCGTCGAGGTGTCCCTGGCCCCCGGCCCGACCCGCGGCCAGACCGTCGTGGACCGCCGCCCGCGCCCCGGCGAGTCCGAGATCCACGACGGCGTCCGCGCACAGCCCCTCGTGGACGTCGCCCTGGACGTCGACGTGGACCGCTACGTCCGGCTCTACCTGGACACGGTGGCTCCCTAGAAACCGGCGGCGGGCGCTACTCCCCCGCCGGTACCGCCCAGCGCTGCTCCACCTTCGCCACCTTCCAGTACGTCAGCGCCGCCGCCCACACGAGGACGAACAGGGCGACGACGACGTACCCGACGTTGTCGAGGTCGAGGCCGGCGATCCGGTCGGTGATCCCGTCGCGCAGACCGAGCTTGTCGTGCACCACGCCGACCAGCTCGATCGTGCCGATGAAGAACGCCACCGCGATGGACAGCCCGGTGATCGTGAGGTTGTAGAACACCTTGCGCACCGGGTGGGAGAACGCCCACTGGTAGGCGAAGTTCATGAACGTGCCGTCCAGCGTGTCGAACAGGCTCATCCCGGCGGCGAACAGCAGCGGCAGGCACAGCACCGCGTACCAGGGCAGGCCGGCCGCCGCGCCCGACCCGGCCATCACCATCAGCGTGACCTCGGTCGCCGTGTCGAAGCCGAGCCCGAACAGGAAGCCCAGCGGGTACATCTGACCGGGCCGGCTGATCGACCGGGTCAGCCGGCCGAGCACCCGGTTCATGAACCCCCGCGAGTCCAGGTGCCGTTCGAGGGCCCGCTCGTCGTAGGTGCCGGCCCGCATCGCCCGGAAGACCCGCAGGATGCCCGCCAGGGCCACCAGGTTGAGCGCGGCGATCAGATAGAGGAACGACCCGGAGACGGTCGTGCCGACCAGACCCAGCGTCCGGTGGGTGCGCGAGCCGTCGTTCATCAGCGTGCCCGCGAGCCGCGCGCCGCCCGCCACCAGCGCGGCCATCACGACCACCACGCTGGAGTGCCCCAGCGCGAACCAGAACCCCACCGACACCGGCCGCTTGCCGTCGGCCATCAGCTTGCGGGTGGTGTTGTCGATCGCGGCGATGTGGTCGGCGTCGAACGCGTGCCGCATGCCCAGCGTGTAGGCGGTGACGCCGAGGCCGACCCCGAACGCCCGGGAGCCGATCTCGTAGTGCCCGGGGGCGACCAGGAGGAAGAGGACCCCGAAGGCGGCGACGTGCAGGGCGGCTATCACCGCCAGCAGCCCCGCGGCCCGCACGGTGTCCTCGCGTCGCCAGCGGAAAACGGCAGCGTCGGTCATCGGGTTCACGCTCCAGCACCTCGTGGATCACTTCGTGAGCTGCCGTGGCCGGTCTCCTGGCTTACGGGGTGGTGCCTTCGCCGTCCCTGCCTTCCCGGTCGTTGGACCAGTGGCCCGGCTGCTGCCGGACGGGACGGGAACTCCCCGATCACAGTGGCGAGGGCCGCGTCGACCTTCCATCGACTTCCCGAGCACCACGGCCCGTCCACCGTAGGCGGCACGGGCCGTTCCCGCCCAGCCCGACGGGGGACGGGTAGGGAAGATCACAGAGGGTGCGGAGCGGAACGAACGGGGCGGGCGGCCGGTGCCCCCTCGTGGGGTCCGGCCGCCCGCCCGCGCGGGATCAGCCCTGCTGGGACGCGCGCTTGCGCTTGGTGAGGAACACCAGGGCGCCGCCGCCGACGAGGAGCACCGCGGCGCCCCCGGCGATCAGGCCCGTGTTGCTGTTGGCACCGGTCTCCGCCAGGTCGCCGCCACCGCCGTTCGGCGCGGGCGCCGGGGCGGTCGACGAGCCGGACGCGCTCGGCGCCGGGGTGTCGGCCGTCGGCGTGCCGGAGGCGGGCGGGGTCGACTCGCCGGCCGGCGGGGTCGTCTCCTCGGCCGGGGTCGACGGCGTGCCGGACTCCGGGGCGGACTCGGTCGGCGTGGCGGGCGTGCTCGGGCTGGCCGGCGGCTGCGACTCGGTGCTCGTGCACTCCTTCGTGCCGCCGTTCCAGGCCGCGATCAGCTTGTCCTTGATGACCGGGCGGTCCGGGCCCTTGGGCAGCTGACCGTGCTCGAAGCCGTCCTTGGTGTCCAGTCGGCCGTCGAACTTCACGGCACCGCGGTACAGGTCGATCTGCGCGAAGCAGCCCGCGTCCGGCACGGCGATGTCGAGGGTGTCGGTCGCGCCCGGCTTCACGGTCGCCGTGTCGAAGTCGACGAAGACCTGCTCGCCGGAGGTGGCGAAGGTGGCGCCGTGGGCGCGGTACGAGGCGAGGGAGGCGGTGCAGGAGGCGGCGTCACCGGCGGCGCGCACGCTGACGTGCACCTTGCCGTCCGCGGTGGGCTTGAGGGCCTGGTCGTCGACCCGGACGGAATCGAAGAAGCGGGTGCCGTCGAGGGAGAACTCGCAGCGGTCGGTCCCGGTCTCGGTCCCGGCGCCGGTGCCGGGCTTGTAGGAGCCGCCGGACTTCCAGCCGTGGCCGCCGGCCGCTCCGTGGGACCCCCCGTGGGACCCGCCGTGGGCCCAGGCGCCGGACGCGGCGGCGACGGTGGCGGCGCACAGGGCGAGCGTCGCGGCGCCCGTCCCCAGCAGGCGGCTCGCGGAGGCACGTCTCGCTATGGACATCTGAATCCCCATCTCAGAACCCGGGAGGACGGACGCGCGAGGGTCCGTGGTCCCGGAAGCCATGAAGGCGTAACGAAGCAGAAGAGACACCGGGCGCATTGGTCACACGCGCCCCGGCGTGCCCTCATGGTGGTTCGCTCCGGCGAAGGCTGTCAACCTGCCGTGACACAAGGGCACTTCCTGGTTCGTCACAACTTCATCACACAGGGAATGATCCGCTCCGGTCGGGAGGAAGGTTCGTGATCCCGGCAATGTGGACAGAGTTCACCCTGTCCACCCCCGAAGGGAGCCCGCGTGACCGACCTCTCCTCCAGGAACCCCGACTGGTGGCGGCAGGCCGTCATCTACCAGGTGTATCCGCGCAGTTTCGCCGACGCCGACGGTGACGGACTCGGCGACCTCAAGGGCGTCACCGAGCGGCTGGGGCACCTCGCCGCGCTGGGCGTCGACGCGCTGTGGCTGAGCCCGTTCTACCCGTCGGAACTGGCCGACGGCGGCTACGACGTGGCCGACTACCGCGGCGTCGACCCGCGGCTCGGCACCCTGGACGACTTCGACGCGCTGGTCGCCGAGGCGCACCGGCTCGGGCTGAAGGTCGTCGTCGACATCGTCCCCAACCACACCTCGCATCTGCACCCCTGGTTCGAGGAGGCGCTGTGCGCGCCGCCCGGCTCCCCGGCCCGCGACCGCTACGTCTTCCGGTCCGGGCGCGGACCCGGGGGTGAACTCCCGCCCACCGACTGGGAGTCGGTGTTCGGCGGCAGCGCCTGGCAGCGGCTGCCCGACGGCGACTGGTACCTGCACCTGTTCGCGCCCGAACAGCCCGACCTCAACTGGGACGACGAGGAGGTCCGCGCCGACTTCCGCACCACGCTGCGCTTCTGGTGCGACCGGGGCGTGGACGGCTTCCGCGTCGACGTCGCCCACGCCCTCGCCAAGGACCTCACCGAACCGCTGCGGGACGTGGGGGACATCGGGGCGACGGGAGAGGAGTCGCTGCTGCGGGTGCCGCCCGGCAGCCACCCGTACTGGGACCGCGACGAGGTCCACGAGATCTACCGGGACTGGCGGAAGATCCTCGACGCGTACACCCCGCCGCGCACGGCGGTCGCGGAGGCGTGGGTGCCGGCGGCGAGACGCGCGCTGTACGCCCGCCCGGACGAACTGGGGCAGGCGTTCAACTTCGAGTACCTCCAGTCGGGTTGGGACGCGGACGAGCTGCGGGGCGTGATCACCGAGTCGCTGGCGACGGCGCGGGCGGCGGGCGCCTCGGCGACCTGGGTGCTGTCCAACCACGACGTCGTGCGGCACGCGTCGCGGCTCGCGCTGCCGCCCGGCACCGACGAGAACGCCTGGCTGCTGTCCGGGGGCGGGGCTCCGGCCGTGGACGCGGCGGCCGGGCTGCGGCGGGCTCGGGCGGCGACGCTGCTGATGCTCGCGCTGCCGGGGGCGGCGTACGTCTACCAGGGCGAGGAACTGGGGCTGCCCGAGGTCGCGGACCTGCCCGTGAGCGTGCTCCAGGACCCGGTCTGGGAGCAGACCGACCACCGGCGCAAGGGGCGCGACGGCTGCCGGGTGCCGCTGCCGTGGACGCGGAGCGGGCCGTCGTACGGCTTCGGGTCCGGGCCGGGGTGGCTGCCGCAGCCGGCGTCGTTCGCGGCGTACGCGGTCGAGGCGCAGGCGGGGGTGGCCGGGTCGACCCTGGAGCTCTACCGGGCGGCACTGCGGCTGCGGCGCAAGCTGGTGCCGGCCGGGGAGGCACTGACCTGGACGCCCGGCGGACCACCCGGCGTCCTGACGTTCACCCGCTCGGACGCCTGGCGCTGCACGACCAACCTGTCACCCGACCCGGTACCGCTCCCCCCGGGCGAGGTCCTGCTGACCAGCGGAGACCTGGACGAGCGGGGGACACTGCCACCGGACACGACGGTGTGGCTGGGGGGAGGGGTGTAGGGGCCCGGGGGCCTGTCGGGCCGACGGGGGCGGGGGGGGGCTGGGGGGCTTGGGGCGGCGCGTGCAGCCGGGTGTGCGGGGCGTTCGGGCGGCCGTGGGGTGTGACCGGGACGCGTGTGGTCCGGGGGGTGGGTCGCTCGGTCGGCTGAAGAGCGGGGCTGGGGCGGCGTGCGTAGCCGACTGCGCGGGGCGTTCGGTCGGCTGTGGGGGTGTGATCGGCGGCGCGTGCAGCCGGGTGTGCGGGGCGTTCGGGCGGCCATGGGGGCGGCCACGGGGTGCGACCGGGCCCGGGGGCGGCCTGGAGCGGTCCGTGGTCGGTCCGGGGTCGCTCGCTCGGCCACGGGGTGTGACCGGGGTCCCGGGGTGGGCGGGGCGGCCCGTAGTCGGTTCGTGGGGTGGTCAGCCGATCGTGGGGGTGGGGCTGGGGGCGGCCGAGGAGCCGGGGGCGGGTGGGGTGAGGACCACCTGGGGCTGGCCCGGGGGCGGCGGGGGCGGGGTCATGTCCGAGGCGGGGAGCTTCGGCGGAGTGGTCTCCTGGAACAGCACCTGGTCGAAGTCGACCAGCCCCGTCTTCTCCATGACCGTGATGTGGTCGAGCACGGTGACGTTGGCCTGGTCGGCGAGCGCCCGCACCAGCGTGTTCTTGGTGGTCGAGCGGATCTTCGCGACCGTGTTGAAGATCTGGCCGTGCGTCACGCGCAGGATGTTGGCGAAGTCGGTGTCGAACTTCTTGCCGCTGTCCGCGGTCAGCGTGTTCACGAAGCCCTGCTGCTGGGGGCTGGGCTGGTTCGGGATGGTGATGTTCAGCTCGGGCGCGATCTTGCGGCAGCTCGCGTCGAGACCGGCGTGACCGGAGATCAGGTGCTGGCCGGCGGTGATCACGGCCTTGCTGGTGCCCTTCTTCAGGGCCAGTTGCCCGACGGGGTACTCCCACAGCCCGGCGGCCCGCACCTTCACCACGAAGTCCCGGTCCCCCTCGGTCAACGGCCCCCACTGCGTCTGGGCGATGACCCGACTCGGCGAACTCGACACCGTGCTCACACCCAGCATGCTCGGGTAGACGAGCGCCGAGAGCGTCAACACGAGCGCCCCGCCCACAAAGAGCGCACTCATGGCATTCCGAGAAACCCGCACCACGCCTCCTGCGACCAACGCCAGTTGCCGACTCGTACGAACCGGCCCCCCGCCCCTCGTCTTTGGCGTTGGTAAAAAAACGGAGCGACGCGGTCAGTAACGCAGCGCTGTCGTCACCGTGGTCGTCGTACGGGCCGGGAGGGTGTGGGTGCTGCGGGCCGTCGCCGTCGAAGTGGCGCCCGCGGGGACGTCCTTGAGGGTGACCACCACCGCGTCGACCGGCTTGCCATGCTGGTCCTTGTAAGTGACCTGCACCGCGAAGGACTTGGCGGAGCCGGCCGTGTTGCGGGCGGTCACCCCGACCGTGGTGCGGCCGTCCGGGGCGGCGGACGGCGCGGACAGCCGTACCTCGTCCCGCGCGTCGACGCCGTCCTTCACCTCGGCGAGCCGCCGCCCGGCCTCCGCCGTCGCCGACGCGAACGCGCCCGACGCCTCCGACGCCAGCGAGGCCGCCGCCGACGACGCCTTGCTCGCGGCGGACGACGGAGGCTCACCGTTCGTGTCCGAGCACGCCGTCAGCGCCGCCAGGGACACGGCCGCCGTGAGCACGAGTCCCGTCGCCGTTGCCGTCCTGGTCGTCGTCATTCCCTCACCTCCGTGGACGCGCGGCCCCCTTCCGGTCCAGTCAAGGGCCCCGCCCCCGCGCCCGCACCTCGATCACCCGTTCGGAGTAACCCCCGTGGTGGGCGGGGCGCGCCGGCCCGATCGTCGTAGGCAAGTCGTAGGCAACAGGACGACAGGGGGAGGTCACACCACACGTGGAGGTACGGCATGGCACAGCAGGCGCATTCGACGCACCCGGTGAACAGCGGCTGGGTCACGGGCGGACTCGTCTTCGCGGGCGTCCTGATGCTGGTGCACGGCATCCTCGCCATCCTCCAGGGCATCTCCGCGATCGCCGCCGACGACGTCTGGGCACGCATCGGCGGCTACGTCTACAAGATCAACCTCACCGGCTGGGGCTGGATCCTGCTGATCCTCGGCGTCGTCGCCGTCATCACCGGCGTCGGCATCCTCCGCCGCATGGAGTGGGCACGGGCCGTCGGCATCGCCCTGGCCGCGCTGAGCCTGGTCCTCCAGTTCCTCTTCCTGCCCTACGCCCCCGTCTGGGCCATCGTCATCATCGCCATCGACGTCTTCATCATCTGGGCCCTGGCGGTGTACGAACCGGAGCCCAGGACCGTCTGACCCGCTCGGCCCCGCTCGGCCCCGCCGCCCCCGTGCGACCCGTCCTCCCGGGCGTGGTGGCATGGGGGGCATGGAGCTGAGAGAGCTGAGGGCGTTCGTCGCGGTGGTCGAGGAGGGCGGGCTTTCGGCGGCCGCGCGGCGTCTGCACGTGAGCCAGCCGGCCCTGTCCCAGACGGTCGGCGGGCTGGAACGGCAGTTGGGGGTCAGGCTGCTGGTGCGCGGCAGCACGGGGGCGCGGGCCACCGAGGCGGGGACCGCGCTGCTCGGTGAAGCCCGCGCGGTGCTGGCCCGGCACGAGCAGGCGCTGCGCGCGATGGCCCGCTACACCGGTCCCGGCGGCGGGGCGCTGCGCATCGGGATTCCACTGGAGCTGCCGCCCGGTCTGCTGGACCCGGCGCTGGCGGAGTTGGCCGAGGCGTATCCGGACACCCGGGTCCGGGCCCGGCACCTGTCCACGGCGGAGCAGGTGGCCGCGCTGCGGGCCGGCGAGCTGGACGTCGGATTCCTGCGGGAGCGGCCGGCCGGCCCGGAGTTCGACGCGCTGCTCGTCGTACGGGAGCGGCTCGGGGTCCTGCTGGCCACGGAGCACGCCGAGGAACTCGCCGGGCCGGACGGCATCCCGTTGGAGGCGCTCGCCGGGTTGCAGTGGGTGGGGTTCCCGCGCGCGGGCAGCCCGGCGTGGTTCGACGAGCTGACGGCGGTCCTGCGGGGACACGGGCTCGATCTGGGGCCGCGGGCTCCGGAGGGGCAGGCGCTGATCGCGGACGTGAAGCTGGCGGCGGTCGGAGCGGGGCGGGCGTTCACCCTGGCGCCGCCCGGCTGGCAGCACCCCCTGCCCGAGCACGTCACCTGGTCCCCCTTGGTCGGCCACCCCCTGATCCGCCGCACCTGGGCCACCTGGCCGGCCGACTCCACCCGCCGGGACGTCGGTCACCTCATCGCGACCCTGGACCGGACGACAACACGCTGAGGCGAAGCCGACGGGGACCGGGGCCGGCGGACAGCGACGAGGGGGGGCGGTCGCTCGCGGCGCCGCCCCCCCGCACGCTCCCGCCATGAGCCGCCCCCGACACCGTGACGACAGCCCTGGCCGGGGCCCCGGGCGGCGCCGGGAATGCCGGTCGGCGCCGGGAATGCCGGTCGGCGCCGGGATCACCCGGCGGCTCTGGCAGCCCCTGGCCGTTGCCGGGCCCCTGGCTGACGCCGGGCCCCTGGCTGACGCCGGGCCCCTGGCTGACGCCGGGCCCTGGCTGACGCCGGGCCCCCGGGTGGTTCCCGCGGCCCCGGTCAGACCGCGGTGCGGCCTCCGTCCACTGCCAGGAGGGCTCCCTGGACGAAGCTCGACGTGTCGCTCGCGAGGAAGGCGATCGTCTCGGCGATCTCCTCGGGGGACGCCGGGCGGCCGGCCGGGGCCTGGGCGGCCAGACCGTCGAGGCCGTCGCCCATCGCCGCCGTGCCCTCGGTCCGCGTCGGTCCGGGCGCGACCGTGTTGACGCGTACGCCCCGCGGACCGTACTCGGCGGTCCACGCTCTGGTGAGGGTCTCCAGCGCCGCCTTGCTCGACGCGTAGAGCGCCATGCCGGCCACACCGTAGGAGGCGACCATCGTGCTGACGTTCACGATCGCCCCGTGCCCCCGCTCCGCCATGCCCGGCGCCAGCTCCGCCACCAGGTGGAACGGCGCCTTGACGTTCAGGTCGTACACCGCGTCGACGTCGCCCGCCGACGCCTGCTCGGTCGGTCCGAACGGGAAGACCCCCGCGTTGTTGACGAGGATGTCCACCCGCCCGCCGCCCAGCCCGGCCGCGTCCCGGGCCAGCCGCCGCACGGCCGACGCGTCCCGCAGGTCGGCGGCGACGAAGTCCGCCTTGCCGCCGTTCGCCCGCACCGCGGAGACCACCGCCTCGCCGCGTTCGGCGTCGCGGCCCGCGACGAGCACGTGCGCGCCCCGCTCGGCGAGCAGTCGCGCGGTCGCGGCACCGATGCCACTGGTCGCCCCGGTCACCAGGGCCACCCGTCCGGTCAGATCAACAGAACCCATGTGGGCCGTCCTTCATGTCGTAGTCGTTCGGAGGAGAACGCCGGGCGGCGGACGCACGCCGTCGCACCGACGGGAGTCCCCAAGGCGTGGCGGACGGCCGCGATTCCGGTCCGGCCACAGGCGGATCCGAGAGGTGCCATAAGCACCGCCGTGAGGCGCCCGAACTCCCGTCCGGCGTGATGAACGCGCTGGTCGGGGCCATAGGCGGTCGCTATGACCGCTCTCGGCGGGACGCATGGCCGGGGCGCGCCGCCGGCGATCCGCGGTCGACGGGGTGCGGTGGGAGACGTACCGTCGGTACCCGCCGTACCCAGTCAACGACCTCCGGAACGACGGGACTCCGCATGACCAGCATCGCCATCGTCGGGGCCGGGCCCGGCCTCGGGACCGCCGTCGCGCGCCGCTTCGCCCGGGAGGGGTACGCCGTGGCGCTCGTCGCCCGGGACCGCGCCCGGCTCGACGCGCAGGCCGCCGAGCTGGGCACCGAGAGCGTCACCGCCCGCGGGTTCACCGCCGACGTGCGCGACCCCGACGCGCTGGCGGCGGCCCTGGACGCGGCGGCGGAGGCGCTCGGCACCGTCGAGGTCCTCCAGTACAGCCCGCTGCCGCACCCCGACTTCATGCGCCCGGTCCTGGAGACCACCCACCGGGACCTGCTCGGACCGGTCGAGTTCTCGGTCTACGGTCCCGTCGCCGCCGTGCAGCGCGTGCTGCCCGGCATGCGTGAGCTGGGCCGCGGCACGATCCTGTTCGTCAACGGCGGCACCGCCGCCGTCCCGCACGCCGACCGCGCGGGCACGTCGATCGCGTTCGCCGCCGAGAGCGCGTACGGCCATCTGCTGCACGAGGCCCTCGCCCCCGAGGGCATCCACGTCGCCCAGCTCGTCGTCCCCGGCGCGATCGTCCCCGGCCACGCCCGCAAGGACCCGGCCGTACTCGCCGACGCCCTCTGGGACCTCCACCACACCCGCCACGGCTTCCGCCACTACGCGGACGACCTGGACTGACGCGCGCCGCCCCGTGATCGGCATGCGCGGAGTGTGATCGGGTGGGTCCGGGGCGTCGAAGGAATCGGTTCCTCGACAGGGTCCGAACCCGGTTTGTGCGCCACCATGGTCGTAATTGACCGGAATGCACCCTCAAGGGGGTCGAGATGGCAGTGGAAATCCCTCCCCTGATCAAGCCCTCGCGGCTGCGTCGCCGCGGTGGCCTGCTGGGCGAGTGTCTGGCGGAGTTCCTCGGGACGTTCGTGCTCATCTCCTTCGGATGCGGCGTCGTGGCCATGGCGGTCGCGGCGCTGCCCGGTTCGGGCCGTACGTCGGGACCCACCACGTTCTTCCTCGGCGCGGGCGACTGGCTGTTGATCACCTGGGGCTGGGCCATGGCGGTCGTCTTCGGCGTGTACGTCGCCGGCGGCGTCAGCGGCGCGCATCTGAACCCCGCGGTGACCCTGGCGTTCGCCGTGCGCCGCAAGTTCTCCTGGGCCAAGGTCGTGCCCTACTGGGCGTCGCAGATCGTCGGCGCCTTCGCCGGGGCCGCGCTCGTGTACCTCGTCTACCACGACGCGATCAACACCTTCGACGCCGCCATGAAGGGGCCGAAGAGCGGCGGACACACCCTCGCCTCGTTCTCGATCTTCGCCACGTTCCCCGCGCCGTACTTCCACGGCGGCATCTGGGGCCCGCTGATCGACCAGATCGTCGGCACCGCCTTCCTGGTCATGCTGATCGTCGCCGTCATCGACCTGCGCAACACGGCGGTGAAGGCGAACCTCGGCCCCCTGGTCGTGGGCTTCGCGGTCGCTGCGATCGGCATGTCCTACGGGGCGAACGCGGGATACGCCATCAACCCGGCCCGTGACTTCGGGCCCCGCCTGCTGACCTGGGTCGCGGGCTGGAAGGACCTGGCGTTCCCCGGCAGCGTGCCGGGGGCCTTCAGCGGCTACTTCTGGATCCCCATCGTCGGCCCGCTGATCGGCGGTGTCATCGGGGTGCTCGTGTACGACCTGTTCATCGGCGACGTCCTCCATCTGCGCGCCAAGCTGGGTGAGTTGCCGGAACCGGGCCGCACCCGGGCGGTCTCCACCGACGACGAGGAGTGACCGCCGCGTCCGCGCGGGACGGAGGGGTGCCCTCTTCCGCCGCGGGGCCGAGGAAGCGTCGGCCCGCCGTGAGCCGAAGGCGTTCCCGTTCGCCGTTCTCCCCCGCCCCGGCACCTACACTGGGTCGGCGCCCGGGCAGGGCGGTGGTGTGGGTGGACGGGAGAGGGCTGTGGCGCGGACCGGAGGAGGGCAGGACCCCTCCGCCGAGGTGCTGGCGGAGGCCGCCGAGGCCTTCGGGCTGCTCGCGTCGACGGCCCGGCTGCACATCATGTGGGCCCTGTCCGAGGGCGAGAGCGACGTCACCCACCTCGCCGACCGCGTGGGCGGCGCGCTGCCCGCCGTCAGCCAGCACCTCTCGAAGCTCAAGCTCGCCGGCCTCGTCCGCTCCCGCCGCGAGGGACGCCGGCAGATCTACTACGTCGACGACCCGGACGTCGTCACCGTCGTCCGGCTGATGGTCGGTCAACTCGCCGCGCGCGCCGCGCAGCCGACCGTACCCGCACGGCGGCTGCACGGATCCGGTGCCTAGTGCCCGCCTCCGCCTGAACCACCGGCCCGTCAGCCGCCCGAGCCGTACGTCAGGTTCGAGCACAGGTCGTCGTCGGCCGAGCGGGCGCCGTCGGCGACCGTGCTGGGCACGGCCGTCGGCGTCGGGGAGGCGCCGTTCACGAAGTCGGCGCCGACGACCACCTTGAGGCCCTGCCCGCCGATCGCCTGGAGCCCCGCGCCGGGGAAGAGCCGGGCGACGGTCCGCGCCCGCTCCTCCTGCCCGGCGCCGTACTCGACGACCGTGGTGGTGTGCCCGGCGCTGAGCGCGTTCGCGGTGCCGGTGACGGTGAAGCCGTGCCGGGTGAGCAGCGCGGCGGCCCGCGAGGCGAGCCCGCCGGTGGTGGTGCCGTTGTACACGGCGACGTCGATGCCCGCGCCGGAGACGCCGGCGGCCGGAGCGGGCGAGGCGGGCGCGGACACCTGTGCCGCCTTCCTGCCGCTGGCGTCCTCGCCGTCGATGGTGCGGTCGGCCTTGAGCGCCGCCCACAGGTCGGAGGCGTCCGGCTCGACGACGGCGACGCGCGAGCCCTGGTAACGCCAGGGGACCGTCACGAACTTGGTGTTGTGCAGGTCGACGTCCTTGAGGGACGTCGCGAAGGAGATCAGCCGGTCCGCGCTGCCGAGGCCGGGGTCGACCGTCATCGACCTGGTCGCGGCGGTGGCCAGCGGCAGCAGCCTGGTGGGAGTGAGCCCGTCGCTCTTGATCTTCTTCAACAGGCTGGAGACGAACGCCTGCTGGCGCTTGATGCGCCCTATGTCCGAGCCGTCGCCGATGCCGTGCCGGATGCGGACGTAGTCGAGGGCGCGCTCTCCGGAGACCCGCTGCTCGCCCTTCTTGAAGATCAGGGCGCCGCGAGTGGGGCGCTTGGGGTTCAGGTCGTTCTCGTACACGTCATTGGGCAGGCACACCTCGACCCCGCCGACGACCGAGGTCAGCGCCGCGAAGCCCTTGAAGTCCACGACCACGGTGTGGTCCACGCGCAGCCCGGTCAGCCGCTCCACCGTGTTCTGCGTGCAGGCCGGGTTGCCCTTCTCGGTCTGCCCCGTGGAGAACGCCTCGTTGAACATGGTCTGCTGCCGGGTCGCCGTCCAGGAGCCGTCCGGGAGCTTGCAGGGCGGGATGGTGACCAGGGTGTCGCGGGGTATGGAGACGGCGAGGGCGTGCCTGTGGTCGGCGTAGACGTGCAGCAGGAACGCGGTGTCGGAGCGGCCGATGTCGTCCTTGCTGCCGCCGCCGAGCGCGCTGTTGCCGTCGTTGCGCGCGTCCGAGCCGATGACCAGGACGTTCTCGCCCTTGGAAGCGGCGGCGTCGGGGCGGTTCTTGGACAGGCCGTCGCCGTCGAAGGTGTTGATGCCGCCGCTGAGCTTCAGATAGATCCAGCCGAGCCCGCCCGTGCCGAGGACCACCAGGGCGAGTGCGACGAGGAGCACGGTCCGCCAGGGTCCGCCTCTGCGTCGCGAGGGGGTCCCGTGGTTCCTGGTGGTCGTCATGCCCGCGTCCTCTCCGCCCCGCCCGCTCCTACGGAGGGGACGGCCTGCCTCGTTCCTTGGTTGTACAGTTGCGCAATGCGGCAACAGTGCGTAACGGGGACGAGGCGGGACTGACCCCCGGGAGCGGGGGGTGTGGCGGACGCCGGGCGGCTGTCATGGGCTGGCGACGTCGAAGCCGTAGCGCAGTGGCTCGGTCTTCACCTGGAAGTCCCTGCGGTAGATGAACACCGCCTCCGCGCGCACGCCGCCGGGCGGCGCGGCCTCCACCTGGCAGGGGTACGTCACCTGGATCACGCGCGGCCGGTCGGAGACCTTCATCCGCAGCCCGTGGGCCGGACCGCCGTCGAGCACGGCGGTCTCCCAGCCCGTCACGTCACTGGAGTCCACACCAAAAGTTTAGAGGTTGCGCAAGTTTTGTGGGCCGTGATGCCCGTCACCCGCGACCGCGACCGACGTCTCCCGGCCACCCGGACGATCTACAGTTCCGTAGAAGTGTCGTGCCCGGGTGAAGGAGCAGCAGCGGCAGGATGTCCGACCAGCACCGACAGGGCGTCGATGCCGCGCCCCCGGCCGCGCGGGAGCAACTCGCCCGGTACTGCCAGAACCTCACCGAGGCCCGGTGGTTCGCCCTCACCGTCTTCGGCGTGATCCTCGCCAACGCCGCCCTGCTCGGCGTGGAGACCTACAGCGGACTGGTCTCCGACTGGCAGCGCTGGTTACGTCTCGCCGAGCACCTCTGCCTCGCCGTCTTCACCGCCGAGATCCTCGTCCGGCTCGGCGCCCACGCCGACCGGCCCCGGGAGTTCTGGCGCGACCCCTGGAACGTCTTCGACCTGGCCGTCGTGGCCTGCGCCTTCCTGCCGGTCGTCCGGGAGAACACCACCGTCCTCAGACTGCTGCGGCTCGCCCGGGTGCTGCGCACCGCCCGCTTCCTGCCGCAGCTGCGCATCGTGCTGGTCGCCGTCGCCCGCAGCCTGCCCGGCACCCTCAGCTTCCTGCTCGTGGGCGCGCTGCTGCTGTACGTGTACGCCATGGTCGGCTGGGTCTTCTTCGCCCAGCACGACCCCGAGCACTACGGCTCCGTGGGCCGCGCCGTGCTCACCCTCTTCCTGCTGATGACCCTGGACGGCATCGGCGACGCCGTCCACGCCGGACTGGAGGTCTCCCGCTGGAGCCTCGCCTACTACGCCTCCTACGTGCTGATCGCCTCCTTCGTCCTGGTCAACGTCCTCATCGGCGTCGTCCTGACCTCCCTGGAGGAGGCCCGCCAGCTGGAGCAGGCCGAGGTGCCCGCGCCGCGCGCGCCGGACCGGGAGCCCGACCGCCAGCGGGACCGCGCACCCGACCGGGAGCCGCTGCGCGAGCGGGTGGCGGCGGCCCGCCGAGCCCTGGACGACCTGGAACGCGAGCTGCTGTGACCCCGGCCGCCGCGGCCGGGGCGCTCCTCACCAGCCCGTCAGCAGCAGGTGGTTGACGAGGAGGGCGAGCACGGCCTGGGCGGTAAGCCAGGCGCGCGGCCGGGGCAGCAGCGCACAGGCGGGCAGCAGCCACATCGCGAACGGCAGCCAGATCCGCTCGGTCTCCGCCTTGCTCAGCCCGGACAGGTCCGCGGCGAGAACGGCGAGCAGGGCGGCGGACACCAGCAGCGCGAGCCGGACCCGGGGCGGCCACCCGGCCGGCCGCCGCCCCGGCACCGCCCGCCACTCCCGCACCACCCGCCCCACCCCGGCCGCAGTCGCCGCCCCCGTCACGAACACCAGGCAGGCCAGGTCGGCCCACACCCAGTAGGCGTAAGGACGGATGCCGCCCACCCCCTGGTAGTAGCGCACTTCGAGCAGCCGGTACGCCTCCCACCAGTCGAAGCCGGCCCAGGTGAACAGGGCCGGTACGACGGCCGTGCCGGCGAGCAGGAACGGGAGCGCGCCGAGCCGGCCACGGCCCAGGAGCAGCACCGCCGCCCCGACGAGGGCCATCAGCGTGAGGCCGTACGACAGATAGCAGGTCAGGCCGAACAGCAGGCCCGCCCCCGCCGCCCACCAGCGGGAGCGGCCGGTCACCGCGAGCGCGAGCAGCGCGACCGCCCAGGCCGCGACCGCCGCGAACCAGCCGTCGGCCGAGGCGCCCACCCACACGGCCGCCGGTGCGAGGGCCAGGAACGGCGCGGCCCGCCGGGCGAGCCGCTCGGCGGTCAGGGCCCGCAGCGCCACCAGCACCGCCACGCCCGCGCTCGCGCCGGTGGTGACGCACCAGGCCCCGGCCCAGCCACCGCCGCCGAGACCGATCCGGTCCAGGCCGACGAAGGTCAGCGTCGCCGCCGGGGGATGACCGGCGATGTGCGCGGGCCAGTGGTCGGGCGACTGGATCAGGATGTGCCGGCCGAAGTCCCGCAGGGTGGCCGGGACGTCGGAGAAGCGGTCGACGACCGTGAGGTACTCATTGGGGGTGGTGAGCCGGCCCGCCACGCCCCGGCGCCAGCCGTCGACCAGCGCGAGCGACCACGTCCAGGCCATGGCGGTGCCCCACACGCACACCAGCAGGACCCGCCAGGGCAGCCGGGCGGCGAGCGCGGGGCCGTACGCCACCACCCCGGCCGCGACGAGCACGGCGGCCGGGGTGCCCGGTCCGAGGTGCGGATGCCAGTCGGCGAACAGCGGGGGCCAGCCGACGAACAGGGTGTGCCGGGTGTCCTGGAGGTGCCGGCCGACCAGGACGGCCGCCACGACGAGGAGGGCAGCGGCGGTGGTCGCGGACAGGTCGCGGAGAGGGGCGCGGTTCACACCGGAACGCTAGGCCGCACGGCGGCACGCAGGGTCCACCACGACGCCGACGTCAGCGTTTCGTCATCGCTCACGGCCCCTTTCCGGGCCCCCGGCCGTCCTACGGTCGGGGCATGCGCGACGACCCACGCCTCCCCTCCTCCCCCGGCTTCTGGCGCAGCCCCCTGCGCGGCACCTGGCTCACCTCCGTGCTCGGCGTCGTACTGCTCGGCGGGATCACGGTGCTGTTCGTGACCGGGCTGCTGTCGTACGCCGCCTACAACCCGGACCTGTCCCCGGTGAACGACACGACCCCGGACAAGGGTCTGCTCGGCTTCTACCTGTTCGCGTGGCCGACCGGGCCGCACTGGCTGTACCGGCTCACCCAGGGCGTCCACGTCACCCTCGGCATCACCCTGGTCCCGGTGCTGCTGGCCAAGCTCTGGTCGGTGGTGCCGAAGCTGTTCGCGCTGCCCCCGGCGCGCTCCCTCGCCCACGCGCTGGAGCGGATCTCCCTGCTGCTGCTCGTCGGGGGCGCGCTCTTCCAGTTCGTGACCGGGATCCTCAACGTCCAGCTCGACTACGTCTTCCCCGGCTCGTTCTACCCCCTGCACTTCTACGGCGCCTGGGTGTTCGTCACCGCCTTCGCCGCCCACACCGTCCTCAAACTGCCCACCGCCGTCCGCACGCTGCGCGGGTCACGGCAGGAGCGCGACGACCTCACCGCTCCCCGGCCCGACGCGCCCACCACCTCGCGGCGCGGCGCGCTGCGGCTGGTCGGGGGCGCCTCGCTGCTGCTGTTCCTGACCACCGTCGGACAGAGCCTCGGCGGCGCGCTGCGCAGGACCGCCCTGCTCGCACCGCACGGCGGGGCCGACCCCGGCTCGGGACCGGGCGGCTTCCAGATCAACAAGACGGCCGCCTACGCGGGCATCGACCCGGCCGAGACCGCCGACGACGCGTGGCGGCTGGTCGTCACCGGCCGCACCGGAACCGTCCGGCTCAGCCGCGCCGAGCTGCTGCGGATGCCCCTGTACAGCTCCGCGCTGCCCATCGCCTGCGTGGAGGGCTGGTCCACCGACGACCAGTGGTGGCGGGGCGTGCGGCTGCGCGACCTGGCCGCGCTCGTCGGGTACGACCAGGATCCGCCGGACGTGCTCGTCGAGTCCCTCCAGCGGCACGGCGCCTTCCGCCGGGCCGCCCTGCGCGCCAACCAGGTGGCGGACGCGCGCTCGCTGCTCGCCCTGTACGTCAACGGCGAGGAGCTGACCCCCGACCACGGCCACCCGGCGCGGATCATGGTGCCCGCGGCGCCCGGGGTGCACAACACCAAGTGGGTGGCCAGGATGACGTTCGGAGACCTGTGATGCGCCGCCTGCCCCGCCTGCCCCTCGGCAGTCCTCTGCAACTCCTGCTGCTCGCCTGCTCGTTCGCGCTCGCGGGGTACGTGGGCGTCCGACTGCTCGCCGGAGACTGGTTCGGGGTCGTCCTCTGGTTCGTGGGCGCGGCCCTCCTGCACGACCTGGTGCTGCTGCCGCTGTACGCGGGCGCCGACCGGGCGGTGACACGGGGGCTCGGCGCGGTCGGGCGGCGGGCCTGGACGCCGTACGTGCGGGTGCCCGCCGTGCTGTCCGGGCTGCTGCTGCTCGTGTGGTTCCCACTGATCAGCGGGAGGGTGGCCGACCGCTACCGGTCGGCCACCGGGCTGTCGGTGGACGTGTTCCTCGGCCGCTGGCTGCTGATCACCGCGATCCTCTTCGGCGGTTCGGCGCTGCTCCTGGGGCTGCGGCTGCGCAGGGCGACGAAGCAGCGGCCGCCGGCCGTCCACTGACCTGCGGTGCGCCAGCCCCGGGGGCGGGCGCACCGCAGCAGCGCGCGGGTGCCGAGGCGGGCCCAGGGGAAGGCGGCGCCGGTGTCCTCCCGGGAGCCGTCGGCCCGGACGATCCGGACGCTCAGGCGTTCGTCGACGTCCAGGGGGACCGTCTCGGCGATCAGCAGACCACCGGGGACGAGGAGCCGGGCCAGCCGGTCGAGGAGGGCGCGGGGGTCGCCGCCGATGCCGAGGTTGCCGTCGAGGAGGAGGGCGGTGCCCCAGCGGCCCTCGGCGGGCAGCCGCTCGAACACGGAGCGGCGCAGCACCGGGCCCTCGCCCCCGGGGGACGGGGAGCCGAGCCGGCGCGCGGTGTGCGCGACGGCGGCCTCGCTGACGTCGATCCCGAGCGCGGTACGGCCCCGGGCGGCGAGCTCGGCCACCAGCCGCCCCGGACCGCACCCCACGTCGAGCACCGCGCCCTCGCACCTCCGCAGCACGTCGAGGTCCACCCCGTCGGCGACCCCGCACCACCGCTCGACGTCCAGCGGCAGCAGCCACCCGTCCCCCCGGGCCAGGAACAACGGCCCCCGCCCGGCCCGCAGCGCGTCGGCATAGGGATCACCGGCCCACGCCCGCCCACCCACCTCCGCACCCACGCCCTCCTGAGGAGCCCGCCCGCCCCGAGCGGTCCCCACCAGAGTCCGGACGCCCTCCACCGGCCCGGTGGCCACGGCGCCCTCGGGCTCTCTTGCGCCCGCGGCGGATTCCCGCGGGGCGCTGCCGGCCGGTGCCGGGGTGAGCGCCCCGGGGGTGGGTGCGGCGCGCGGGTTCGTCGGGGTGTCCGGGGTCGGGCTCCGGGGCGGGGTGACCGTCGGTGTGCGTGTGCCCGGGGTGGGTTTCCGTGGGGTGTGGTTCGTCGACGCGGGGGTGGTTGTCCGGTCGGGGTGCGGGGGCTTTGTCGGTGTCGGGGTGCCGGGGGTGGGGTTCCGGGGGCCGGCGACCGTCGGCGTCGGGGTGTTCGCGGCCGGGTCCCTCGGGGAGCCGCCCGCCGGTTCCCGCGTGTTGGTCGTCGCTCGGTGTGTCGTGCTCATGCGTGTCCCCCTTCTTGGTCCCGGAGTCGGGACAGTTCCCGGGCGAAGGCGGTGTGCGGGGACGCGGCGGCGACCGCCTCCGCGTCGGCCGCCGTGTCGACGTCCCGCAGGGGCGGCAGGTCGTGGACGCGCAGGCCCGCTTCGGTCAGGCGACGGCGCTGGAGCTCTCCGGTGCGCGGTGCCGACATCGGGACGCCCCGCAGCAGACCGGGGTCGGGATCGGCGAGGCCGAGGGCCCAGAAGCCGCCGTCCTCGGCCGGTCCGAAGTACGCCTCGCAGTCCGCGAAGTCCACGCTCAGCAGCTCGGGCGTGAGCTGCGGGGTGTCCATGCCGACCAGCAGGGCGGGCCCCGCACACCCGGCGAACGCGGCGGCCAGCCGTTCGTCCAGACCCCCCGCGCACTGCGGCACGACGTCGAAGCCGGCCGGCACCCAGGGGCCCGGCCGGCCGTCGAGCACCAGGACCCGGCGGCGGGCCGGCGCCGCGGCGACCGCGCGCAGGGTGTCGGCGAGCGCCGCCCGCGCGAGGGCCGCCGCCTCGGCCGGGGAGAACGGCGGGGTGAGCCGGGTCTTGACCCGACCGGGAAGCGGCTCCTTGGCGATGACGAGCAGCGTGGTCACCGCGGACCGGCCCCCGCCCCGGGCGCCTCGGCGAGGATCCGGCTCATGTCCCGCACCGCCTGCCAGGTGCCCCGCCAGGTCCCGGTCACCTTGGACGCCCCCGCGCGCGGCAGGTACGGCACGTCGTGCTCGGCGACCCGCCACCCGGCGTCGGCGGCGCGCACCACCATCTGGAGGGGGTAGCCGCTGCGCCGGTCGGTCAGGGCGAGGCCGAGCAGCGGTTCGCGGCGGGCGGCGCGCAGCGGGCCGAGGTCGTGCAGGCGCAGCCCCGTGCGGCGACGCAGTATCCGGGTGAGCGCGAGATTGCCCGCGCGGGCGTGCGCCGGCCAGCTGCCCCGGCGCTGCGGCCGCCGCCGGCCGAGCACCAGGTCGGCGGCGCCGGCGCGCACCTCGCGCACGAAGGGGACGAGGTGCGCGGGATCGAAGGAGGCGTCGCAGTCGCAGAAGCAGACGACGTCGGCGGTGGCCGCGGTGAGTCCCGCGTGGCAGGCCGCGCCGAACCCGCGGCGGGGTTCCGTCACCACGGTCGCGCCGAGCGCGCGGGCGAGGTCGGCCGAGCCGTCGGTGGAGCCGTTGTCCACGACGAGTGCGCGCCAGCCCGCGGGAACGCGGGCCAGCACCCAGGGGAGCGCGGCGGCCTCGTTCAGACAGGGGAGCACGAGGTCGACGTCCGGCGGTGGGGGAGGAGAGGTCGTCACGGCACTCACCCTACGAGTGCGAAACGGACATAACGGTCCGACGCTGCTTACGGAAAACGGACGTCCGCAGCACGGCGCGAGCACGGCGCGAGTTCCTTACGGAACACGGACGTCCCGCTCCCGGCGGGTCCCGGGTGCGGCACGTCCGCACGCGGGGTGCGACGCTGGCCGTATGGAGCAGCAGGCGGACGAACGGGCACCGGCGGCCCGCGTCCTGGTCGTCGACGACGACCCCACGGTCGCCGAGGTCGTCGCCGGATACCTCGACCGCGCCGGATACGCCGTCGACCGCGCCGAGGACGGCCCGGCCGCACTCGCCCGCGCCGCCGCCCACCGTCCCGACCTGGTCGTCCTGGACCTGATGCTGCCCGGCATGGACGGCCTGGAGGTGTGCCGCAGACTGCGCCACCACGGGCCCGTGCCGGTCATCATGCTCACCGCCCGCGGCGACGAGGACGACCGCGTCCTCGGCCTCGAGGTCGGCGCCGACGACTACGTCACCAAGCCGTTCAGCCCCCGCGAACTGGTCCTGCGCGTCGAGTCGGTGCTGCGCCGCACCCTGCCGCGCACCGACGTGCGCCCGCTCGCCGCGGCCGGTCTCACCCTGGACCCCGCGGCCCGCCGTGCCCTCAAGAACGGCGGCGAACTCGCCCTCACCATCCGCGAGTTCGACCTGCTCGCCTACTTCCTGCGGCATCCCGGCCGGGTCCACAGCCGGCAGGACCTGATGCGGGAGGTCTGGGGCTGGGACTTCGGCGACCTGTCCACGGTCACCGTGCACGTGCGCCGGCTGCGCGGCAAGGTCGAGGACGACCCGGCCCGGCCCCGCCTGATCCAGACCGTGTGGGGCGTCGGCTACCGCTTCGAGGCCGCCCCCGCGCAGGAGGAGGCATGACCCCGACCCTGCTCATCGCGCTGTACGCGTTCCTGGGCGCCGTGGCGGCCGGGGTGCTCGGCGCCGGCGCGCTGTGGCTGCTGCGCCGCCGGTCGCTCACCGCCTCGCTGACCGTGGTGGCGTCCGTCGCCGTGACCGCCATGCTCGCGGGCACCCTCGCCGTCGCCTGGGCGATGTTCCTGTCCCCGCACGACCTGAAGGTCGTCACGACCGTGGCCGGCATGGCCACCGTGGTCTCGCTGGTCACCGCGCTGCTCCTCGGCCGCTGGGTCGTCGCCCGCAGCCGCGAGCTCCAACTCGCCGCCCGCTCCCTCGGCGACAGCGGCGACTTCCCCGCGCCCCACGGCCCGGCCACCGCCGAACTCGCCGCGCTCAGCCGGGAACTGGCGGCCACCGGCGCCAGGCTCGCCGAGTCCCGCGACCGGGAACGCGCCCTGGAGTCGTCCCGGCGCGAACTGGTCGCCTGGATCTCGCACGACCTGCGCACCCCGCTCGCCGGGCTGCGCGCCATGGCGGAGGCCCTGGAGGACGGGGTGGCCGCCGACCCCGAGCGCTATCTGCGGCAGATCCGCACCGAGGTGGAGCGCCTCAACGACATGGTCGGCGACCTCTTCGAGCTCTCCCGCATCCACGCCGGCTCCCTCGCCCTGTCCCCCTCCCGGATGTCCCTGTACGACCTGGTCGGCGACGCCCTCGCGGGGGCCGACCCGCTCGCCCACGAGCTCGGGGTGCGGCTGGTGGGCGAGGGCGTCGAACCGGTGCCCGTGGAGGTGGACGGCCGGGAGATGAGCCGCGTCCTGGGCAACCTGCTGGTCAACGCGATCCGGCGCACCCCGGCCGACGGGACGGTGGCCGTCGCCGCCGAGCGCCGGCCCGAGGGCGTCGTGCTCTCGGTGAGCGACGGCTGCGGCGGCATCCCCGAGGAGGACCTGCCGCGCGTCTTCGACACCGGCTGGCGCGGCACCCACGCCCGCACGCCCCCGGCCGGTGCGGGCCTCGGCCTCGCCATCGTGCGCGGCATCGTCGAGGCCCACCGGGGCACGGCCACCGTCCGCAACATCCCCGGCGGCTGCCGCTTCGAGGTGACCCTGCCGACCGCCCCGTGAACGGCGGCGGGACTCACTCCCCCCTGAGCCCGGCCTCCGCGAACTCCCGCATCCCGTCCGCGAAGCCGACCTCCGGCTTCCAGCCCAGGCCGGTGCGCAGCCGCGTCGAGTCGGCGGTGATGTGGCGGACGTCGCCGAGCCGGTACTCGCCGGTCACCACCGGCTCCGGGCCGCCGTACGCCGTGGACAGGGCGCGGGCCATCTCGCCCACCGTGTGCGGTTCGCCGCTGCCGGTGTTGTACGCGGTGAGTGCGCCCTCCGCCGGATCCGCCTCCAGCGCCGCCAGGTTGGCCGCGGCGACGTCCCGCACGTGCACGAAGTCCCGGCGCTGGCACCCGTCCTCGAAGACCCGGGGCGCCTCGCCCCGGGCGAGCGCGGAGCGGAAGAAGGAGGCGACCCCGGCGTAGGGGGTGTCGCGCGGCATCCGCGGCCCGTACACGTTGTGGTAGCGCAGCACCACCGCGGACCCCCCGGTGGTCCGCGCCCAGGCCGCCGCCAGGTGCTCCTGCGCGAGCTTGGTCGCCGCGTACACGTTGCGCGGGTCGGCGGGCGCGTCCTCGCGGACCGTCCCTGGGGTCAACTCGGCTCCGCAGGAGGGGCACTGCGGCTCGAAGAGACCGGCCGCGAGCCGCTTCTCGGGCCGGGCCGCGGGCCGCACCGCCCCGTGCCGGGCGCAGGTGTAGCGGCCCTCCCCGTACACCACCATCGACCCGGCCAGCACCAGCCGCCGTACCCCCGCGCGGGCCATCTCCGCCAGCAGGACCGCCGTACCGAGGTCGTTGCGGGAGACGTACTCGGGAGCGTCGGCGACGCCCGAGCCGAGGCCGACCATCGCCGCCTGGTGGCAGACGGCGTCGGCCCCGGCGAGCGCCCGGGCGACCGCGTACGGATCACGGACGTCGGCGCCCGGCTCCGTGCGGACGTCGTACACCACGGGGTCGTGCCCGTGCGCCGCCAGCGTCTCGACGACGTGCGACCCGATGAACCCGGCTCCGCCGGTGACCAGTACGCGCATACCGCGCACGCTAGGCCGCCGGCCCCCCGGGGCGGGGAGCCACGGCCGTCGTGTCACCACTCCGTAAGACCCGCTCACCGCGGCTGCGGGCCCGCGTTCCCGGACTCCGGGGCCGCCGGTGCCGGCGGGGTCACCACGTCCACGTCGGCCGCGCGGACGTAGGCCAGCCGGTGGCCGAGCTGGATCTCGTAGTACTGCTCGTCGCCCCTGATCACCGGGCTCGGCCCCGCGCCGAAGGACGAGCGGTCCACATAGGTCCCCGTCACCCGGGACCCCGTCACGTACCGCTGCCCCTCCGGGATGCTGTACGGCAGCGGCGACTCGGTCTGCGGCTGCGTCCCGTCCGGGTACGCGGAGTCCTCCGGCAGCGCCCGCCCGTACACCGGGATCTCGCCCGTGCCGTCCTTCGGCGTCACCAGCTTCCCGGTCGCGCCCACGGCCGTCGGGTGGTCCTGCGGGTTCTTGAACCACGCCTTGTGGCCCTGGAACCAGATCGCCGTCCAGTCCCCGCTGCGCCCGGCCGCCGCGAAGGTCTGCCCGGCCGAGACCCGGGAGCCCAGGTCGCTGACGCCCTCGGTGGAGTCCGCGCCGTCCGGGTGCCGGCCCGGGTCCTGGATCAGCGGCGCGTCGTCGTCCGGCTCGGTGTGCAGACGCACCGCGCTCGAACCGTGCGGGGGACAGGGCTCGTCGCCCCCCGTGCAGCCGATGTAGCGCGGCTTGTGGGTGCGGTAGTCGGGCAGCACCATCAGCACGGGGCTGTCCGGTCCCGCCGTGGCCCTGAGCGGTGCGCCCAGCAGGTCGAAGTAGTGCCGCCAGTCCCAGAAGGGCCCGGGGTCCTCGTGCATGTCGGGGATGGTGCTCGCGGTCGGCGACGGCACGTTGTCGTGACCGAAGATGTGCTGCCGGTCCAGCGGGACGTGGTACTTCTCCGCGAGGAAGCGGACCAGCCGGGCCGAGGAGCGGTACATCTGCTCCGAGTACCAGGCGTCGGGCTGGGTGAGGAAGCCCTCGTGCTCGATGCCGATGGAGCGGGCGTTGACGAACTGGCTGCCCGAGTGCCACGCCTCGTCCTTGGTGCGCACGTGCTGGGTGATGTGCCCGTCGCTGGAGCGCACCGAGTAGTGCCACGACGCCTCGGTGGGATCCTGCACCGTCTGGAGCATGGACCGCAGCGACGCCTCGGTGTCGTGGATGACGATGTACTCGATCTTCTGGTCCGCGGGCCGGTTCGCCGGGTCGTAGTTGCCGTACCGGTCCTCGTCGACCTCGGTGTACGGCGCGCTCAGCCAGGAACAGGTCAGCTCCTGCGGGCACTCGACCTGCTTGGGCCGGGCCGCGTCCCGGGGGCGCGTGGCGCGGGGCCGCACACCGGGGTGCGCGGCGAGGGTGACCTGCTGCCCGGCGTCGGTGGTGCGCCGGGCACCCTTGCGGATCACGTCGAACACGTCGTCCGCGTACGTCGCCGACGAGGCGGCGTCGGCCGTGCCCGCGAACCGCGCCACCGCGTCCCACCAGTCCGCCGGGTCCGTGCTGAGCGGCTTGCCGAGCTGCCGCTGGGCCGACGCGAGCAGCGCCGCGCCGCCGCGCACGTTGGCCGCCGCGTCGGTGCGCAGCCGTGCGGCCGGCTCCCCGATCAGCCGGGCCGCCCGGTGCAGGTCCGTCGGCTGTTTGCCGGCCTCCGGGGCCTGCGCGGGGCTCGCGGCGCCGCCGGGCAGCGGACGGGGGCTGCCGTGCGGGGGCAGGGACGGCGCCGGGACCGGGCGGACGTCCACCAGGTGCATCGGACCGTAGCCGCCGGCGACGCTCGGGGTGCCCGGATGGGAGTCCCAGCGGGACTGCTGGTAGGCCACGCCCAGCAGCACGCTGCTCGGCACCTCGTACTCCTTCGCGGCGGCCGTGAACTCGTGCTGCAGCCGCAGGCCGGCCGGCACCTCGTCGTCATCGTCGGGCCCGAGCAGCAGCGGTAGCAGCAGCGCCGCGAGCGCGGTCGCGCAGATCAGCCGGTGGTGTCCCCGGACGGCACCCGGGACTCGGGGGACGACGCGTCTTCTCCTCACGGGTGTCTCCAACCATGCTCGTCGCAGCCAGGACCGACGCAGCAGGGACGAGGCGAGTCGCCCGGCGCCGCCCCTCGTACGTTTCCGTGCCTGGCGCGCCGCTGCGCGCCAACCGTCAACCGCGTGGACCAGCGACCCGGCACAGGCCACCCGGTCGGCGGCAGCGGGTTCACTCCTCGACGGGGTCCGTCCGCCAGTCCGGGTGGCCGGGCATCGGCGGGGTGTCGGGGCCGTACAGCCAGGGCTCCAGAAAGCCCGTCAGGTCCCGGCCCGCCACCTCGGAGGCGAGCGCCATGAAGTCCCGGGTGCCCGCGGCCCGGCCCTGATAGCGCGTCACCCAGGTGCGCTCGATCCGCTCGAAGGCCGCCTCGCCGACCTCCTGGCGCAGCGCGTACAGCACGAGGGCCGAGCCGTCGTAGCGCATCACCTTGAACAGGGTGTCCGCGCCGGGCTCGGCGGGCGCCCCGTCGTCGTGGCGCCACCGGTCGTGCTGCTCGTAGGCGTCCCGCATCGCCTCCTCCAGGTCCGGGCCGCCGTGCTCGCTGGTGTAGAGGCGCTCGTAGAACCGGGCGTGGCCCTCGCTCAGCCACAGGTCCGACCAGCGCCGGATCGCGACGCTGTCGCCCGTCCAGTGGTGGGTCAGCTCGTGCACGAGGTCGCGTTCGGCGGCCACCCGGTCGCCGAGCAGGGCGGCGCTCGGCACCACGGACAGCGACTGCGTCTCCAGCGCCACGGGCAGGTCGGTGTCGCCGACGAGCACGCCGTAGCGCCGGAACGGGTACGGGCCGAGCCGCCGCTCCAGCCAGGCGAGGTGGGCGGGCGTCAGGGCGCGGTAGTCCCCGGTGTCGCCGACCAGCGCGTCCGGCACCGCGTCGCGCACGGGCAGTCCGTGCGGCCCGGTGGCGTCGACGAAGGTGAACCGCCCGATCGCGAGCTGCACGAGCTGCGCGGCGACCGGTGCCTCGGAGTCGTACGTCCACCGGGTCCGCCCGCCGGCCAGCCGCTCCTTCCCCACCAGCCGTCCGCCGGCCACCGCGGTCAGTCCGGGCGGGGTGGTGACCCGGAAGGTGACCGGTGCGCGCAGGCTCGGGTGGTCGTTCGCGGGGAACACCATGCGGGCGCCGTCGGGCTGCGCGTACAGCAGCGTGCCGTCGGGGGTGGGCACCCAGCCGTAGGTGGCGATCGCGTCGGAGCGGTGCCGCTGCTGGGTGGGGTCGGCGGTGTAGGTGACGCGCACGGTGAAGGCGCGGCCGTCCGGGACGGGCCGGGCGGGGGTGACGACGAGTTCGTCGCCGTCGCGCTCGGTCCGCGCGCGTACGCCGTCCACGGTGACCGTGTGCAGGGTGTTGCCCGCGAAGTCGAGGTCGAAGCGGGACAGGGCCTGGGTGGCGGTGGCGCGCACGGTGGCGGTCGCCGGGAACGGGGTGCGGGGGGCCCGCCAGTCGAAGTCGAGGGTGTAACGGTTCACCGTGTAGCCGCCGTTGCCGGCGAGCGGCATCAGCGGGTCGCCGATCCCGGGGGCGCCGGGGGAGGGTTTCGCGGGGGCGGGCGCGTGGTGTCCGGGGGGTGGGGCGGTGGTGTCCCGGCCGGTGCGGTGGCCGGTGCCGGGGAGCACGGCGGCGAGGACGGCGGCCCCGGTCAGCCCGGCGGCACCGGTGAGGAGGAGGGCGGTGCGGCGGGTGGGCCGGGCGCGGCGGGTGCGGATCATGGCCGCAATATGGCAGCGTGTGGGGCGGTTTGCTACTTATGTCAGGTCAGATGACCGCTCTCGGGCGGGGTCCGGGTGGACCGGCGCGGGTCTAGGATGCGGACTGATTTTCGGAAAGATGTTCGACTGATGGGGAGTCCGACGATGGCCGAGGTCGTCCTGTTCCACCACGCCCTGGGGCTCACCGCGGGTGTCACCGCGCTGGCCGGCGAGATCCGCCGGGCCGGACACACCGTGCACACCCCCGACCTCTTCGAGGGGCACACCTTCGACACGCTCGACGCGGGCATGGAGTACGTGCGCGAGACCGGGTTCGGCGAGGTGATCGGACGCGGGGAGCGCGCCGTGCGGGACCTGCCCGCCGCCGTCGTGTACGCCGGGCTCTCCGTCGGGGTGCTGCCCGCCCAGAAGCTGGCGCAGACCAGGGCCGGGGCGCGCGGCGCCCTCCTCTACTACGCGTGCGTCCCCGTCACGGAGTTCGGCGCGGCCTGGCCCGGGGGCGTGCCCGTCCAGGTCCACGGCATGGACGCCGACCCGGTCTTCGCCGGGGAGGGCGACGTCGACGCGGCCCGCGACCTCGTCGCCTCGACCGAGGGCGCCGAACTCTTCCTCTACCCGGGGGACCGGCACTACTTCGCCGACCGCACGCTCGACTCGTACGACCCGGAGGCGGCGGAGCTGCTGAGGGAGCGCACGCTGGCGTTCCTGGCGCGGATGGCCTGACCGGCCGGTCCCCGGGGTCCGGCCGGCCTCACTTCGCGCCCGGTGTCAGAGGCAGAGCACCAGCACGCACAGCTGGGCCGGGTCGGTCGACGCCGGGGGCGGGGTGGTCTGCGGGGTGCCCGGGTCCGTGCCGCCCGACGGCGGCGGTGTGTTGTCGGACTGCTGCGGCGGGGCGGACGGGGTGCTCTGCGTCGGGTCCTGGGCCGCCGGGGGCGGGGTGGCCGACTGCTGGTGCGGGACCGTCGAACGGGCCGGGAACGGGGTGACGGCGCCGTCCGGGCGGGTTCCCGTCAGCGGGACGCCGCCGGGCTGTCCGGCGGCCTGCCCGGGGGACACCGTGCGCTGGTGCGGGACGCCGGGCGCCGTGGTGCGGTCGCCGGGTGCCTCGTGTCCCGGGCGTCCGGCGGCGGGCGTGGCGGGCGAGGCGAACACGGGGCCGGGCGCGGCGTCCGGCGCCGCGTCCTCGGCCCCGCCCATGCTCCGGTTGTCGGGAGCGGACGTGGCCTGCGCGCGGTGGCCGGAACCCCGGTCCATGGAGGCGACGGTGAGTCCGCCGCCGACGAGCGCGACGGCCGTGGCGACGACGGCCCTGCGCTGGTTCTTCTTCCAGCGGGCGAGCTGACGGCGGCGGGCGGCGCGGCCCGTCCCGACGGCCGACGCGTCCTCGGCGTCGACGTCCGGGTACGCGTCCGCCGGGTCGTGGGTCTCCGGGCGGGCCTCCCCGGGAGCGGCGGCGTACGGCGTCGGGCCGTCGTCGTGCCACGTCGCCGTACCGGCGGGGGGGACGGCCGGTTCGCGCACCGCGGGCGCCGCCGCGGGCTCCCAGCGGACCGGCGCGTGGGCGGACGGGGCCGGCGCGATGCGCGGGGCTATGTCGGGGGCGTAGGCGCCGCACCCGGGACACACCAGGGCGCCGTTGAGATGGCGGCGGCACGAGGAGCAGTAGTCCATGACGGGTCTTCCTGGGTCGCTTGCGCCGTCGCCCGCCGGGCCCGGCCTGGTCGCGCTCGCACAGGGTCTCGAGCGGGCAGCAACGCTAACGGGGTATTCGCCGGGCTGTGTGCAGTCTGTGTGGGACTCCTGCGCAGATTCCCCGTGTACCTCGCGCGCATCACCGGTCACAGCGGTAACGGGGCCCGCGCGGTACGGCGTTCCGCAGCGCGGGTGAAACACCCCGTCCCGTACGGCAGTTCGGCCGCCGCCGGGCGCGCGGGGCGGGCATATTGACCGGGTTCCCGCACCGGACCCGCAGGAGGAGATCCCATGCTCGGCACCGACTTCCGCACCGGGTCGCCCATCTGGCTCGACCTCGGCAGCCCCGACACGGACGCGTCCGCCGCCTTCTACGGCGCCGTCTTCGGCTGGCGGTTCCAGTCCGCAGGGGAGGACGCGGGCGGCTACGGGTTCTTCCAGCAGGACGGCAGGACCGTCGCCGCGCTGGGCCGGCTGACCGAGGAGGGGGCGCGGGCGGCCTGGACGACGTACTTCCACAGCCCCGACGCCGGCGCCACGGCCGAGGCGGTGCGGGCCGGGGGCGGCACCGTACGGGTGGAGCCGTTCGACATGGGCGGGCCGGTGATGGCCCAGTTCACCGACCCGCAGGGCGCGCGGTTCGCGGTGCTGCGGTCGGACCGGGGCCTGGAGCGGACCTCGGCGGACAACACGCTTGTGTGGGTCGAACTGCACACCGCGGACCCGGAGTCGGCGATCGCCTTCTACCGCGGCCTGTTCGGCTGGCGCTCCGAGGAGATGAGCGCGCCCGGCATGACCTACCGGGTCCTCTCCGTCGCCGAGGGCGACCGGCAGGAGGGCTCGTTCGGCGGCGTCGCCCCGCTCGCCGACGACCACGAGGAGCCCCGCTGGGTCCCCTACTTCGCGGTGACCGACCCCGACGCGACCACGGCGACGGCCCGGTCGCACGCCGGCACGGTCCTCATGCCCCCCGCCGACGTCCCGGAGGTCGGCCGCATCGCCTGGCTGACCGACCCCCACGGAGCCCCCTTCGCCCTCCTGAGGCCGAACCCCCGCCAGGGCTGACACGGAGGGAGGGGCGTACGGAAGGACGCCCGCCCCCGGCCGGTCGGGCCAGGGGCGGGCGTGGGGTGCGGAGTGGGGGTCAGAGGGTGGCGCACTGGCCCGATCGGGGGCCCCGGACCGTGTTGGGGCGGTCGGCGTTCGTCGGGGCCGGGCTGTTGGCCGCGCAGGACAGCGGGCCCGTGACGGTGTTGCCGGAGACGGTGACCGCCGCGTTGGCCGTGAGCTGCACGGGA
The DNA here is from genome assembly GCF_040638185.1 of Streptomyces sp. NPDC026672. Lineage (NCBI taxonomy): Bacteria > Bacillati > Actinomycetota > Actinomycetes > Kitasatosporales > Streptomycetaceae > Streptomyces > Streptomyces sp. NPDC026672. Next base: position 31,671 of record NZ_JBEZXS010000038.1, read on the forward strand.
CCGGTGACCGTGTTGGGCGTGCAGCCCGTGCCGCCGACGACCACCGGACCGGTCGTCCCGGTCACCGACAGCGGGCCGGTGAGGGTGGTGCCGCACAGCTGGACCGTGCTCGCCCCGCTCGTGCCGACGGGACCCTCCACCGTGCTGCCGCGGGAGACCAGCGCCGCGCCCGGACGGACGGTGACGGGGCCGCTGACGTGGGCGCGGTCGAGGCAGGTGACGCCGGAGGACACGGTGAGCGGGCCGCGGCGGGTGCCGGTGACCGTCGTGGTGCAGGCCGGGGCCGGTACGACGTCGGCCTTGAAGTCGAGCGCGTAGGCGAGCTTGCCCGGCTTGGCGTCGTCGATCGGCTTGGCCAGCTTGGCGAACTCGCCGCCCGTCTCCTTCTTGCCGTCGTTCCACTGCGCCATCCGGCCGAGCTCACCGGCGGTCTTCCCGCCCGCCACGAGGTCGTCGTCGCCGAGCGCGGCCATCGCCTGGGACGCCTGCTTCACCAGGCCCAGGTAGGCGGCCGGGTCCGACAGCTGTGCGGGGGTGACGCCCAGCCGGGCGCGCAGCCAGGTGTCCCAGTAGAACTCCAGGAACTCGGCCGACTCGTCGGGCACGGAGTAGCCGATGTCCCGGGTGAAGTAGACGAGACCGCGGTACGGGTCGTCGTGGAAGTTCGCCAGGCCCAGGTGCTGGGGCAGCTGGTCCACGGTGATCGGCCGGTCGTTCTCGTCGCGCAGCCAGACCTTCTGCTCGTCCTTCATCCGCTGCCAGAACGCGCTGGTCGACAACGAGCTGAAGTTGTCGGTGATCCGCACCCGGACGTGCAGGTCCGGGCCGCCGTCGGGCAGCTCGTCCAGCTCGGTGAAGGTGTGGTGGCCGTCCGTCAGGTACAGCGCGCCGCCGGGGCCGACCACCGCCGTCTTCATGGCCGCGACGCTCTCCGGCGTCTCCTGGCCGACCGGCAGTTCGCAGCTGAAGCTCGACGGGTCGTCCAGCCGGGCGCCCGGGTTCACGGACGCGGCCTCGACCTGGCCGTTGGTCTCGCAGAAGTCGTCGAACCGCTTGTTGAAGTCGCCGTTCGCCTCGTCCTTGTCCGAGCGGTAGCGGCCGAGCTTGTAGTACACCTCGTCGTAGCCGAGCACCGACTGCGTCGGGTGCAGCTCGCCCAGCGTCACGTCCAGCAGCTCGCCGGGCCGGACGCAGGTGTGCGCCGCCGCCCCGGAACCGCAGTCCTGCGCCTGCGTCCGCCCCTGCCCCTGGGCCTGTGCCTGCGCCGTGCCCGCCCCGCCGGCGGCGAACGCGCCGCCCGCCAGGACCGCGGCCGTCAGCAGCGCCGCCGCGCGGCGTCTCGGACGCCCGTCACTCGCTTCCCGCATGGTGCCTCCCCTTCGAACGGACGCCCCCCGGCGCCCGGTTCACACCGCAGGACATTCACATGCCGGGGCGATCACCGGATGGACCCCGGGTGAACACACGGTGGCGTGCGCACCCGCGAAACGGGGCGCTGACCCCGAATTCGCAGTGGCATACGTCACTTCGTCCGGCTTCCCCGTGATGCCCGCCGACCGGGGTGCGCTGTAGGGGCAGGGGCGCATCCCTGAGGGGATCGATGCGGATGCGCCGTTCGTGACTGACTTCCGCGGCCCGGTGCGGCCGCGCTGTGGGGTGGGAAACACCGTGAGCCGACGTACGTCGCATGCGTACAGACCCTTGAGCCTGAAACGGAGGGTGTGGTTGACCCTCGGTGCCGTCGTCCTGGGCGGCGGGGGCGTGGTGACGTACGCCGTCGCCAGCCCCGCGCACGACTCCGGCGCCACCCACCGGCCCAAGCGGCCGGTGAAGGTGTACGACCTCGCCCTCAAGGGCACCTCGGGCGGCAAGCGGGAGCTGGCCCGCACCGGGACCCGGCAGTTCTCGATGCTCGGTGTGTCCTGGACCGGTGCCACCAAGCGGCTCGACGGCACGGCCCAGGTGCGCACCCGCTCCCTGGCGAACGGCGAGTGGAGCGACTGGCGGGACCTGGAGGTCACCGCCGACCCGATGGAGCGGCCGGGGCCCGGCGTGCGCGGCGCGTCCGAGCCGCTGTGGGTCGGCCCCTCCGACGGCGTCCAGGTCCAGGTCCGCCACGAGGACGGCACCACGGGCGCGCTCCCCCAGGGCCTGGAGGTCAACCTCGTCGACCCGGGCGTGGTGACCGACGCGGAGACCCGTGTCGACACCGCGGACCCGGCCGGCTTCGCGGTCGCGCAGACCACGGGCACCGAGACCCCGGCCACCGGCACCGAGACCCCGGGCGCCACCCCCACCGACACGGTGGCGCCGAGCGACGGCACGACGACGGACCCGACCCCCTCCGACACGGTGGTCCCGCCGGACCCGGCCGACGTCCCGACGAGCGACGCTCCGACGAGCGACGCCCCGACCACCGCCGCGCCCAGCACCTCGGCGCCCGCCTCCCCCTCGGCCGGCGTGCCGACCGCGCCGCCCTCCACGGTGCCGCAGCCGCCCGTGGTCTCCCGCTCCGCCTGGGGCGCCGACGAGTCGATGAGCCCCGACCCGTCCGAGTACAACACGGACGTGAAGGCCGTCTTCGTGCACCACACGGACGGCGACAACACCTACTCGTGCGCCGACTCGGCCGCCGTCGTACGCGGCATCTACGCGTACCACGTGCAGGTCAACGAGTGGAACGACATCGGCTACAACTTCCTCGTCGACAAGTGCGGCACCGTCTTCGAGGGCCGCAAGGGCGGTATCGGCCTGCCCGTCCTCGGCGCCCACACCTATGGCTGGAACCGTGAGTCCGCGGGCATCGCCGTCCTCGGCGAGTACTCCTCCACCGGCGCCTCGAACGCGGCGCTCGCCGCCGTCGCCCGGATCGCGGCCTGGAAGCTCGGCCAGTACCACGCCGACCCCGCCTCCACCGTCCAGCTCACCGCCGGCGCCACCCAGCCGAACTACTTCGGCACCAAGTTCACCGCGGGTACCGCGTACACCTTCCAGCGGATCTCCGCGCACCGCGACGGCTACAACACCCAGTGCCCGGGCAACGCCCTCTACGCCCAGCTGCCCACCATCCGCGCCTGGGCCGCCGGACCGGTCCAGGGCCTGAAGACCACCTCGGTGAGCGGCGCGAGCCTGTCCGGCTCGACCTACTACACCAAGGGCGCGATCACCCTGCACTGGTCGACCACCACACCGGCCGCGCTGATCTCCAAGTTCGAGGTGCTGGTCGACGGCAAGGCCGTCACCACCGTCGCGGGCAGCGCCACCTCGGCCTCCGCCACCCTGGCCGTCGGCACCCACACCGTCGCCGTACGGGCCGTGCACCAGTCCGGCAGGACCGCGACCGGCACCGCGCTGAACGTCGTCGCGGACACCACCGCGCCCACCTTCACCACCGCGCCCACGCTCACCCTGCGCACCGGCACCGTCAACACGACCGCCGTCCCGGTGACCCTCGGCTGGAAGGCCGCCGACGACAAGGCGCTGCGCCAGGTGGGCCTGCTCGCCCCGGGCACGGCCACCTTCGGCCCGACCACCACCTCCTCCAGCCGCACGGTCACCTCCGGCACCGCCACGACCTGGTCGCTGCGCGCCTACGACTGGGCCGGCAACTACCGCACGGCCTCGCCCTCCTTCACCCCGCTGGTCCTCCAGGAGACCTCGGCGGTCAAGTCCGGCAGCTGGAGCGCGCGTTCGTCCTCCAGCTACCTCGGCGGGAAGTCGTACTCCAGCGGTTCCAAGGGCGCGAGCCTGACGTGGACCTTCACCGGCCGCTCCGCCGCGTGGGTGGTCTCGCGGGCGAGCACCTCGGGACAGGCGTACGTGTACGTCGACGGCGTCAAGGTCTCGACGGTGGACCTGAAGTCGGCGACGACGTCGTACCGGCAGGCGATCTGGACGAAGTCCTGGTCGAGCAGTGCCAAGCACACCGTGAAGATCGTGGTCGTCGGCACCAGCGGCCGCCCGACGATCACCACGGACGGCCTGGTCTACATCAAGTAGGCACAGAGAACACAGACGCACGGACCGGACCGACGACACGTGGCGCCGGCCTCCCGACCTTGAGCGGTCGGTGGGAGGCCGGCGCCACGTTCCCGTTCCTGCCCGTGTCGTACCCGAGCCGCGCCCTCCTTCTCGCGGCCACGGTGACGGCCGTCGCCCTCCTGATCACGACCAGGGGGAAGCCGGGCCTGCGCCCGGCGCGGGCCCCCGGCCCGCTCCGGCCCGCCAGGTCGACCAGGCCCGTTGGCTTTGTTGGTTCGGGCCGCCCACGTGTTTTGTCCGGCGTCCCGCGTGCCGGGCGATGCGTGTGGCGGCGAACTCGGTGCCGGCCACGAACCTGAGCATCGGCCCGAAGGACGGCGCCGCGAGCGAGCCCGTGAAGTACAGCCCCGGCACCGACGCCTCGAACGCCGCGCCCAGCCGGGGCGCCCGCGACCCGGGCACACAGGCCACCGCGCCGCGCACCTCCGGGGACAGGAAGGGGAGGGCGTCGAGGTCGAGGCGGTAGCCGGTGGCGGCGAGGACGTGGTCGACGGTGACACCGTCCCGCCCGCCGCTCCGCCCGACGACGTCCAGCCGGACACGGCCGTCCGCCAGGACCTCGCCCCTGACGACCCGGCAGTCCGTGCGCACCCGTACGACCCCCTCCACCCGCTCCCGCAGCCACCATCCGCCGGACGGTCCCAGCGCCCGCCGGAACAGCAGCATGCGGGCCGCGGCGGGCAGCCACCGCACCCCGCCCGGCGATCCGCACACCGCGGCCAGGGCCCAGCCGGTGCCCAACGGGGAGGCGGGCGCGGCGAGTCGGCGTGCTCTGGAGCGCACGGGCGTGGGCCGCGCGCCCCACAGCACCGCGCCCTCCCGGACCAGCACCTCCGCCTCCGCCCCCGCCTCGTGCAGCAGCGCGGCGCTCTCCAGCGCGGACTGCCCGCCGCCGACCACCGCGACGCGCCGTCCGGCGTACCGGGACAGATCGGTGTGCTGACTGCTGTGCGAGACGAGGCCCTCGGGGTGCGGCCGCCCGTCGGGCGTGAGCCGCAGCAACTCCTCGGGCACCTGGGCGAGTCCGCCGAGCCCGGTGGCCACGACGACGGCCGCGGCCGTCACCTCCCGCCCGTCGTCCAGCCGTACGGCGAACACGTCGCCCGCCCGCCCGACGGCGGCGACCCGGGCGGGGTCGACCGCGCCGACGTACCGCTTCTGGAACCACTGGCCGTACCGCACGAACACGTCGCACGGGATGGGCGTCAACTCGGTCAGCTCCGGTTCGCCGTGCACCCGCCGGAAGTCGGCGAGCCGCGCGCCCGCCTCCGGCGCCGACAGATCGGTGGCGTCCGGGGTCGACTTCAGGAACATCCCGGTGGCCATGGCGTGCCGCCAACTGCCCATGACGTCCCCGAACACCGCCACCGGCACACCGGCCGCGCGCAGATGCGCCGCGACGGACAGCCCGTAGGGCCCGGCCCCCACCACGACGACCGGCAACTCCCGCCCGTCCCCACCCCGTTGACGCGCAAACGACTGAGACACCCGTCCCCCCGACTGGTCGTCGTCCCCTCCGCCGCTCAGTGTCACGCATCGGAGGCGACCCGACACCGAAACCGGAAGGTGTTGCCAAAAATATGGTCGAACCGTTGACCCCCGATGGCCTCCCGACCGGGAGCAAGGGCGCTGCAAGGTGCCTGCAAGGAAAGTGCCGTGCGGTCCGGGCATCCGCCCTCCGTCAGACGACGCGACGAGCGACGGGGGATCGCATGTCCTTGGCAACCACCGGGACGGCACTGATCGAACAGGGACACTGGCTGACCGTGCGGGACTGCAAGCGGGTCTTGGTCGTGGTCCACACGGTGACGTTCGCACAACGGCTGCGGGAGGTGTTCGACCTGCTCAACGCCGACCTGCGGATCCAGGTCGTGTTCACGGCCGCGCCGCACGCGTTCGGCGACGGAGTCGTCCCGTACCTGCGGGGACTGGGCATCGTCCCGGTGCCCTGGGAGGAGGCGCTGCGGGCCGACTTCGACCTCGCGCTGGCCGCGGGATCGCGGGGACTGCACCGGCTGAGGGCCCCGGTGCTGCGGATCTCGCACGGGGCCGGCCACATCAAACCGCTCACCGACCGCTCGGCGCTCGCGCCGGGGGAGCCGCGGGTTCCCGGCATGCTGAGTCCCCGGCATCTGCTGCACGACGGCCGGGTGGTGCCCCGGGCGATCGTGTACGCCCACGAGCGGGACGTGGTGGAACTGGCCCGCACCTGCCCCGAGGCGCTGCCGGTGGCGCAGGTCGTGGGGGACCCGTGCGTCGACCGGATCACCGCCGGCCGGCACCGGCGCGACGACCACCGGCGGGCCCTGGGCCTCGAACCCGGACAGCGGCTCGTGGTCGTCACCTCCACCTGGGGGGCCGGCGCGACGTTCGGGCGGCTCGACTCGCTGCTGCCGCACCTGCTCGGGCAACTGCCCCGCGACGCGTACCGGGTGGCGCTGCTGCTGCACCCGAACGTGTACGCCGGGCACGGGGCGTGGCAGGTGCGGGGGTGGCTGGGCGGCTGCGACGGGGTCGCGCTGGTGCCGCCGGAGGCCGACTGGCAGGCACTGCTGATCGCCGCGGACTGGGTGGTCGCCGACCACGGTTCCTCCGGGGCGTACGCGACGCTCACGGACGCCACGATGCTGCTGACCCCCGGTCCCCGGCGCGAGGTGGCGGCGCACTCCCCGGCCGCGCTGCTGGCCGCGGTCGCGCCGGTGCTCTCGCCGCTGCACCCGCCGGCCGAGCAACTGGAGTACGCGGCACGGCTGCGGGCGCCCGGCCAGTACGACGAGGTGGCGGCGTCGCTCTCCTCGGCGCCCGGCGAGTTCCACCGCCGGATGCGCGCGGTCGTCTACCGCCTCCTCGCCCTCCCCGAACCGGCCCACCCCCCGACGGTCACACCGCCGCCTCCCCTTTCCCCCCTGGAGAGTTGGGACGTACGCGCACCGAGGGGGGCGACACGATGACGGAGCCCGGCGCCCGCCCGGCGGTGTTCTCCCGCGGGTGGACGACGGTGTGCTTCCCGGGCCCCGGGTGCCGGGGGGACCGGCTCGGCGGCGCCGGGGACGGACCGTGGGGCGCCGGAGCCGGACCGTGGGGCGGTGTCGGTGTCGAGTGGTGGTCGCCGACCGGGCGCGGGCTCGCGGTCGTCCGGGCCGGCACGCCGTCCGGTCCGGCGGGCTGCTGCCCCGTGCCCTGTCCGCGGCTCCCGTGCGACACCCACCTGTGGGCGGAGGCGGACGCCCCGCACGGTTCACCCGTGTCGCCGCCCGTGGAGCGCGCCGATGTGGTGTGCGCCAACATGGAGAGCGCCAACATGGAGAGCGCTGATGTGGTGTGTGCCGACGTGGTGTGCGGCCGTGGGCCGTCGTCGGTGCGGGACCTGCTCGCACGGCACCCCGGTTGCCTCGTCGCCGCCGCTCCCGCACCCGGTGGGGCGGTCGCCGTCGGGGTCCGGGGCGGGGCGGGCGGGCCGTGGTGCGGGGCGGTCCGGCGCGGCGGCGCGGTCTCCGTCCGTGTCGTCGCCTCCGTCACGCACGCGTGGCTCGCCGCCGGGAGGCACCCGGGCACCTTGCTGTCCGTGACCCCGGTGCCCGGCCCCGTGACGGTGCCGTAGCCGGAGAGGCGGCCGGCCGTGGGATCACAGGTCCCGCAGCCGGCCGTCCAGGCGTCGCGCGTCCTCGGGATCGAGCTGCCGGAACAGGGCGAGCGCCGCGCGGTAGTGTTCCGCCGCCTCCGTCCCCTCCCCCCGGCCCTCGGCGGCCAGCCCCAGCCACTCCAGGCAGCGCGCCTCCCAGTGCCCGGACCGGGCGTCACCCTCCCGGAAGCCCCGGAGCGCCCGCTCCAACAGGCTTACGCCCTCGCCGTGTTCACCGTCCCGGACCAGGACGTGGCCGAGCAGCGCCCGCACCCGTGTCTCCTCGTACGTCTCGTCCAGCGCCGCCAACTCCTCGGCGGCCCACGCCAGATGCCCGGCCGCCGATACGAAGTCCCCCGTCTCCAGCGCCGTTTCCCCCAGCCGCCGTCGGGTCAGCGCCGCGCCCCGCCGGTAACCGATCGACTCCCGCAGCCGCAGGGCGTGCTCGAAGTGCGCGCGGGCCTCGTCGAACCGCCGGGCCAGCAGCGCGAGATGGCCGAGCCCGTTCACGGCCTGCGCCTGCTGCCGTACGTCCCCGTCCGCCACGGCCGCTCCCAGCGCCTCCCGGTACCAGTCGGCGGCCTCCGCGTACCGCCCCGCGGCACGCAGCCCCATGGCACCCGAGGTGAGCATGCGGTCCCGGCCCGCCGCGGAGCCGTCGTGCCGGGCCGCTTCCAGCCCGAGGCGATGGGCCTCGACCCACAGATCGGTGGGCCGGTGCCGCTGGAACAACGGCCAGGCCACGTCGGCCAGCCGCCAGCACGCGGTGTGCCAACCCGCCCGGGAGCAGTGCCGGACGGCGCCCATGATGCCGTGGCGATGGGTGTCCAGCCAGGTCAGCGCCGCGTCGGGGCCGGCTAGCGGGGTGGGCGCGACGCCGTCCACCACGATGTCGTGCCCCGGCAGCCGGTGTGCTGGAGTGAGGATCGCCTCGGCCGCGGCCGTGGTGGCCAGACACCAGTCGACGTACCGCCGCAGCGTCCGCTCCCGCCCGTCCGGGTCCTCCCGCTCCGCGCCGAGCCGGCGGGCGTGCGGCTGGACGAGGTCGTGCAGCCGGTAGGTGTCCGGGCCCGTCTCCTCCAGGAGGTTGGCCTCCACGAGGGTCTGCACGGCCAGGTCGGTCGTGTCGGCACCGCCCGGCGTCGGCGCGGCACCGGCTACGGCGGCCAGCGTGAACAGGTCGTACCGGTCCGCGGGCAGCAGCCCCATCCGCCGGTAGAGCGCGGCGCCGGGACCCGGCAGCAGGTCGTACGACAGATCGAGCGCCCTGCGCAGCACCGCCTCCCCGTCCGCGCGCAGCACGTCGGCGGCCCCGCCCGGCCCGCGCCGCAGGCTCTCGGCGAGCGCGGACACGGAACGGTGCGGTCGCACGGCGAGCTGGGCGGACGCCAGACCGACGGCGAGCGGCACCCGCCCGCACAGCCGGACCACCTCACGCGCGGCGACGGGCTCCCGGGCCACCCGTGTCCCGCCGCCGACCGTGAGGAGTTCGACGGCCGACTCCACCGGCAGCCCGTCGAGACGGTGTACGGCCGCCCCGTCGGCCCGCAGCCCCGTGAGCGAGTTCCTGCTGGTCACCACGGTGAGTCCGGCGGGGGCGCCGAGCAGCAGGGGCCGTACCTGGGCGGAGGTGAAGGCGTTGTCCAGCAGGACGGCGAGCCGCAGGTCCGCGGTGAGCGAGCGCCACAGGGCGCCGCGCCGGGTGGTGCCGGCCGGCGGCGAGGACACCCCGAGGGCGACGAGGAAGGCTTCGAGGACGGTGCCGGGGGCGACGGGTCCGTGCTCCTCGTCGACGGCGTGCCCGGACAGGTCGGCGTAGAGCTGGCCGTCCGGGAACCGGCCCGTGTTCTCGTGCAGCCAGTGCGCGACGAGGGTCGTCTTGCCGACGCCGGCGAGCCCGGTGACCGCCAGCACGCGGGACTCCTGCCCGGGGCCTTGGCCCAGCAGTTCGTCCAGGGCCCGCCGGTCGTGCTCGCGGCCGATGAACCGGGCGGTGACCGGCGGGAGTTGGCGGGGGACCGGTCGCCGGGGGCGGGGCGGTTCGGGCCGGTTGTGGTAGTGGATGCCGCCGTACACGTCACGGGCCTGCACGCTGGGGCCGTGCAGCACGGAGTTGCCGCCGATGACGTTGTGGGTCGCCGCGGGGGCGGCTGGACGCGTGGGCGTGTGCCGCCGTGACCAGGCGGTGAGTGCCGCGCCCGCCGGGCCGTCCTGCGCGCGGACCCGGTCCAGTTCGTCGGCGAGCCGCCGCAGTGCCGCCCCGGTCCCGTCCGGCGGCCAGAGCCGGGCCACGGCCGGGTCGGTGGGGGCGAGCGCCGTCACGACACCGGCCAGCTCCGCCCACGCGGCGGAGTTCCGGTCCGCGGCGCAGGCCGCCAAGGCCGCGTGCAGGGCCGTCCCATGGCCCGTACGGTCCGGGCGGTCCGAACGGTCGGCACGATCCGCACGGTCGGCACGGTCCGGGCGGTCCGACGGGAAGTCCTCCACGGTGCGGCTCCTTCAGGTGCGGGCGGTGCGGGTGGTGCGGGTGGTGCGGCGCGCGGGTGCGATGCCTTCGAAAGCCCTCCCCGTTCCAGGCGGGAGGGGAACAGATTGGCTTCCAACTCGCTCAGTTTTGGACTTAGTTGGCTCCCGTATGGTCTCGATGGCAGGTTCATGGCAGTCTCGAACGCCCGGCCAGCAGAAGGCCCTACCGGCGGGAGGACGCTGGTGGAGTTCGAAGTTCGACTTTCGGGATCGGTCGAAGTACGAGCCGCCGGCCGCCGCAGTGACCTCGGACCAACCCAGACCCGTGTTGTGCTCGCCGCCCTCGCCTGGGACGCCGACCGTTTCGTCAGCGTGGACAAGCTCATCCACCGCGTCTGGGACGAGCACCCGCCCGTCAAGGCCCGGGAGGCGCTGCACTCCCACGTGTCGAGGATCCGCCGCGCCCTGCGCACCGTCGGCGGTGAGGCACCCGCGCTGGTCAGCCGGACGAACGCGTACATCCTGCACATCGACCCCGACCGGGTGGACCTGCGCTGCTACACGGACCTCGTCCACCAGGCCCGTTCCCTGCGCGGGAGCGACGAGCCGGCGGCGCTGCGCCTGCTGGACCGGGCGGACCGCCTCTGGCGCGGTGAACCGCTGGCCGGGATCGCCGGCTCCTGGCCGGAGCACCTGCGGGCGGCCGTCGGCGAGACACGGGTGACGGCGGCCACGACCCGCGCCGAGATCCTGATGGGCCGGGGCGGGTTCGCCGACGCGGTGCCCGTCCTGCTGCCACTGGTCGAGGAGCGCCCCGTCGACGAGGCCATGGCCGAGCTGCTGGCCGTCGCCCTCTACGGCAGCAGCCGTACGGCCGAGGCGACCAGGCTGCTCCAGCGCACACGGCAGCGCGTCGTGCGGGACATCGGCCTGGACGCGGGCCGTGGGCTGCGCCGTGTTCACCAGGGCATCCTGTCCGGAACACCCGCGAGCGACCTGCTGCGGCGCGCGGACCGGACCGGGCCCGCACCCGTCCGCCCCGTCCCTGCCGCGCGTCGGGCCCCGGACAACCTGCCGCGCGACGTGCCCTGGGTCGGCCGCCGCGACGAACTGCGCCGGCTCGGGGCGGTGCTGCGCGAGGACAAGGGCGACGGGGGTGTCGTCGTGACCGTGGAGGCGATCCACGGCATGGGCGGCGTCGGGAAGAGCGCGCTGGCCGTGCACCTCGCGCACGGACTGCGCGACCGCTACCCGGACGGCAGGCTCTTCGTGCACCTGGGCGGCGGGGGATCACCGGACCGTACGGCGTCGTCCCCGGTCCGTGTGCTCACCGAACTGCTGCGGCTGCTCGGCATGGACGTGAAGGACCTCCCGCGCGACACCGACGAACTGGTGGCGCTGTGGCGCTCGACGGCCCAGGACCGCCGCATGCTGGTGATCCTGGACGACGCGGCCGACTCGGCCCAGGTCCGCCCGCTGCTGCCCGGCGCCTCGCCCACGGCGGTCGTCGTCACCAGCCGCAGACGCCTGCCCGGACTGCCGGGCGTACGGGCCCTCTCGCTCGACCTGCTGCCGCCGCGGGACGCGGTCGCGCTGTTCACCCAGCGACTGGGGCAGCGCCACGGCACCGACGAGGCGGACCTGGCGGAGATCGTCCGGCTCTGCGACCACCTGCCCCTGGCCGTCGAGATCGCCGCCAGCCGACTGCTCGCGCGCCCGTCGTGGACCACCGCGGACCTGCTGCGGGAACTGCGCGGAGGAGTGAGCGGGGGTGCCCGGCTCGCGGCGCTGCGGGACGGCGAGCGGTCCATGGCGCATGTGTTCGCGCCCTCCTATCACGCGCTGAACGCCGAACAGAGGCTGGTCTTCCGGCGTATCGGTCTGCACCGGGGGGTGGAATTCGGCCCGGCCGCGGTGGCGGCGCTGACCGGACTCTCCGTGGAGGCCGCCGAGCGGGTACTCGAAGAACTGATGGTGCATCAGTTGGTGGCCGAGCCGACTCCACACCGTTTCACCATGCACGATCTGCTGCGCGGATACGCACGTTCACTGATCGACAAGGGCGAGACGGACTCCGCGGAGGACATCCACCGGGCGGTGCGCGATCTGATGGCCCATTACATGTGCGTTGCTGACCGGGCCGACCGTCTGGCCTATCCATTCCGCTCAAGGATCGCCCTCGACGCCGACGGCGACGGTGGTGCGCCACCGCGGACGGAGGTGGCCGACGCGCAGTCGGCGGAGTCCTGGTTCATCACCGAGAGCGCCAATCTCCTGGAGACGCTGACCTGGTACGCGGAGCACGCGCCGGAACGCCGGCTGGCCCTCGCGGTGCACGTGCTCGCGGGGTTCCTCGACATGGAGGGTCATCTCGCCACGGCAGAGCCCCTGTTGAGGCGGGCCGTCGCCCACTGGGACGCCGAGGGGGACCGGGCGGCGCGGGCGCGGGCGCTCCTGGACCTGAGCGCCGTGCACACCCATGGCTCCCGCTACGAGGAGGGCGTTGCGGACGCCCGGGAGGCCCTGGAGACGGCACGGTCACTGGGCGACGCGGAACTGGAGGTCCGCTGCATCCACCAGTTGTCGATCCTGCTCTGGCAAACGGGAGAATACACATCGGCCCAGTCACTCCAGAAAAGGTCGCTGGATCTGCTGACGAGGGTCGGCGACACGTTACAGATGGCGCGCAGTCACAATCTCCTGGGCATCACTCACTTACACCTGGCGGAAAACGAGGAAGCCTTTTCCTCTTTTGAGAAGGCGTTGGTTCAATTCACCATGCTGGACGACGCACGTGGTCGATACAGCACGCTGAATAATTTGGCCAAGTTGCACCAAAGGATGGGTGATCTCGCTGCGGCGGAAGAGGCCTTTCGTGGCGCGATCGGTGTAGCCGAATCGACCGGTAGCAAAAGGGATCAGGCGACCATCCGCATGAATTTGGCCAGTGTGCTGGAGGCGCGCGGGAAACCGGACGAGGCCCTGGCTCTGTACAACGCCATCGTGCCGGTGCTGAGAGAGGTGGGCGATCGGCGGGCTCAAGCCATAGCGCTGAACGGTACCGGCAGAGCGCTACGCGTGATCGGCCGCGGTGAGGAAGCCCTGACCTGGCATGAGGAGGCGTTGGACGTGGCACGCCGAGTTCATGCTGTAGGCGAGGAAATCGATTTTCTGTTCGACCTCGCTCAGGCAGAGCAGAGCGTGGGCCGGGTCGAGTTGGCCGTGAGCCACTTGGAGCAGAGCCTGATCGTGAGCCATCGGGTGGGCGCCCGCGCGGAGGAGGACCGTGCGGCGCGCGCTCTGAGCGAACTGCGCGGAGAGTTGGACAGGTTCCCCGAGTCGGGCCGGTAATCCGTCGCCGGCCCAGCCGTTGATCTACGCGCATCAAATTCCCTATTGCGTAGAATGCGTGTGCGATTGTGTGGCGCTCGCGTGAGTCCGGTAGCCTGCCGATCGCCGACCGGGGGGGTGTCGGCCTGGAATTCAACGGATAGCGGGGTTGGCTCGGCTTTACGGCTCTGTGTTCGAATCCCGTGATGACCTAGAACGGAAAGTGGATGAGCAGAAAGCTTTTGCTCGTTGTCGTGTACACGTGCATAGGGTACGTGATGGCCCGGGACCTGCTTCCGCCGTCGGGCGGCATCTGACGGCAGCGCGTTCGCCGCGCCGGGGTCTGGTCGCCGTCCTCGTGGCTCGGCCCCGGACGCCGGGCAAGGCCGATTGACGGCTCACCGGAGGGTGTCCGTCCGTGGTTACCCTGGATTTTTCGGGCCGTTCGTGGCAGACGGGGGCGTGGGGATGGACGAGATCTCGGGGCTTGTCATGACGGTCGCGGCCGGTGCCGCCGGGGAGGTGGGCCGGCACCTCTGGGAGACCCTGGTCGCCCTCGTGCGCCGCACTCCCGATGAGCCCGCGGCGGTCAGGGCGACGGCCGAGCCCGAGTTGACCGCCCTCGGCGAGGCCCCTCACGACCCCGACCGGGCAAGCGCGTTGAGCGACGCGCTCCTGCTCCGCGCGCAACAGGACCCGGCCTTCCGCACGGCCCTCACCGACTGGTGCCGGCACGCCCGCTCATTCCGCAGCGACGACAATTCCACGCATAACACTGTGGGCGGGGGCTCCCAGTCCGCCCCGATCCTCCAGGGCCGCGACTTCTCCAACATCACCTTCGGAAGCTGACGCCCGGCGCAACCAGGGGGCTCGTTCAAGCGTGAGCCCCGGGTGCAGGCGCATCGGCGATTGCGAGCAAGCGGCCGGACCACTCACGGCGGAAGCAATCCCGAGCAATCCGTCCGCGCCCGCGCACGATCCGCAGCATGCTGAGGGTCTAACCAGCGCAGATGGAGGGCGACATGACGCTCAGGCTCATCGGCACCACCAGCGACGAAGGAGACTGCCCCACCCTGTACGAGATCGAGGGCACAGATGAGATCCTCGTCCAGGGCGACCGCGAGATCGAGCCCCAGCACCTGGCCCAGCTGCGCGACGTGAAACCGTCCGAGACCTTCGTACGGGTACCCCGCAGCCTGCTCACGCGCTACGCCCCGCGAACCGAGGCCCCCGAACTGGTGCCGTTCTCCTCGATCACTCACCTGTTCCGGGAGTTCCGGCACACCGCCTGGCGGCTGGAGACCCGCCGCGGCTACGCCTCCGACCGCAGCGGCCCGAAGTGGTCCCGTTGGCAGGCCGGGGAGGACATCGTCGCGGAGCCGGCCAATGCATGGCGCGAGAACGTCGCTGCGCAGACCGCCGCCGGGAAGCGATTCGAGCGCGTCCGCCTCGTCGACGAACCGGCCACAGAGGGCCAGCGGTTCCTCCTCGCCAGCGCCCCGGGCAACGTCGCCGCCGGCGAGGACATCCGCAACCTCACCCGCGCCCGGGCGCGGGAACTGCGGCTGCCGGACTTCGACTTCTGGCTGTTCGACTCGAAGATCCTCGCGCGGTTCGCGTTCGACGAGGAGGACACCACCCTTGGGGTGTACGTCACCGAGGACCCGGCTGAAGTCCTCGCCGCCTGCCAGGCCCGTGATGCCGCCTGGCACCACGCCGTTCCTACAGCCGAGTTCGCTGAGCGGGTAGCTTCCACCGTGTGACCACCGACTTCCAGACGGCACGCGAAGCCCTCGGTGCCCGCTGCGCGAGCTGCGCACCGAGGCCGGTCTGGAAGGCAAAGACCTCGCGGCCGAACTCGGCTGGCAGACATCCAAGATCAGCCGCTTCCAGAACGGCAAGCAGACCCCCACCAAAGCGGACCTCACCGCCTGGGCGCAGGCCGTCGACCGCCCGGACGCCGAGGACGAGCTGCACGGGCTCCTCGCCGCCCTCGGCATGAAGGAGCAGCGGCACCGCTCGTGGCAGCGCCAACTCGCGAGCGGACACCGTGGCCGCCAGGAGATCGCGGTCAAGCTGACCGACCACACCCGTCACATCCGCGGGCTGGAGGTCAGCCGCATCCCGGGCCTGTTCCAGACGCCCGAGTACGCACGCGCCCTCTTCGACGCGCTGGCCGACTTCCGCGGCATCGCCCCGAACACGGAGGCGGCTGTCGAGGCACGGATGCGGCGGCAGGAAGCCCTTTACGACCCGGCCAAGTCGTTCCACTTCGTGCTGTGCGAGGCCGCCCTGTACCACCGCGCATGCCCGACGGACGTGATGGCCGAACAACTGGACCGGCTGTTCAACCTGGTGGGCCGGCGGCGCATCGAGCTGGGGATCATCCCCTTCGGCGCGCAGCTGCGGCGCACCGTCCCGCACGGCTTCTGGATCTATGACCAGAAGTTGGTGATCGTGGAGACGATCGGCGAGGAGCTATGGCTGCCCGGGGCCGAGGACATCGCCCTGTACGAGCGGGCCTGGGAGTGGCTGTCGGCGGCAGCCGAGTACGGTGCACCGGCGCGGCGCCTGATCGGCCGCGCGCGGGCGTCACTGAGCCTCGCGTAAGGAATCCGCGCAACCGGTCGGGCTACTCGCGCAATCGCGCGCAATCGGCGCCCGGCCGCGCAATCACCCTGCATATGGTCCTGCCATGGCTCATCCACCGATGCGCTTCGCCGCACTGTACGAGGCCGGGGACTCGTGGCTCGTCCGCTGCTCCTCGCGGCCGAACCTGTGTCCTGCGGCGCACGCTGCGACCAGCCATCCGGAAGAGGGACGCAAGCCGGTCGTACGACGTCGTCTCCTCGCACCCGGCACAGGTCGAGCCCCGGGGTGGGTGCACCACGGCTCGGAGACCGCCTCTCCGCGAGCAGGATCACTGGAGGTCGGACATGGCCAGGCCCAACCTGTACGAGGTGCCCGCAGCCGTCGACACGCCCGCACGAACGTGGTGCGGCGGCAATCTGGGCGGCGACAACGAGACGTGCGTGACCACCACGGCGCTGGCCGGGATGGATGCGTACATCGTCGGCGATTCGAAGCCCGAGGGCTTCGGGCGCGAGCTGCGCATGACCGGCGCGGAGCTCGACACGTTCGCCGTCGACTGGGCCCGCAGCCGCGGCCTGGCGCTCCAGCCGAGCGCTCCCTCGTCGCACACAACGGGCCGCCCCTCCGCCATGGGGCGGCCCGTCCCGGAGGACGTATGACCACCACCGCACCTGCGGCACCCAAGCTCACCAGCCAGACATGGACCGGCCACTGGCACGGCTACGGCCCGTGGGCCGGCTCTCCCACCGTCTACGCCAAGGAGGGCAGCAGGAGGCCTCCCCATCCTGTGCGGCCGGCGACGGAAGCAAACCACGCCACCCGCTACCAGGAGGCTGCCGGCGAGTTCGCCACATCCAGCCTCCCCCCCCTGATGTCCGGCCATTGGCTGGCCAAGGAAGGCCGGACCGCGGCCGACCGCACCTGGACGGACGTCACGGACGTCGTCCAGTGGCTGGAGAGGCACTACATCGACCAGCCTCCCTTCGAGCGGACCGACGGTCTGCGGGCCTACGTCGGTCTTGAGGTGAAGGTCGCGTACGCCTACGACGTCCTCCCCCGGGGAGTCGACGTCGCCTGGATCCACTACACGCAGTCCCGGAACCTGTTCTCGGCCAGCATCGTGTGCTTCCCGAACCTCTTCCACCCGGACCTTCCGTGTCCGC
Organism: Streptomyces sp. NPDC026672; assembly: GCF_040638185.1. Classification (NCBI taxonomy): domain Bacteria; kingdom Bacillati; phylum Actinomycetota; class Actinomycetes; order Kitasatosporales; family Streptomycetaceae; genus Streptomyces; species Streptomyces sp. NPDC026672. The sequence continues at coordinate 48,885 of NZ_JBEZXS010000038.1, forward strand.
TGCTCCCTCGCGGCTGAGGAGACCGGATGTCACTGAGCCTGCTGCTGCCCCCGCAGGGGTTGGCCGAACTTCTCTCCGAATGGCCGGCAGAACCGCGCGTGTACGAACGCGGGCGCACAGCACTCGACAGCGTCGTCACCGTCCGCTCCCTGCACGAGTGGATCGACAGCGGTTGTGTCCCTGCCGCCGAGGTGGCCGTCATGAAGGCCGGACCGTCCAACCGGGAGGCGTTCAAGTCCAACGGGCGCACCGACCCCGTCAAGCTCCGCAAGCTCTACGCCGACGGCCACAGCATCCGCCTGGGCAACCTCCAGCGCGTCATCCCGGCCTTCGCCGGCATGACCGAGGCCATCCAGCGGGAGACCGGCTACAGCAACTACGTCCACGCCTTCCTCACACCGGCCGGTGAGCAGGGTCTGCTCCACCACTGGGACCAGCAGATGGCGGTCGTCGTGCAGCTTTCCGGGGTCAAGACGTGGCAGTTGTGGCGGCCGGTGCACGACGCCCCGATGCGCGAGTACCAGGAGTCCTTCCGGGTCTGGCAGCCCGGGTTCATCCCGGCCTGGGAGGCGGCCGGACCGGACATGTCGATCGACCTTGAGGCCGGACAGACACTGGTGCTGCCGAGAGGCTGGGTGCACAACCCTCATGCCCTGAACAGCGAGTCGGACAGCGTCCACCTCACCTACGCCATCCGGGAGCGCACTCCGCTGTGGCTCGCCGAGCAGTTGGTGGCGCGGGCGATTCAGGAGCCGGAGTTCCGGCGCATCATCCTGCCCCGGGACATCACCCCAGACAGCCTCGCTCTTCTGGCCGGGGCTCCGAGCCCCCCAGAACCCGGACTGTCCCGCGGCCGAGGGCGAAGTGTGTGACCCGGGTCTCATCGCTTACCGGTGTGCAGCAGGCGCCGGGGCTTCTACGTCGGGGAGGGGTGACAGGAAGGGAGGAGCGTGTGGATCTGGTGACTGAGCGGGAGTCGCGTGCCGGGCTCGGCGAAGTCGGGCCGGTGGAGAGGGACTTCCACGGGTTCGTCGTCGCGCGGTCGGCCGTACTGTTCCGTGGCGCCCTGGTCCTGACGGGAAACCGTGAGGCGGCGGAGGACCTGGTCCAGGAGACCCTGGAGCGGGCCTGCCGCAAGTGGCGCGTCATCGCCGCCAAGGACGCTCCGGACGCCTATGTGCGCCGGATCATGGTGAACCTGGCCAACGACCGGTGGCGCAGGTTCCGCCGCACGGCCCCGTACCGGGCCGACGGCGACACGGTGGCGGCACAGGACCAGTACGGGCAGGTGGACACCAGGGACCAGTTGGTCCGGGCCCTCCAGGGTCTGCCGATGCGGATGCGGACGGTGGTGGTCCTGCGGTTCTTCCACGATCTGTCCGACGACGAGATCGCGGCCGACCTGGGGATCTCACCGAGCACCGTACGCTCGCAGCTCGCTCGCGGGATCGCCAAGCTCAGAGGCCAGTTCCCCGCACTCTCCGGCCCTTCGACGCAGCAGCCCGCGGAAGGAACACGATGACGTCACACGGTCCATGGCCTTCCGGGGGCCCGGGTCACTCACCCTTCGAGCAGGAACTGGTGAACGCCATGCAGCACTTCGCCAACGGCGCCGAGACGCCGCACTTCGACTCCGCCGCCATCGTGCGCGGGGCCCGCCGCAAGCGGGCCACGACCATCGCGGGCATCGCCGCCGCCCTCGTGGTGGTCGGCGGCGGCACCGCCCTGGCCACCATCGGCAGCGGAGGCGGTTCGTCCACCCCGCAGACGGCCCCCGCCGCCACGGCCACCGCCACTGCGGCCGACACCACCGTGCTGCTCGGCCACGGCAACGGCAAGACCAGCACCATCCCGTTGGGCGGCGTGGACTCGGGGACGGCCAAGGCCCTCCTCGCGAAGAACGGACTCCACGTCGAGTTCGCCAAGGGGGCCTGCGACGGCAAGCCGACCTCGGTGATCGCGGTCAGCCCGCACAGCCCGACCGTCGTGAACCAGGGCGACACGATCCGGGTGACCCTCTGCGCCGGGTGACCCCTTCGCGCCGGATGATCCGGCACGGCCTCAGGGACCAAGGGGCCTGAAAGGGTGGTGGCCCCGCCGTAATCGGGGCCACCACTCCCGTGCATGCTACGGACGCGGCGCGTCAGCCGTCGTCGTCCCCGCCCTGCTTCCCGTGCCCCCGCCCCTGGCCCCCGCCGTGATCGTCCGGGCCGCTGTCACCGCCGCCACCGCCGCCGTCTCCCCGGCCGCCCTGCGCACCCTGTGCGCCCGGCGACGCCTCCACCGCGTTGCCCGGCACCACCTCGGGGCTCCCCGGGGCGCCGCCGTCGGACGTCGTGGTGGGCGACGGGGTGTCCGCCGTCCCGCTGTCCGGGGAGAACCACGCCATCCCCACGAGCACCGCGGCCACGAACAGCGCCACTCCGGCCACGGCCCCCGCCACGCGCGCACGCCGTGACACGACCTCGCTCACACCCGCCCGGCGACCCCGGCGCCCGGTGCCGGACGGCAGGACGTACGTGGTGGACCGGCTCTCCCCGGTACCGGTGCCGGGGCCGGGGAACGCGCCGCCGGCCGGTCCCGGGAGGGCGCCGCCCGGCAGGGTCCCGGACGCCCGCGTCGGCGGCACCGCGGCGCGCACCGGCGCGGCCACGGGCAGCGGTTCCGGCCGCCCCCGCCACGCCCCGGAGCCGAACCACTCCGCGACCTGGTCGGCGCTCGGCCGTTCCTCGGGGCGCTTGGCGAGCAGCCCGAGCAGGTAGTTCTCGAAGGCGGGCGGCAGTACGGCGCCCAGCTCGCGCGGCGGTACGGGCACCGCGTCCAGATGCTGGTGCAGTACGCCGATGGGGGTGTCCGCCTCGAACGGCGTGCGCCCGGTCAGGAGTTGGTAGAGCACACAGCCCAGCGCGTAGAGGTCGGACGCCGGTCCCGCGGGCTGCCCGAGGGCGCGCTCCGGGGCCAGGTAGAGGCTGGTGCCGACGATCTGCCCGGTCGCCGTGAGCGCGGCACCGGGGTCGTCCACGAAGCGGGCGATGCCGAAGTCGCCGATCTTGAGCGAACCCTCCGCGTCCAGCAGGAGGTTGGCCGGCTTGATGTCCCGGTGGACGATGCCCTGCCGGTGTGCGGCGGCCAGCCCGGACGCGGCCTCGGTGGCGATACGGGCCACCCGTTCCGCGCTCAACGGGCCCGAGCCGCCGAGCAGATGGGCGAGGCTCTCGCCGTCGACCAGCTCCATCACCAGGAACAGCCGGTCGTCGTACGCGCCGAAGTCCAGGACGCCCACCACGTGCGGGTGGTTGAGGCGGCCGGCGGTCTGTGCCTCCAGCCGGAACCGGGAGGTCGCCGTCGTGTCATTGCTCTGCGGGAGGAGCAGCTTGACCGCCACGGGCCTGCCGGCCATCCCGTCGTACGCCCGCCACACCTCCCCCATCGCGCCTCGCCCGATGGGATCACGCAGCTCGTACCGGCCCGCTATCAGCACCTGTGTTTCTTCCTCATGCCACAACACCTCCACGTCCGCCGCCGACCACAACTAGCCGCGCCCAAACGGGAGATGAAGGTGAAAAACGCAGCCGCTCAAGCCTACCCGTGTTCCCGGGCGCCCAGGTTCCCCACGGTTCCCCCACCTGCCCCCGCCGGCTCCCGGCGCAGTGGCCGTGAAGTGATACGGGCGCGCGGGACCGGGAGTTCACGCCAGTACGATCCGAGGCCGGATGCCCTCGCCGGGAGCCACGATGTCCCCGTGGACACGGGCGGCGCGGGGGACGAGAAGAGGGAGACCCGCTGTGCCGACGTCGACGTTCGTGTTGTTCGACCTGGAGTTCACGACCTGGCCGGACGCGCTGGAACGGGACTGGGGCGGGGAGGGACAGCTCCGGGAGATCGTGCAGATCGGCGCGTTACGCGTGCGCGAGGACCTTTCCGTCGTGGAGGAGTACGAGACCCTGGTGCGACCGGTCGTCAACCCCCGGCTCTCCCCCTACTTCACCGAGTTGACCGGCATCGACCAGGTGACGGTGGACCGCGAGGGCGTCCCCGCGGCGGAGGCGCTCGGTGACTTCCTGGGCTTCTGCCGGGGGGAGTCGACGCTGTCGTACGGCAACGACATGGTCGTCCTCGGGGAGAACATCGGCTGGGCGCGCGCCCGGGGGGAGCGGGTCGAGAACGGCTTCCTCGCCACCCCCTTCACGAACATCCGCCCCTGGGTGAACGCGCGCGCCCCGCAGACCGCGGACGTGAACGTCGGCCGTCTGTGGCAGGTCCTCGGTCTCCCCCGGCCCGCCGCGGGCGATGAGCACTCGGCCCTCTTCGACTGCCACTCCTTCGCCGCGGCCCTCAGGCACCTTCGTTCCACCGGCGCCGTCCTCCCCGAGGGCCGGCCGCGCCCGTGACCGCGCCGTAGGGCGGGCGCCGTACCGCACGCGCCCGGAACGGCCGGCGGCCCAGCACGCGCCCGGAACGGCCGGCGGCCCAGCACGCGCCCGGAACGGCCGGCGGCCCAGCACGCGCCCGGAACGGCTGGCGGCCCCGCACTGCGTCGAGTGCGGGGCCGCCGGGTGGTGGTGCGGTGGGTCAGGAGGTGGTGCGACGGGTGAAGGAGGACCGCAGGGAGGGCACCTCGGCCGGACGGAGGGTCCCGGCGGCGCCGGGCGTGACCTCCGCCCTGGGACCGGCCGCCGTGGCGCCTTCCTCCGTCAGGGCGCGGGCGGAGAGCCCGGCCTTCGACGCGGACGCCGGGACCGGCGGGGTGCCACCGGCGTACCAGTGGGTGCTCATCCAGTCGCTGCTCGCCGCGATGGCCGTACCGATGTCGGTGCGCATGGCGGGCGCGTACGAGTCGTTGCCGCCGAAGGTCTGCACCATCCGGACGCTCGCGGACTCACCGGTCAGGTAGTCGGCGGTCCCCGGGGAGAGCCGCGCGATGGTCGACCACAGGACGGGACCGTAGGTCGCGGTGGCCGCGTTGCCCGCCACGGCGTTCTGCCAGCTCCAGGTGTTCTCCACGGTCGTGACGTTCGGCGCCGTCCACCAGAAGCGGGCCAGGTTGACCGCGGTGGCCTCGGTGTCGGCCCCGCTGACGTCCCAGAAGGACCAGGGCTTGTTCAGCGTCGTGTTCTCCAGCGCCTTGCGGGAGTTGGTGCCGACCGAGACCAGGTTCGTCTTCGCCGGGTCCAGGCCGTTGAGGTAGCTCTGGACGGACGAGGGAACGGTGGTGCCGCGGGTCAGCAGCACCACGCCGGTGCCGCGGTAGCCCAGCGCGCCCGCCGCCGAGGAGGCGGAGATCGGGTCGTGGTAGTCGTTGCCGTCGGCGACGAAGATCCAGCTCGGGGTCGCGGCGATCTGCTTGGCGACCCGCGCGGACACCGAGGCCAGGTCGGTGCCGCCCAGCCGCAGCGGCTTGTAGCCGAGGGCCTGCACCTGGCTCTCCACACCGGTGCCCAGCAGGTTGGTGCCACCCACCAGGTACACGGTGCTGCCCTTGGGCAGGGAACGCTTCAGCTCGGTGACCGCGGCGGCGTCCAGCGCGTTGCCGGAGGTCAGCAGCACCGGCCCCTGCTTCTCGGAGGCGAGCGAGACGGCCGGGGTCGCGTACGTCGCGTTGCCCTTGTTGACCAGGACCGCCGACTTGGCCGGCAGCAGGCCCGGGATGTGCGCCGCGCCGAGCGTGTCGAAGGTCCAGCGGGACGCGGCGTCGTCGATGCCGATGTCCCCGGTGCCGTACACGCGGACCAGCGTGTCGTGGCGCAGCGGCTGCCAGGCGGGCTTGCTCGCGGTGGTGGAGAGCGTGGTGACCGAACCGTCGGACAGGGTCAGGACCTTCGCCGTGACGGCGCCGGAGACCGGGTCGACCGCGTCGTACGCGATCCGTCCGCCCGCGGGGTCCCAGGACAGGTCCTTGTGGTCCACGGCGTCGGTCGTCACCTGGGTGGCGCCGGTGCCGTCGGCCGCGGCGGTGAAGATCTGCCGGCGGCCGTCCACGACCTTGGTGAAGGCGAGCGAGGCGCCGTCGGCGGAGTACGCCGGGTACGAGGCGCCGCTGACGATCTTCTTGATCGTCCTGGTGTCCGGGTCGAACGCCCAGACGTCCGGCCCTGCGGGGGACCCGCACGGGTCGACCCGGACGAAGGCGACGGTGCCGTCGGGGGCCGTCGTCGGCTGGCCGTCGCAGGATCCGGAGGGCCGCAGGCTCTCCGGCAGCAGCGGCTCCGAGCCGTACGAGCCGTCCGAGGGCCCGTGGAAGAGTTCCGAACCCGTGCTGGAGACGATGGCACTGCCGTCCGCCCAGTAGACGGCCGAGTCCCAGCTCCCGCCCGAGACGTCGCCGTCCGGGCCGGGGAGCGTGATACGGGAGGTGGTGCCGGTGACGCGGCCGGTGTTGAGCTCGCCGGGCGACCCGACGACGACCCGGCTGCCGTCCGGCGACCAGTTCGGGGTCAGACCGGCGGTGTTGGTGATGCCGGGTACGGACTGGAGCCCGGTCCCGTCCGGATTGACGGTGACGACGCCGGAGCCGCCGTAGAGCGCGATCCGGCCGCCCACCGGTTCGGTGCCGTCGGCGGCCTGCGCGCCGGGCGCGGTCGCACCGATGACACCGGCCGCCAGCGAGGCGGCCGAAGCGAGCACCGCGAGGCCGCGGCGCGTACGTGAACTCAAGAAAAGCCCCCCAAGAAGATGGTGTCCGACCAGCCGCCGAGCCCACCGGTCCCCACCCGCACATCCCGTGCCCCGGCACCCACCCGCCCGCCGGGGCACCCACGCCCACGGCCGAGCCACTCGACGGCGCCCGTGAAAATACCTCCCGCAGATGATCTTCACGGGGCCGGTGGATGAACACTTGGGTACGGAGGGGAAGTTGAGGCCCGCCCGACCGCCGGGGGTCCGCTCAGCCCTCCATCCGCTCGATCCACTCCCCGCCGCCCAACGGGTAGTCGTAGCCCGGCCGGTCGGCGTCGGCGCTGGTGCGGAACGGGGTGCCGTTGTCGTCGATGTGGACCGTGCCGTGGCGGGTGCCGCTCGACCAGTCCAGGGTGAGGTCCCAGCGGACGTCGTGCGCGGTGCTGTGCGCGGTGACGTAGAAGACCTCCGGGTCGGACTCGCTCACCTTGTACGGGAAGTCGCGCTGGCCGTTCTTGACCGTGGCCGCGGGACTGCCGGCGTCGAGGGCGACGTCGAACGACCTGGTCTCGACACCCCCGCCGCAGCCGACGCCCATCGCGTAGTCGTTCCAGGCGAGCGGCGCCCCCTTGCTGAGGATCCGCACGTGCAACGCCTCCAGTACGACGGTCTCCGCGCCCGTGCCCTGCACGGTGAGCGCGACCCGCTGCTCCCCCGAGGACACCGCCCCGTACGCGGCGGCCCAGCGCGGCGCGTCCTGCTCACCCGCGGGCGGACCGACCTGCCCGGGTTCGCTGTCGACGAGGAAGTGCTGGCTGCACGGGCTGTCGTAGACGTACGGCCGGGTGCCGACGGTGAGAGGGACGGCGTTGTCGTCGGCGGCGGGCCCGGCCGTCCGCCTGCTGCCGCCCTCGGCGGCACCGGGCTCCTCGGACTCGGCCGCGGGCGAGGCCGGGGCGGACGCGGACGGTTCGTGGTCCTTCGCGCTCGGGGACGAGGGGGTGGACGGCTTCCCGGTGTCCGTCGGCCCGCCTGTACCGGTGACCGGGGCCGTGCCCCCGGCGGCCACCTGGTCCGCCGGGCCCTTCCCGCCCCCGCCGCCCGGCAGTTGCACGGCGAGCACCGCGGCCCCCAGCACGACGACCGCGGCGGCACAGGCGACCAGGACGGTACGGCGCCTGCGGCCCGGTGACGGGGCCGCACCGGCACCGCCCGTCACGTCGACGACAACCGACTCGTCGACAACCGCCTCGTCGTGCTCGGCCTGCCGCGTCTCCTCGATCCGCTGGGTCTGCTCAGTCTGCCCAAGCGGTGCGGCGGAGGCGGTGGTCGCGGCCGCCGGCACAGGCGCGGGAGCCGTCGGTCCCCCCGCCGGGCCCGCCGTCTGATCCGTGCCCCGCCCCCGCGTCGCGTCCGCGAGGATCCACCGCCGGTGCAGCTCCACCAGTTCCTCCGGCGTCGCCCGGCAGGCCCGCGCGAGGCGTTCGACCGGTCCGTACTCGACCGGTACGGCGGTGCCGTTGCAGTAGCGGTGCAGCGTGGACGTACTCATGTGCAGCCGCTTGGCCAGCACCCCGTAGCTCAGCCCCGACCGGTCCTTGAGCTCCCGCAGCAGCTCCGCGAACGCGTCCGCCCCCGCGGCCCCTGTTGCCCCCGCCACCCGTTCCTCCGTCCCCCGGCGTTCCAGTCAAGCGTTCCAGGGGCGTGGTCCTTCCCCTGGTCAGAGTGCGTTTCGGTGTTCCAGCGTCCCCAACTGCCCGCCGTGCGTTGCCGCTGGGACGGATCACCTCGCAGTCTTCGGTCATCCAATCACCACCGCCACCCGAACTCCGAAGGGGTACCTCCGTATGTCCAGCTTCCGCACCTCCCGCCTCCGTCTCGCCGGTGCCGCCGCGACCGTCGCGCTCGCCGCGCTCTCCCTGACCGCTTGCGACAACGGAACGGGCGTCCACGACGAGGGCGCGTCGGCCCCCGCGTCGGCGACGACCGCCGCCCCGCGTCCCGCGTCCCCCGCGGGCACCGAGTCCGCCACGGGCGCCGACTCCTCCACCCCCGCCACGGGCGCCGAGCCCGCGACGGCCGTCTCGCGGCGGCCCGCCCCGCACGCCTCCGCCACCTCCGCGCCCAAGAAGCCCGCCCCCGCCGGGGGGCCGGTCACGTGCGAGGGCTCCACGACCCGGACGGTCGCGGCCCCGCTGACCCGCCCCCTGAACCACATGCTGCTCACGGTGACCAACACCGGCACGAGGACCTGCTACCTGTACGGCTACCCGGCCGTCCGCTTCGGCGAGGCCCAGGCGGTGCCCCCGGTCATCGCGGACTCCAAGCCCCAGGCGGTCGTCACCCTCCAGCCGGGCGAGTCCGGCTACGCCTCCGTGAGCCTGTCCGCGGCCGACGGCAGCGGCACGAACGCCCGCACCGAGAAGTCCCTGACCGTCTACTTCCAGGGCCGCTCGGGCACCGGGAGCGTCGGCACGGCCGCCCGTCCGGCCCTGCCGGCGAAGGGCGTGTACATCGACGACTCCCTGAAGGTGACGTACTGGCAGCAGTCGATGGACGACGCGATCACCTGGTGACGCCCGGATGTGCACCAGGGAACGAGCCCCCCGGAGGAATGGTGTATTCCGTCGCTCGGCGCAACATACTTGAATAAGATGCGCGAGGAGTCTGACGGTCCTTCAGATCGGGGGGTTGATGCCCGGTGTCGACACTGCCCTGCGGGAGATCGAGCGGCTGTGCAGGGCGGTCAAGCCCGCCGACGCGCAGGCACTGGCCATCGCCCTGATCGAGGAGCTGTCCACGGGTGAGCTGGAGACCCGGGAAGCGCAGCTGCGCACGGTGTTCAGCAGGGCGTTCCTCAAGAAACGCAAGGTCACGCTGCTGGCCCTGCTCGACGAGAGGCTGCACGGGCCCCCGCCCGTCCGGGCGCCGGCGTCCCGGACGCCGGCGCCGGACGAGGACGACTGGCTGGACGAGTTCCACGCCGCGCTGCGGGACCTCAGCGACCGCCACATCTTCCAGTGGTCCACCTACTACCGGGACCGTCTCGGCGCGGACTTCGACTACTTCCTGGACCGGATGACGGACCCGGAGGACGTGCGCACGCTGCTCCCGAAGATCTCCTCGGCGCTGTCGGGGCACGCCCAGGACATCTTCCAAAAAGGCGTCAACTACCAGATGGCGCAGGGCGAGTCGGAGTCGTACGCGCTGGTGAAGTCGCTCAACGGACTCCAGCGGTTCTTCGACCTCCCCATCGAGTTCTACTCCACCCGCCTGCCCGGAGCCGCCGACCTGGAGTCCGCCCGGCGGCTCCGCGCGCTGAACTCCTGCATGCTCTCCGCCATCGTCCTCGGGTACGCGCAGGTGACGTTCGGCGAGCGCACCGGCCGGGACGTCCTCCAGGAGCACGCGCGGGCCTGGCTGCACACCCTGCCCTTCCTCGTCACGAGCGACATGCTCCAGGTGCGGCGCCGATTCGGCGGCAGCCCCTTCGCCGACGGACCGCTGCGCAGCGTCCTGCCCACCGTCGCGGCCTTCGACGGCCTGGGGAACAACCGGCAGCACGTCCCGCTGCCGGCCCTCTCCCAGTACTCGGCGGCGGAACACCGGCTCGACATCTCGCTCCGGCCGTCCACCCGGTCGCCGTACCAGCAGATGATCGAGGTGCAGTGCTACCTCGACGGCAGCTACGTCGACCGGCGCGATCTGGAGGAGGCCCACCGGCGAGGGGTCGCCGCCGTGGTGGCGCCGCTCCCGCCCGACCTGCGCGCCTTCATCGAGCAGGACGGACGGCTGAGCGCGACCGTCGTCCCCGTCGCGCGCGAGGCCGACGACGACTCCATCCCCGCGACCCGGGACAGCGTGCTGCGGCTCCTGGTGGCCCGCTCCTACCGCCAGGGCACCACGTCGGTGCGCCGACAGCCCCTCCAGTACAACTTCGCCCGCGACTTCCCGCTGGAGGAACCGGGCAAGCTGCGCTACTACCGGGTGCACCGGCACAGCGTGCACGACCTGCTCCGGACCTTCGAGAGCCGCAACGGCGTACGGCTGTGGTGCAGTGTGCGGCGCAGCGGCAAGACCACCGCGGGCTTCGACCTGGCGTCGACGACGGGCGAGGCGGCGGTGGTCAGCCAGACGTGCTCCTCCACCGGGGAACTCGCCGACGACGGGGTCTGCTACGAGCGCATCAGCGCCGCCCTGGACGAGGGCCGCCGCATCCCCGGCACCTTCTTCGCCGACCTCGTCAACCGCTGCGCGGACGGGGAACCGGCCGACCGGGGACGCACCGTGTTCGTCCTCGACGAGTACGAGACCCTCTTCGGGGACCTGCACGCGGCCCTGCAGAGCGACTCCGGCATCCGGTACACGGTGGTCCAGCCGCTGCTCAACCAGATGGTCAAGTTCGCCAGGGAGAACCTCCTGGTCTTCCTCGGGCAGCAGCCCGACGCCCACTTCATCCTGATGGAACAGAACCAGCTCAGTCCCTTCGTGCGGCAGGACCCCTTCCCGCTGTTCGCGCACGGGACCGGCGCCGAGGAGAGCGAGTTCTCCCAGTTCACGCAGAAGGTGCTGGGCCCCCAGGTGACACCCGACGCGTCCTTCATCGACGCCATCCACGCGGAGACGGCGGGGCATCCGTTCCTCACCGTGAACCTGCTGCGCGACTTCATCGCCTTCCTCATCGAACAGGAGCGGCGCCAGTCCGACCTGCACGTCACCCGGGAGGACGCCGCGCAGTTCTCCGAGAGCCGGCTCCGCCCGAGCCACATCAGCCGCAGCCGCGAGTACGAGTTCTTCCGGCAGGCGGCCTCCCAGGCCATGGGGGCGCGGGACAGCAGGGACACCGTGTGGCTGCGCTCCGTCTACGCGTGCCTGAGCGAGATCGTGCGCGCGTCCCCGGAGAGCATGCGGTGCACGATGACGGAGTTCGAGGACATCGTCGAGCGGCTGGGTCCGGACACCGGCATCAGCGCCGACCGTCTCCTGTCCAGCGCCACGGAGAGCAACTTCCTCGACAGCGACGGCGACGGCGGCTGGGTGTGGCCCAAGATCCGTCTGCTCGGTCGGATCGCGGCGATTTCGCAAGGAGACGTGTACGCATGAACCCGGCCGAGCACAACACCGCCGTCGACGGCACGGACGGCGGAGCCTTCAGCGAGGAGCAGACGGTCCCGGTCCGGCTCGCCTCCGCCGTCAGGTCGAGGCTCGCCGTGGCGGCCGGCGGGCTGAGCGGGTTCTGGTTCCAGGTCCGGGGAGACCGGACCGCGTACGCGCGGGAACTCCAGGAACACCTCGCCGCGGACCCGGTCGTGGTGCTGGTCGTGCGCGGGACCCCCTTCGACAACGCCAACGCCGTGCTCGACGACTTCGTCGCGATCCTGGAGGAGAACCAGGAGGCGTGCGAGAAGCACCTGGGCGGCGACGTCACCACGGACCGGCGCGCGGTGGTGCTGCTGGCGCGCACCACCCTGCAACTGCCGCAGATCTCCTCCCCGGTGACCCTTCCGGACTGGTTCCCGGGCCTCGGCGGCCGGACGCCCTCGGTCATCATCGAGGACCTCACCTGGCGTGCCGAGTCCCCGCTCAACACGGCCGAGGCCGCCGTCGACGAACTGTGCCGGCGGCTCTTCGAACTGGAAGGGGCGCTGGTCGACCGGCTCTCCTCGGTCTGCGCGCGGAAGAAGGCGGAGACGGACGGCTTCTGGGACATGGTGCGGCGCGGGGAGGAGGACCCCTCCTTCGCCGACTTCCTCGACGGTGTGCGGCGTGCCCGGCACGAGGTGCACAACCCGTCCTCGTACCGGCCCAGCGTGCGGGAGGGAAGCTCGCTGGTGGCCAGGGTCTGGGGCAGGACCCAGGCCACGACGCCCGACGGTCTGGGCAAGCTCGGGAAGGCTCTCGCGCGGGCCCTGGCGCTTCCGGAGTCCGCGGACGCGTCCTGGCACCGCAGCATCGTCTCCGTGCTCTTCCGGCCGTCCCTGCGCCCGCCGTCGGACCACCAGGCATTCGCCGTGAACGTCCTGGTCACAGTCGGGGCCACCTGCCAGGTGATCACGGCGGCGGCCCACGCCGACGCCTACCCGAGCTACCCGGTGCCGCTGATCCGCTCGCTGTCCTTCGACCTCCGCCAGGGCCTGGCGGGCGCGCGGAGGACCCTCATCTCCCTGGACCCCTACACCGGCTGAGCCCCTACAGCTTGGTCATCTTGGTGTACGGGCTCAGGATCCGCATCTGTGTCGAGCCGAAGTTCACGAGTGCCGCGACTCCGTCCTCAAGGCCGACGACCCGGCCCAGGCCGTGCACGTCGTGGGTGACCCGGTCTCCGACGGCGAAGTGCTTGGGGGCCGGCACGACCGGGGCTTTGAAGGGGCTGGTGGGCAGATGACGCTTCGGTGCAGCGGGCTTTGGCATGGCTCAGTATGAGCCCACGCGCGAGGAAAACTCACGGGCATGTCATCCGGGAGCCGGCCCGCGGGAGTTTGAACGGGTGGGAGAGACGCCCTCCCTCCACCACCCGCCCGGCCCCCGCAAGGGGTCCGTGTCCCGCGAGGAGCTGCCCGTTCATGCCTCGGATGCGGAAATACGTCGTCGGCGCGGCGCTCACGGCCACCGTCGCCGGGGTGACCGGAGTAACAGGGATGTCGTACGCCGCACCGGCGCAGACACCGCACGGCGCAGCGACTCGGTCGACTTCGTGACCGAGGTCACGGTCCACGACACCCGGGGCGGGGTCTACGCCCGGTCGGCGTCCCGGTGACCCCTCGCCGTCCCGGCTCCGGTCGGGCCCGCGCCCGACGGTCGGGTCACCCGTTCGTCGTCGGCCGATGGCCGTCGGCTCCGGAGGCTTCCACGATGGCGGTCGGGGCGGTCCGCCCCGGACCAACCGTCTCTCCCCGGAGGACACCGTGGGACACGCTGTCGGTGATGTGCTGGGGCTGGCCGCCGGTGTCGCGGTCAGCCCGCTCCCGATCGTGGCGATCATCCTCATCCTCGCCACCCCGCGGGGGCGCCGCAACGGACCGCTGTTCGCCCTCGGCTGGGTCCTGGGGCTCGCCGGACTCGGCGCGATCGTGCTGGCCGTCGGCGGCGCGGGAGGAGCCTCGGGGGGCGAGCAGCCCGCCACCTGGGTCGGGGTCCTCAAGCTCGTTCTGGGCGCGCTCCTCGCCCTCTTCGGCGCCGTTCAGTGGCGGCGGCGCCCCAAGGACCCCTCCCAGGCGCGGCTGCCGAAGTGGATGGAGGCGATCGACCGGTTCACCCCCGTGAAGATCCTCGGCCTGGGGCTGCTGCTCTCGGCGGCCAACCTCAAGAACGCGCCCCTGACGATCGCCGCGGCCGCCTCGATCAGCTCCGCCGGGCTTCCCGTGTCCCAGCAGATCGCGACGCTCGCGATCTTCGTGGTCATCGCCTCCCTCGGCGTGCTCGCACCGCTCGCCGTCTACCTGGTCATGGGCGGACGCGCCGAGGCCGTCCTCGGCAACTGGCGGGACTGGGCCGCGCAGCACAACGTCGCCGTCCTGGCCGCCCTGTTCTTCGTGCTCGGCCTCAAGCTCCTGGGCGACGGCATCGGCATCCTCACCGGCTGAGGGGCCGTCGTGCCGCCGCCCCGCCCGGCCTACCCGCCGCCCTGCTCGACGAGCAGGTGGATCGGACCGCGCAGGACCGGGCTGCGCCGGTACGGCGGGGGATCGGCGACCAGCCGGGGCCGGTCGAGGCGGCGTACCAGCTCGGTCAGCGCGATCTGGGTCTCCCGCCGGGCCAGCGGGCCGCCGAAGCAGAGGTGGATGCCGCTGCCGAAGCCGAGGTGCTGGTTGTCGCGCCGGTCGGGGTCGAAGCGGTCCGGCTCGTGGAAGCGGTCCGGGTCACGGCTGCCCGAGGCGAGCATGAGCATGATCTGCGAGCCCTTGGGGACGACGGTGCCGCCGACGGCGATGTCGCTGTACGCCGCCCGCCAGGGAATGATGTGCACGGGCGGCTCGTAGCGCAGCAGTTCCTCGACCAGCGGCACGACCAGGCCGGGATCGTCGCGCAGACGCCGCAGCACCTGCGGGTGGCGCAGCAGCGTCAGCATGCCGTTGGTGATGAGGTTGACGGTGGTCTCGTGGCCGGCGATCAGCAGCAGGTTGGCGGTGGAGACGATCTCCTCGTCGGTCATCCGCCCCTCGGGCCCGTCGTCGTTGGCCATCCGCGACAACAGGTCGTCCCCCCGACCGCCGTGGCGCTGCGCCAGCAGCCCGCCGAGATACTCCCGCAGGTCCTTGCGGGCCTGCACACCCTTGTCCCGCTTCTCCTCCGGGTCGGTCCTCGGGTCGTAGTCGATCGCGTTGATGAGGTCGTTCACCCAGACGCGGAACCTCGGTTCGTCCTCGCGCGGGACGCCGAGCAGACGGCAGATCACGCTGACGGGGAACGGGTAGGCGAAGTCGTCGACGACGTCGATCCGTTCCTTGCCGGCGAAGTCGTCGATCAGGCCGGTGACGGCGTCGGTCAGGGCGGGCTCCATGCCGGTCACCAGGCCCGGGGTCTGCGGTGGGCCGAAATGACGCATCGCCAGACGCCGCAGTCGGTCGTGCTCGGGCGGGTCGAGGTTGATGAACGCGGGCGTGGTCTGCCCCTCGGCGGCGGGCATGGGATGCGCGAGATTGCGGGTGTCCGAACTCAGGTGCGGGTTGTGCAGGACGTCCATGATCTCGCGGTAGGTGCTGATGACGAAGCTGCCGTCCTCCTGCCGGGCCACCGGCGTCCTGCGCAGCTCGGCGTAGAGCGGGTACGGGTCGGCCCGGGAGGAGTAGTCGAGGATCCGGCGCAGTACGGGCGTCTGGGTCGTGGTCATCTCGCTGTCCCTCCTACCGGTGGTGCTGGTGCGCGGCCGTGACGCGTCGCTCGCTCGGGTCGTGGCCGGTGACGACCACGGTGGCGCCCTGGGCGAGCAGTGTGGGGCCGGGGAAGTCGACGGGCACCGGTTTCATGTCCACGGGCTGGTCGGGCGTCGGCGAGGGGGGCGGGAAGGGTGCGGCCGTCTCGATCAGCTGCCGGTAGTGGTCGAGCCACTTCGCGTTGTTGAAGCTCACCGCCGCGGTGACGCGGCCCTGGTAGCCGTACGCGGCGACGAAGCGGTGGTCGGTCACCGAGCCCTGGGTGACGACCACCTCGTCGGCGAAGGTCGGCACCCCGACGGACTTGATGTTGACCCCGAACTGGATCGACCAGAACAGCGGGATGGACAGGTGCGGCCAGCGGTCCGCCTGGCCGCTGACCATGTTGTGTGCCGCGACCTCGGCCTGCTCCACCGCGTTGGCCCAGTGCTCCAGGGAGATGAGCCGGTACTCGTAGACCGGGTTCGGGCAGCGGGCCACGTCCCCGGCCACGAAGACGTCGTCGGTCACCAGGCCGTCGAGGGTGAGGGCCCGGCAGCCCGTGTCGCAGGCGATCCCCCAGACACCCGCCGCCAGTCCGGAGCCCCGCAGCCACTCGGTGTTGCGGATGCCTCCGAGGGCCACCACCGCCACCTCGGCGTCGACCGTGGTGCCGTCGTCGAAGTGGGCGCGGCGCAGCCGCCCCTGCGCGTCGCCCTCCAGCCGGGTCACCTTGACGCCGCAGCGCAGGTCGACGCCGTGGGCGCGCTGCATGTCCGACGCCACCTCGCCGATCATCGCGCCGAGCGCCCCGACCAGCGGGGCCGGTGCGAGTTCGGCGACGGTCACCGGGATGTCCCGCTCGCGGCAGATCGAGGCGATCTCGGAGCCGGTGAACCCCGCGCCGATGACCAGGACGCGGGAGGGCCCGGCTGCCAGGGCCCGCTGGAGGCCCTCGGCGTGCTCGCGCGTCCGCACCACGAACACCCCGTCCAGGTCCGCCTCGCTCTCGACGAACCAGGGCCGGGCCCGCACCCCGGTGGAGATCAGCACCCGGTCGAAGGGCACCTCGCGTCCGTCGGCGAGACGCACGAGGTTGGCCGCCAGGTCCAGCCCCTCGGCGGGCACACCCAGCAGCCACTCCGCGTCGATCTCACGCCGTCGCGGCAGCTTGGTGCCGTCGGCCGGCACCCATCCGGTCAGTACCTGTTTGGACAGGGGCGGCCGGTCGTAGGGCTCGCCCGACTCGTCGCCGATCATGGTCAACGACCCGGTGAACCCCTCGTTGCGCAGCGCCTCCGCGGCGCGCAGTCCCGCCAGCGAGGCCCCGACGACCACGATGCGGCCGTCACGCCTGAACGCTTGCAGATTGTCGGCGCTGGTCATGACGGCGACGCCCCCACCGGTACGTCCCGCGCCTCCAGCCGGTCGACCAGGATGGCCTGGACCGGACAGGCCGCCGCGGCGCGCAGCACCTGGTCGCGCAGGGCGTCGTCGGCGTTCGGGTCGTACATCAGCGCTTCCTCACCGTGCATCCGGAACACGTCCGGAGCCAGGAAGGCGCACTGTGCGTACCCTTCGCACCGGGAAAGATCAACGACGACTCGCATCCCGACCTCCACGGGGATCGCAGGCTGCGGACCCTGAAGCCGGCGCCCCTCCGGCGCGGGAAACACACGACGGAGAGCAGGAGTTCGGGTCTCCGCAGAAAGAATGCAGAAAGAACTTGGTCATCGCGCACAGGCGACCCGCGGCACTGGGACAGGCGGCACGGTGACCGCCCGAAGTGCCTGACATCCCTCACGTTCAGCCTAGGGCGCGCCCTCCTCGCCCGCACCCGGGGAAGCCGGGTGTCCGGGGCCCGGCCGCGTTCGGCCGATCGGCGCAGTCCGCCCCCGTCCGGCGTGTGCCCCGGCCGCCCCGATGATTCGGTGTGGGCAGGAGCGAGTCGGCAGGAGCGAGTCGACACGAGTGACGCGGTGTCGACAGGAGCGCCGACAGGAGCAGGAGGTTTCCGATGGCCCCGGACCCGCCCGTGCCCTCCCGCCCCACCGCACCGCCGCCCCTGACCGAAGCGGCCTTCCGCGACCTGTACCACCGGCTGCGGGGCCGGGCCGAGGCGAGCGGGGAGCGACGGCGCGGCGCGCTGGACCGGCTGACACCGGAGCGGATCGTCGCGGCCGCCGCCGGGGTCCGCTCCGGGCGCACCGTGTCGCTCGCCGTGCCCGTCGAGACGCGCCGCGCTCCCGACAACCCCGAGCCCGCGTCCCACCGGATGACGGCGCCCACCCACCCGGAGACCGGCGCACCCGGGCTCGCGTTCGCCCGCGACCGGTTCGCCATGAACGTGCACGGCGACGTCGACAGCCACCTCGACGCGCTGTGCCACGTGATCTTCGACGGCGCACTGTACGGCGGCGTCCCGTCGAGCACGGTGACACCGGACGGTGCCGGAGCGCTCACGCTCGACCTGGTGTGCGACGGTGTCGTCGGCCGCGGTGTCCTCCTGGACGTCCCGCGGCTGCGCGGCGTGCCCTGGCTCGACCCCGGCGACCAGGTGACCGCCGACGACCTCGTCGCGGCCGAGGCCGCGCAGGGCACCGAGGTCGGACCGGGCGACCTGCTGTTCGTGCGCGTGGGGCACCGCCTGCGCCGTCGCAGCCTCGGCCCCTGGGACGTGACACGGGCCCGCGCGGGCCTGCATCCGACGGCGATGGACTTCGTGGCCGCGCGGCAGGTGTCGGTCCTCGGCTCGGACGGCAACAGCGACGCCGCGCCGAGCGCGGTCGCCGAGGTCGGGTTCCCCGTGCACGTGCTGGCCGTCAACGCCATGGGGCTGCACCTGCTGGACTGGCTGGACTTCGAGGAACTGGTCCCGGTGTGCGAGCGGCAGGGGCGCTGGCACTTCCTGTGCGTGGTCGCCCCGCTGCGGCTCCCGGCGGCGACCGGCTCACCCGTGAACCCGATCGCCGTGCTGTGACCGTGCCGGTGCGGCGCCCGCTCCGGGTGCCGCACCCCCGTACGGCGCGTACGTTCGAGGGAGGGACACCGGGACCGGCCGCGAACCAGGCGAACAAGGACGGTGGTTGCCATGGACGCCCTGCCCCCGTACGACGTCGTCGTCATCGGCACCGGTGCCGGCGGCGGCACGCTGGCCCACCGCCTCGCCCCGTCCGGGAAACGGGTGCTCATCCTCGAACGCGGCGACTACCTGCCGCGCGAGCGCGACAACTGGGACTCCACCGCCGTGTTCGTGAAGGGCAAGTACCGGGCCCCGGAGTTCTGGCTGGACCGGCACGGCGCCGAGTTCCCGCCCGAGGTGAACTACTACGTCGGCGGGAACACCAAGTTCTACGGCGCGGCCCTGTTCCGGCTGCGCCCCGAGGACTTCGGCGAACTCCGCCACCACGACGGCATCTCGCCCGCCTGGCCCATCGGTTACGAGGACCTGGAGCCGTACTACACCGAGGCGGAGCACCTCTACCTGGTGCACGGCCGGCACGGCGAGGACCCCCTGGAAGGGCCGTGCAGCGCCCAGTACGCCTATCCTCCGGTCCAACACGAGCCGCGCATCGAGCGGTTGAGCCAGGACCTGGAGAAACAGGGGCTGCATCCCTTCCACCTGCCGATCGGGGTCAACCTCACCCAGGACGAGGACGGCCGGGCCACCCACTCCAGCGTCTGCATCCGCTGCAACCGCGTCGACGGCTTCCCCTGTCTGGTCCGCGCCAAGTCCGACGCCCAGGTGATCTGTGTGGAGCCGGCGCTGGAGCACCCGAACGTGGAGATGATCACCAACGCGAAGGTGACCCGGCTGGAGACCGATCCCACCGGGCGCAGCGTCACCGGCGTGGTCGCCGAGCTCCCGGGCGAGCGGGAGGCCCGGTTCTCGGCCGACGTCGTGGTCGTGGCGTGCGGGGCCGTCAACTCGGCGGCGCTCCTGCTGGCCTCGGCGAACGACCGGCACCCGCGCGGCCTGGCGAACAGCTCGGACGTGGTCGGCCGGAACTACATGCGCCACAACAACCTGGCGCTGATGGCCGTTTCGAAGGAACCCAACGACACCCAGTTCCAGAAGACCCTCGCCCTGCACGACTGGTACCTGGGCGCGGACGACTGGGAGTACCCGCTCGGCGGGATCCAGATGCTCGGCAAGTCGGACGCCGAGCAGATCCACGGCGAGGCCCCGCGCTGGGCCGGAGCCGTCACCCCGGACATGCCGTTCGAGGTCCTGGCCCATCACGCCGTCGACTTCTGGCTGTGCGGGGAGGATCTGCCGCGGCCGGACAACCGGGTGACCCTGGAGGACGACGGCCGTATCCGGCTCACCCTCGACGAGGACAACAACACCGCCGGCCTGCGGCGCCTGCGGCACAAACTGCAGCACATGCTCGGCCACCTGGGCATGCACGAGCACCATCTGCTCTCCCGCAGCATCTACCTGCACAAGGGCATGCCGATCGGTGCCACCGCGCACCAGGCGGGCACCGTGCGGTTCGGCACCGACCCGGCGTCCTCGGCCCTGGACCTCAACTGCAAGGCGCACGACCTGGACAACCTCTACGTCGTCGACACCGGCTTCTTCCCGAGCATCGGCGCGGTCAACCCGTCCTTGACGGCCATCGCGAACGCCCTCCGCGTCGGCGACCACCTGCTGGAGCGGCTGGGCTGAGCCCCCGCGGGCCGCCGCACCCCGCCGCACCCCGTCGGACCCCGTGGGACCCCGCCGCACCCCGCTGGACCCCGTCGGACCCCGACCGGGCGAAGATCCTCCGCCGGGCAGCGCAACGCTGTCCGCCGGGGCGTGCCGCCGCCCCTCCGCGGTGCTTGTCTGATCACCGGACCTCCGGGCGACGGGCCCGGCGGAGGCGGGCACGCAGTGGAGGAGCAGGACATCGTGAGTTCCACCGAGGGGACGTCCCAGGGCGTGATCCCCGCCCATCTGCTGCGCGGCCAGAAGGCCCTCGTGACCGGCGCGAACTCCGGCATCGGCAGGGCGACGGCCATCGCCCTGGGCCGGGCCGGGGCCGACGTCGTGGTCAACTACGTGACCGGCGGCGAGGAGGCCGAGAAGGTGGTCGAGGAGATCACCGGCCTCGGGGTCAGGGCCGCCGCCTATGAAGCGGACGTCTCCGACGAGCGGCAGGTCGCCGCCATGACGGACCGCATGGTCCGGGAGTTCGGCACCATCGACATCCTGGTCGCCAACGCGGGGCTCCAGCGGGACGCCCCGTTCACCGAGATGACCCTCGCCCAGTGGCAGAAGGTCCTGGACGTCAACCTCACCGGGCAGTTCCTGTGCGCCCGGGAGGCGACGAAGGAGTTCCTGCGCCGCGGAGTGGTCCCCGAGGTGTCCCGCGCGGCCGGGAAGATCATCTGCATGAGCTCGGTCCACCAGATCATCCCGTGGGCCGGGCACGTCAACTACGCCTCCTCCAAGGGCGGGGTGCAGATGATGATGGAGACGCTGGCCCAGGAACTCGCCCCGAAGAAGATCCGCGTCAACGCGATCGCCCCCGGCGCCATCAGGACCCCCATCAACCGCGACGCCTGGGAGACCCCGCAGGCCCGCGAGGAACTGCTGCGGCTGATCCCGTACGACCGCGTCGGCGACCCCGAGGACATCGGCTACGCGGCCGTCGGGCTCGCCTCCGACCTCATGGACTACGTCGTGGGCGCCACCCTCTACGTCGACGGCGGGATGACGCTCTTCCCGGGCTTCGCCACCGGCGGCTGACCCCTCCCCACCCGCGCCGGTCCCGGAGGGACGAGACATGCACACGGTCCTGCTGCTGGCGGACGCACCGGCGCAGACGCTGCCGGCCCGGTCGATGATGGCCTTCACGCTGGCCACCCACATCATCCTGGTGCCCATGGGCGTGGCACTGCCGCTGATCACGCTGATCACGCACGGCTACGGGCTGCGCCGCGGCGACGCGACCGCCCTGCTGCTGGCCCGGCGCTGGTCGGCGGTGATGGCCGTCCAGTTCGCCATCGGCGTTGTCACCGGCACCGTCCTGTCCTTCGAGTTCGGGCTGCTGTGGCCGGGCATGATGGGCCGCTGGGGCGACGTGTTCGGCATCGGCTTCGGCGTCGAGGCGTGGGCGTTCTTCCTGGAGGCCGTCCTCATCGCTGTCTACCTCTACGGCTGGCGCAGACTTCCCTCCCGGACCCACTTCCTGCTCGGGCTGCCGCTCCCCTTCGTGGCCCTGCTGGGCGCCTTCGGCATCCTGGCCGCGAACTCGTGGATGAACACGCCCCGGGGCTTCAACCTCGACGCCGCGGGCAACCCCGTGGACGTGGACGTCCGGAGGGCGATCTTCACGCCCATGTTCGGCCCGGAGTACTGGCACTTCGTCATGGCGATGTTCGTGACGGCGGGTTATGTCACGGCGGGCGTCTACGCCATGGGCTGGCTGCGGGGCCGCCGCGACCGCTACCACCGGCTCGGCTTCACGATCCCCTTCACGCTCGCCGCCGTGTGCACCCCGGTGCAGTTCATGCTGGGCGACTCCATCGCCCGGCAGGTGTTCCACAAGCAGCCGGTGAAGTTCGCCGCCATGGAGATCGTCTGGAACACCGACACCCACGTCCCGGAGTACCTGTTCGGCCGGCTGCACCCGGACGGGACCATCTCCGGCGGCATCAAGATCCCCCAACTCGACTCCATCCTGGCCGGCTTCCGCCCGGACACCCGGGTCACCGGACTGACCTCGGTCCCCGCGAGCGACCGGCCGACGGCCACCCAGGCCACCATCACCCACTGGGCCTTCGACACCATGGTCGGGATCGGCTCCCTGCTGCTCCTGCTCGCGCTCTGGTACGGCGTCCTGTGGGTCCGGCGCCGCCGGCTGCCCGCCTCCCCGTGGTTCTTCCGCGGCGCGGCCTGCGCGGGCGTGGCCTCCGTCCTCGCCGTCGAATGCGGCTGGATCACCACCGAGGTGGGCCGCCAGCCGTGGATCGTCTACCAGAACATGCGGGTCGCCGAGGCGGTGACGGCGACCCGCGCCGGCGGCCTGTGGACCATGTTCGCCCTGGTCGTCGTCGTGTACGTCTTCGTGTTCGGGTCGTTCCTCGTGGTGCTGCTCAAGATGCGCACCCGATGGCGGCTCGCCGACGAGAGCGGCGCGCCCCGGCCGCCGGAGGGCGCGCCCGACACGGGGGCGCCCGACACCGGGGCGCCGGAGACGGACACACCGTACGGGCCCCGCTCCACCGGGAGCCGGCTGTGATCGCCGGGGTGATCGCCGTCGTCCTGCTGCTCGCGATCGCCGCCTACGCCTGCGGCGGGGGCACGGACTACGGCGCCGGCTTCTGGGACCTGACCGCGGGCGGCGCGAAGCGCGGCAGGCGCCCGCGATGGCTCATCGACCACGCGATGGAACCCGTGTGGGAGGTCAACAACGTCTGGCTGATCTTCGTCCTGGTCATCATGTGGACGGGTTTCCCGGACCTCTTCCAGCGGGTCTTCACCACGATGTGGCTGCCGCTGGCGCTGGCCGCCGTGGGCATCGTGCTGCGCGGCGCCGGCTTCGCCCTGCGCAAGCCCGCCCGCCGACTGGCTGGACGGCGCCTGTACGGGGCGGTCTTCGCCGTCTCCTCGCTGCTGACGCCGTTCTTCCTGGGCGCCGCGGCCGGAGGAGTGGCCTCGGGCCGGGTGACCGCCACGACGACGGCGTCCACGGACGCCTGGGCCAACCCCACGTCCCTGCTGTTCGGACTGCTCGCCGTCGCGGCCACGGCGACACTCGGCGCCGTCTTCCTCGCCGCGGACGCCCGCCGCTTCGCCGCGCCGGACCTGGACCGCTACTTCCGGCGCCGGGCCCTGGGCGCCCTCGCCGCCGTGGCCGTGCTCGCCGTCGTCACCCTCGTCGTCACCCACGGCGACGCGCCCCACGTCTGGCACGGCCTCACCCACGGCGCCGGCCTCGTCCTCGTCGTCCTGGCGGTGCTGGCCACGCTCGCCACCGCGTGGCTGCTGCTCCGGCCCTCCGGTGCCTGGTCCCGGGTCACGGCGGTCGGCGTGGTCGCCTCGGCCGTCATCGCCTGGGGCATGGCACAGCGCCCCTACCTCGTCCCGACCTCGCTGACCGTCGCCGAGGGCGCGGGCGCGCACACCACGATGCGCTGGCTGGCGTTGGTCACCCTCGTCGCCGTCGTCCTCGTCGTCCCCGCGGTCGCCCTGCTGTACTGGCTGGACACCCGCGGCGAGCTGGAGGGCCTCACCGACGCCGACCTGCGGCGCGGCGACACCGGCGACGAGGGCTGAACCGGCGCCGGACTCCTTCGTGTTCTTGTCGCCGGACTACTTCCTGTCGAGGGCCTCGTTCAGGGTGAGGGCCGAGTCGATCAGGGCGAGATGGGTGAACGCCTGGGGGAAGTTGCCGAGTTGACGGCCCGTCGGGTCGATCTCCTCGGAGTACAGGCCCAGATGGTTGGCGTACCCCATCATCTTCTCGAACACCAGCCGCGCCCGGTCGGTCCGTCCCGCGCGGGCCAGGGCGTCGACGTACATGAACGTGCACAGCGAGAAGGTGCCCTCCGAGCCGCGCAGACCGTCGGGCGAGGCGCCCGGGTCGTAGCGGTAGACCAGGCTGTCGCTGACCAGTTCCCGCTCCATGGCGTCCAGGGTCGACGACCACATCGGGTCCCCGGGGGTGACGAACCCGACCGTCGCCATGCGCAGCAGAGAGGAGTCCAGGACCCGACCGCCGTAGTGCTGGACGAAGGCCCGCCGGTCCTCGCTCCAGCCCTTCGCCATGACCTGCTCGTAGACGGCGTCCCGCTCGGCCTGCCAGCGCCCGGTCGCGGACGGCCACCCCTTCGCCTCGGCGAGGCGCAGCGCGCGGTCGAACGCCACCCACGACATCACCCGGCCGTACGTGAAGTCCTGGCGCCCGCCGCGGGTCTCCCAGATGCCCTCCTCCGCCTGGTCCCAGTGGTCGGCCAGCCATTGCAGGTCCGTCCGCAGCGAGGTCCACCCCTTGTACCCGACCTCGAAGCCGTGCTGGTGCGCGAAGTAGATGCTGTCCAGCGCCTCGCCGTAGATGTCCAGCTGGAGCTGGGTGGCGGCGCCGTTGCCGATCCGCACCGGGGCGGAGCGCTCATAGCCCTCCCAGTGGTCGAGGATCTGCTCGTTCAGGTCGGAGGAGCCGTCGACCTTGTACATGATGTTGAGCGGCCCCGTGTTCCCTTCGCTGCCGGCCCGCTCGCTGACCCGGTCGCCCAGCCAGGCGATGAACGCCCTGGCCTCCTCCGTGAAGCCCAGCCCCAGCAGCGCGTACACCGAGAAGGAGGCGTCCCTGATCCAGGTGAAGCGGTAGTCCCAGTTGCGTTCGCCGCCCAGTTGCTCGGGCAGGGCCGCCGTCGGGGCGGCCACCACGGCACCGCTGGGGGCGAAGGTCATGAGCTTCAGAGTGATCGCGGAACGCTCCACCACCTCCCGCCAGCGCCCGGCGTAGCGCGACTGCGACAGCCAGGAGCGCCAGAAGGCCGCCGTCTCGTCGAAGAGCCGTTCGTGTTCCTCCCGGCGGACCTCCCTGGGCGGTTCCCCGGCGCCCATCTCCAGGATCAGTCCGCGCTGCTGACCGGCCGTCATGGTCAGCTTGAGGTGCACGTCGGCGCCCTGGTCCGTGAGCACGTCCGTGAGCCGCTCGTCCTCCGGCTCCCGGATGGGGTGCACGGTGAGTTCCGTGCCGTCCTCCGCGGCGAACACCGCTCCGTGCGGGGTGAGGTGCAACTCGTGCTTGCTGCGGCCGTAGTCGAACCGCGGGGCGATCTCCACCTGGAACGTCATGCTGCCGCGCACACAGCGGACCAGCCGGACCAGCCGGTGGCGCCGCGTGACCGTCGTACCGGTCACGGGCATGAAGTCGATCACCTCACCGGCGCCCGCCTCGGTCATGAACCGGGTCACCAGGATCGCCGTGTCGGGCAGGTACAGCTGTCT
Organism: Streptomyces sp. NPDC026672; assembly: GCF_040638185.1. Lineage (NCBI taxonomy): Bacteria > Bacillati > Actinomycetota > Actinomycetes > Kitasatosporales > Streptomycetaceae > Streptomyces > Streptomyces sp. NPDC026672. The sequence goes on from NZ_JBEZXS010000038.1 coordinate 74,301, forward strand.
GGTCGCATGGGTCGGGTGGGCCGGCCGGACCGTGCAGTGCCCGCCGTTCTCCTTGTCCAGGAGCGCCCCGAACACACTGGGCGAGTCGAACCGCGGGGAGCAGAACCAGTCGACCACCCCCTCGGTGGTCACCAGCGCCGCGGTCTGCAGATCGCCGATGAGCCCGTGATTCTCGATCAGCGGGTAGTCGTCCACGGGACGCCCCTTTCCGCGTGTGATTCACCCGGACGGACCCCCTCGACCAGGGTAGGCCGGGGTGCCTGCTCCGGCTCGTCGGCCGGATGGGGGTTGTCGTTGCCGTTGTCATCGGCGCCGTGCGGTGGCGCGGCGGGTCGCGCGGTGCCACAGACGCCGCTGGAGACGCAGGGTGAGGACCCCGACGACCACGAGCACCACCACGTTGAGCAGCAGTTGGACCAGCGAGCCCCGGGCCTCGTGCCAGTCGGCGAAGGCGAGCGAGACGGCGACGTCCGAGGCGGCGGGGATCGTGGTCACGGAGATGAAGACACCGAGCAGGGCGGTGCCGCGCGCCTCGGTGAGCGAGACGATGCCGACGACGCCGGCCAGGACGGCGACGGCGACCGAGAAGAAGTCCGGCGTGTCGATCAGGTGGGACACGGGCCGCAGCCCCAGCTCGAAGGCCGTGGACTGGAGGTCGGCGCCGCGCGCCAGCGCGGCGAACCCCAGGGTGACCACGATGGCCAGCGTGAACCCGGTCGTCATGGCCAGCATCCCCTCCCGGACCATACGCCGGTTACGGCGGTCCAGACCGAGGGCGACCCCGGTGATCGCGTTGTACTCGGGTCCGACCACCATGGCCGCCACGATGAGGATCTGCGAGTTCGTCATGATGCCGACCGAGCCGATGAGCCCGGCGATCACCAGGAACAGGTAGAACGACGGCGGATAGGTCCCCTCCGCGCGGATACGGGCCTCGACCGCGGCCCACAGCGGCGCGTGCACGAGCGCGCTCGGCTGGTCCGACTCGATGCGCTCGGCGTGCTTCGAGAACATCATGTCCACGTCGCCGACGACGATCGACCCGGTACGGTCCACCCCCAGCTCGCGCAGGTCGCCGAGCACACCGTTCGCGGCGCCCTTCATCACGTCGCACTCCACCGCGTCACCGCCCGGGAGGTGCGCCTCCTTCACGACCACGAGGTTGAGCACACGATCGTGCGAGGCGAGCAGCCCGACGGCGGCCTCGGTGAGCGCGGACGGCATGACCATACGGAAGTGGATCAGATCCATCCGGACCTCCTGGGGCGGGGGCGGACGCGGCCACGGGCGGTACCGGGGTGGGCCTGGCCCGGACCGACCCGCCGACCCTCCCGGAACGGCCGACGGAACGCACTACCTGTCCACTATCGCCCGCACCCCCACCGGGGGCACACGCAGATCTTCGCGCCTGTTATCCGTGGCCGCCGGGCTGTTCGGTGAGGGGCTCGGTGCCCAGGACGAGGGCGAGGGCGAGGCGTTCGGCGTCCTCGGTGCCGGGCTCGGCGGTGTAGACCATGATGCGGAGATCGTCCAGGGCGACGAGGAGCGTGTCGCAGTCGAGCGTGATCCGGCCGACCGCGGGATGGTCGACGACCTTCCGTTTCGACGGGTCGGCGAGCGGGGGCGGGGCGTCCGCCTCCCAGAGTGCGGCGAAGCGCGGGCTCCGCGCCATGAGGTCGGCGACGAGCCGCCGTAGCGCCCGGTCGGCGGGGTACCGGGCGGCGGTCAGCCGCAGGTCCGCGACGAGCCGGGCCTCGTGGTCGTCCCGCTCCCGCGGGGTGTGCACGGTGCGGTTCTCGCGGCCCGCGAGGTTGCGCCAGACGGCGTTGCGTTCGATCCCGGTCCAGGTCGACGTCTCGCCCATGAGCGCTTCGTACGGCGCGTTGGCGAGGATGAGCGTCCAGGTGGCGTCGTACACGACGACGGGGGTGTACGACAGCCGGTCGAGCAGCCGTTGCACGCTCGGGGTGACGCGGGACGGGACGACGTCGGGCCCGGGGGCGGTGTGGCCGGCGAGCCGGTGGAGCAGGTCGCGGTCCGGGTCGGTGAGGCACAGGGCCCGCGCGAGCGCCTCCACCACCTGTGCCGAGGGCGCGGTCGACCGCCCCTGCTCCAGCCGGGTCAGATAGTCCGTGGAGATCCCGGCGAGCCCGGCCAGTTCCTCGCGGCGCAGCCCGCTCGCCCGGCGCCGCCGCCCGGCGGGGATGCCCACGGACTCGGGTACGACACGATCACGCAGACGGCGTACCGTCCGGCCGAACTCCCATGTCTCCACACGTTCAGTGTGCGTGGCGGCGGTGCCGTTGTCCTGGCCCCGGCAGTCCTATGACAACGGGGCGGCTGGCTGACCGTCCCCGTGTCTTCGAGGCTCGACCCATGACCACCACAGACAGCGGAACCGTCCTGATCACCGGCCCGACCCGGGGCCTCGGGCGGGCCGCCGCCCTCGCCATGGCCGGCCGTCCCGACGGCGAGCGCCCCGACCTGCTGCTGGTGGGCCGGGCCGGAGAGGCGCTCTCGAACGTCGCCGAGGAGGCCCGTGCGCGGGGAGCGAGGGTCCGTGAGGTCGGGTGCGACCTCTCCCGGCTCGCCGACGTCCGGGCCGCCGCGGCCACCGTGCGGGAACTGCTCGACGCCGGGGAGGTACGACCCCTGCGCGCGCTGGTCGCCAACGCCGGCACCATGTCGGCCGACATCCGCGCCGCCTCCGCCGACGGCTTCGAGACGACCTTCGCCGTGAACCACCTCGCCCACGCCCAGCTCATCGGCGACCTGCTCGGCTCGTTCACCGCGCCCGCCCGGATCGTGCTGCTCGGCTCGAACGTCTACAGCGCCAATGTCTGGCGGCGGTTGATGGGGGTGCCCGAAGCGAAGTGGAGCGATCCCGTCGAGATGGCCCGCCCGGCGACCGGCGACGAGAAGCCGGGCTTCACCGCCTCCGGGGTCGCCTACGCCAACGCCAAACTGGCCGTCCTGTACTACGCCCACGAACTCCAGCGCCGGGTCGGCGCCGGCATCAACGTCGCGGTGTTCGAGCCCGGTTGGATGCCCGGCACGGCACTGGGACGCGGAACGCCCGCGGCCGTCCAGGCGATCGGACGCGGCCTGTCACACCTGCCCGGCGTGTCCACCCCGAAGCGCTCGGGCCCCGCACTGGCCTCACTCGCCCTCGACACCAAGTGGGCACACCTGCGCGACGGCGCGTTCGTGGTGGTCCACAAGGTGACGGAGGTACGGCCCGTGGCCAAGAACCCCGACCGAGAACACCACCTGTGGGAAACGACGACGCGACTCCTCGCGGACTCGAACACGCGGGCCTGATCAACACGGCCACGCCCGCCCGGCCCGCCCGGGTCGATCACCGTCAGGTCCGTTGTCAGTGCCCGCGACCGGCGTTCCGAGCGCGCGGTCGGCTTCCGGGGGTTCCAGCTCTGTAAGGAATGGTTGCATCCCCGGCCTGTCCGGGGGCGGCCCGGAGACCCGTCCGGGACCCAACCGACGACCGGGCTCCGCCGATGGCCAACAGCCGCCCCGCCAGAGCCGCTTCCAGGTCTTGGTCCCAGGACCGCTTGTCACCTCGGCTCAAGAACGTGGGACGTCGTAGTTCATCGCGCGGTCGTAGGCACCTCTCTCGCAGGCCAAGCCAACCTGGCCTTTCCTGAGGAACGGTTGCTCACCAGTGCCGCCAACGGTCCGTGAGCTCGTACCGACCGAGCCCGCGCCTGGCGGTCAGGGCCCCGGGAACCGTCACCAGCCGAGTGTGTCCTCGTCGTCGGATCGCAGGTCCCGGGGCGGCGTGGCCGGGCGCGCGTCGTGGCAGGTGAAGCCGAGCCGGGTCAGTGCGCGGCGCATCTCGACGGACGTGAAGTCCCGGCGATTCTGCCTGGTGATCACCTCTCCGACCTGCATCACGGGGTAGATCCGGCCGTTGACGGTCACGGACACACCGGTGACGGGTTCGGGGGTGATGCCGTCCATCGACTGCTCCACCTCGCTCTTGTTCAGGTCGAAGGGGAAACGGGCGATGACACAGCGCATGGATGCCTCCGCAGGGATGAGTGAGAACACCGGGAACGTCTGGAGGGGCCCGGACGCGCGACGGCGGCCGGACGGCGGGGTCAGGGGGTGAGCGCGAGGACGCCCAAGGCGTAGCCGTGCTCGTCGACCACGGGGGAGACGTTCAGTATCCGTATCCGCATGGCGGCCTCCGCCTCGCCGAGTGCGGCCGTCGACGCGGTGAACGGTCCGCGGTCGAGCGGGATGTCCCGCAGCCGGGTCCGGTCGCTGAACCACGAGCCGCCACGGTGCGCGATGAGCTGGGCCCGGGTGACGAGTCCCGCGCACCGTCCGTCCTCGTCCTGGAGGAGCAGGTGCGGGACACGGGCCCCGATGAGCACGGACAGGACCACGTCGACGGCCATGTGGTCGTCGACCTGCGGCTCGGGAGCGTGCAGCATGGCGTCGCGGGCGGTCAGACCGGTGCCGTCGGCCTTGCCGGCCGGGGGTGTTCGAGACGGAATCGGCGTCAAGGGCTTCTCCTCTTCGTCGGGACGGGGGGAGGGGAGACCCGGCACCGGCGGTCACCACCCTCATTCCGGTCCGCGCGACGGCGATCCGAACTGTCGCCGGGGCGTCGGGTGCGGTTCATGAACGAACCTTCGTCCGTACGGCGTATCGCGGAATTCCGTCGGACGGCGGGCTGCCGTACGAGGAATTAAGGAGTCACAGGAATGGACCGAGGGAAAGGCGGAAACCCGGGCTGATCGGTTTCGGAGCCGGGCTGCATCGGTCCGGAGATCCCGGATACTCCGGAGAACCCGGAAATCCCCGAGGTTTCGGAAATCGATTATCGGATTGTCCGGGCAACGCAATGGCTGGGGCCTGCACCCCAAGAGTGCGGGCCCCAGCCGTATGATGCGCGAGCCACCGGCTCGTGACGATGTGCGTCGGTCTCAGGCAGCGACGATGTTCTCGGCCTGCAGGCCCTTCTGGCCCTGCGCGACGTCGAAGCTGACCTTCTGGCCTTCCTGAAGCTCGCGGAAGCCGCCGTTGCTGATGATGTTCGAGTAGTGGGCGAACACGTCGGCGCCGCCGCCGTCCTGCTCGATGAAGCCGAAGCCCTTTTCCGCGTTGAACCACTTCACGGTGCCGGATGCCATATGGAATCTCCCTAGGGGGGCAGTGTCGGACCCTGCACTTTGCGGGGCCGAGTCGCCGCGATGATCACCCCTCCGGAAAGATCCGGAAAGCTATGCAAGGAAAAAAACCTTTGGCAACCAAAACTGCAACGGTTGTCACGCTAACACAGCCCGGGAGGAACCGGCCATGCACTTTCGAGTCCGCCCGGTAGTTCTCATCCCGTCGAAGTCAGTATTTCTGCACCGGCGGAACTAGATATGCGCGTCGCCCTCGTCCAGCTTCCGGCGCATCTGCCGGTTCAGGCGGAGGGCGGCGTCCAACTGGTCCTCCAGGGAGATGATGCGGCACGCGGCCTCGATGGGGGTGCCCTGGCCGACCAGCTCGCGGGCGCGGGCGGCGACGAGCAGCTGACGGCGGGAGTACCGGCGGTGACCGCCTTCCGAGCGCAGTGGAGTGATCAGCCCGGCCTCACCGACCGCCCTCAGGAAGGCGGGGGTGATGCCGAGTGCGTCGGCGGCCCGCCCCATGGTGTAGGCGGGGTAGTCGTCATCGTCGAGGTTGCCGACGACAGGGCCTTTCACGGCGGGCATGACACCTTCGTTCCGGGAGCGCTTCGTAGGACCCAGGTGTGCGTGGCACCCGTGCTCCGAAGGAATCAGCACCATCTGCGTCGTGCCACAACCCTATCCCTGGCGGACGCACACATGTGGCCCCGCCATGACGGATTTCCTTCCGGATTCAGGCACGGTGTGCCGTGGCCCCGGCCGTTCGTCCCTCCCAGGCGTGCTGCGTGTCCGCGTGGGCGGGAAAGCGGTCGAGCAGGCCGGTGCACCGGAAGACCAGGCCGATCGTGGGGGCGTCGTAGACGACGCGGATCCAGCCGCCGCGGGCGTGGCAGTCGGACCACGCCTCGCACAGCGGCCGCAGGATGCTGCAGTCGGCGAAGGTGACCGCGCTCAGGTCCACGATGATCAGGAGCCGTCCTGGCCGGGCCGTGCGGACCTCGGCCAGGGCGCCGACCAGTGGTGCGACGGTCTGCGCGTCCAGTTCACCGTACGCGCGGACGATGCGGCACTCCTCGAAGAGCGCGGGGGCCTCGCGCCGAGCCGTCAACGGCGCGCGCCAGGAGGGGAGTCGACGCCGGTCGGCCTTTCCCGCCGTGGGTTCCCCCGGCGCCGCGGGCCTCATCCCGTCTCCCCCGCCGTACCACCGGGGCGGCCGCTACGGGCGGGACCACCGGGGCGGCCGGTACGGGTGGGCGTCGGCATCCTCCGCTCCGCGGTCAGCGGGTTCTCGACGTCGTCGTCGGCGGCGGCGAGCAGCCGGGCGGCCGTTCCGGCGGACTCCTCGGGCGGGACGACCAGGAGCACCAAACGTCCCACGGTGTCGCAGTCCAGGGTGACGATCCGGGCCTCGCTCCCCGGACCGGCCGGCTCCACGGCGATCACCCGGCCGGGCGCCATGACCGTCCGCGGGGCGTCCGGCCATTGGGCGGGGTCCACGGCGACCCGCACCTCGGCGCCCGAATCCGGTTCCAACGCGCTGACAAGCGCGGGCAGTTCAAGCTCCAGCACGTCACAGCGCGGCCACCGGGCGCCATCCAGCGGGCCGCCATCAACACCCCGGGTGAGGCTCAGGCGGGGAACGGGCATCCGGTAGGTGTGCGCGTCGGAGGCCGGCGTTCTGCTGCGTCCCATCGTGCGATCCCGTCCCGGGCGCCGTGGCCGGCTGCCCGATGCGTCGCTCGCCGGGAACGGCACCGCTGACCGCGCTGCGCGAAGAGCTCTCGGTACGGCCAGGCTACTCCTGTGCCTCCCGCCCTTCCCGTTCTTCCTCCCGTTCCTCCATCAGGCGGATGCCCTCGTGTGTCAGCGAGACGGAGGCCGGGGTCCGGTGCGAGGTCCATTCCACGTTGATCAGGCCCTCGTCGGCCAGGTAGACGCAGGCGGCGGAGAGGTCCTCGTCGGGCAGGCCCAGCTCGTCGCGGAGTGCCGATCCGCTGACCTCGGGGCGGTTGAGCTCCACAGCCGCGTACAGGGATCGCAGGACCCCTTCCCGGTTGTTCTTGCGTTCGCGGAGTTTTGTCATGTCTCTCGTTCTCCGAGGTGTTGACGGCCGCGTGGGGACGGCCGGCTGTAGGCGCGGGCGGTCTCCGGCGTCGTCGCGAGGACGCGCACCTCGGTGTGGCTCCCGGAGGGCAACGGGTCCTCATCCGGTACGGACCTCCTGGCGGGCGACCGGGTGTCTCCACGAGGGCCCGTTCGAGTCCCGGCGACCCCTTTTTCTGAAGGGTATGCCGGGGAGGACCGCCCGCGCGTGCCACGGCCGCACAGGGGTCGGGACAGTGGTTCCGCCCGTCACGGGTTGCCCGCCCCCGGTGACCGAACGGAGCCGGCCGGTCGGCCCGTGCCCGACAGCGGAGGCCGTACGCGGAGGCGGCCGTCGCTCTCGGCCGGGAGCACGGTGGACGCACCGGGGCCCACCGTGCACCGGTTCGGACACCGGCGCACTCCCGGTGACCGACGACGCCGGGGAAGGGGCGGCGTGAGCCCCCGCCGCTCTGCGGTGGGAGCCTGCCGTCGCCTACATGCGCAGCAGCCGTTGGGTGAGCTCCCGGTACTGCCTCAACGCGCCCCGCAGTTCGGCGGAGTCCGTTTCGGGGTCCCGGCCCTGCCAGTCGGCGCGGAGCACCCGCCGCATCTCCGAAAGGGCGTTCGCCAGCTGGGCGGCGGCTTCGTCGAGGGCGTCCGCGGCCTCCTCCAGCGCCTCGCGCGGGGTGTCCGCGAAGGTGTTGACGGCGTGTCCGAGGCGGCGCGCGATCTCGTCCCGTTCGCCCGGGGGGAGCAGTGGCTCCGGGCCCGTGGTGCGGTGTCCGCCCGGGCCGGGGGACCGGTCCGGGGGCTGCTGGGCGCGTGTCTGGTCGTACATCGTCGTATGTACTGCTTCCGTTTGCGATGGGGGCACCGCCTGAAGGCGCCCTTCGCCTTCCCGACGGCTGCTTCAGGCTTCCGGAGACCCGGTCGACCCTGCCCTTCATGGCCCTCAGCCGTTCCGCCAGTCAACGTGCGGCGACGGAACATGTCAACGCGACACCGACCCGAGTGCATCCACCCGAAGGCCGCCGCCCGGCGGAATCCGGGCACCGGTCGGCCCGAGGAGTACGGTGGGCTGAACGAGGGTGCGTCGTGCCTATCCGACAGGCCGTCACCAGCACACCACCCATCCCAGGGGCAGTCCGTGACCCCGGCCGCACCTCCGTCCCCGCGGCCCCCGTCGAGGTCAGGGACCTCTCCATGCGCCCCAGCCCCCTTCACGCCCACCCCGCCGGCCACCGCCCCGCGGGTCCGAGGCCACGGCGGTGGTTTCCTCGTGTACGGCCTGACCGCCCCGCCGCGGGAAGGCCGGCACCCCCTGCGCCACGCGAACCGCACCACCGTACGGCGATGTCGGACAGGGCCGCCGCGCGTCGCACCTGACGGCAACCACGTACCCACCTACGGAAGTTGGCAGCAGCCTCATGACCACCGCACTGCAATCACCGCTTCCCTCCCACCCCGTCCTCCGCCTGCGGCTGGCGCCCCGCAGCGACCTGCCCCGGTCCATCGACGGCGCATGGTGGCCGCGCTCCTACGACCTCCTCGTGGAACTCCCGCGACTGCTGGCCGGGTTGCCGCGCGAGTGGGGCCATGTCACCAGTGCCACCGTCAACGGGACGGTGTGGTCCGCGGTGCCCGGCCGGATACTGGTCTCCAACCAGGTCGTACGACTGCGCAGAGCCCTGGCGGCGAACGCCCCGCACACCGTCGTCCTGCTCGCTCCCGGCCGAGGGCGCTGGGACCTCGTGGTCGTGCCCCCGGACACCACCGAGGGCGCTGCCGAACCGCTCATGGCAGCAGCGGCGGGCGCGCTCGGGGAACAGGGCCGACCCTGACGTCCGTGCCATCCAGGCCGGCCTTCCGGCCCTGATCAACCCGTACGCCCCGCCCTGATCAACCCGTACGCCCCGCCCTGATCAACCCACACGCCCCGCCCTGATCAACCCACACGCCCCGCCCTGTTCCCGGCGACCGCCGGGCCGCCGGGGCGGGCCTCGCCAGGAGTACGGTGGAGAGACCGAGGGCATGCCGCGCACCGCCTCCGACGCCGGTGCCGTTCTCGGGGATCGACGACGCCGGGTCGGCCATCGCCCGTGCCCGGGGCAGGGTTGCTCATGCCCGCGCACGCGTTCCTCCCGATGACCTTGACCCTCCCCGCGCTCCAACCCGCACGGGGCAGACCGCGCACTCGCCTGCCGGACCCGGCGAGGGCGGAGCGCCGTTCCTCGCCCGAGGTGGCGGAACGGGTCCGTCCGCTGACACGTGGTCAGGTCTCGGACCGTCTGCAGGAGCTGGGTGACCTGTACGCGGAGACCTCCGGTGGTGACGCGTGGGCGTGGAACCAGGCGCGTGCGACCTTCCTGCTCCATCTCGCGGCCGACGCACGACGACCGGGGTTCTCGCTGCTGATAGGGGAGACCACCGCCCTGGCCGGATACGCCTACGGCTTCCCCACGGCCGGCGCAGGTCCGTGGTGGGCCGGGTTCGGTGGACACGTCGGGGGGAGTCTGCTTCGCCGCGCCGCCTCCGGTGGGCTCTTCGTCGTCTCCGGAATCGTGGTGCCGCCACGTGTGCGTCGGGAGTACAAGGACCGGGTCTGGAACCTCGCCCGGCGCCTTCAGCGGCGCTTGCTCGCCGACCACGGCGCCGAGCTCGGCATCACGCTGGTGGACGCCCGCGACCACGGGACGGTCGAAACCATGCGGTCCTGGGGCTGGCGGTACGCAGGAGACCGCACCCTCCCGGCCGTGCCCCTGGCCGTACCGCCCAGCCCGTTCCGCATCCTGGCACTGCCCCCGGGAACATGAACTCTCGGCCCTGGTCGGGGGCACCGGCGAGCGGGACGATGCTGGAGCCCATGGACGTCAGCCACCACAGGACGCGGTCCCGCTCGGTGAGGTTCTTCAGCGTCGGGCGTCCACTGGGCGTGAGCCCAGGTGTCCGAGCGGGCATGGAGTCGAGGCGCCGCCGCTGCCCCACGCTGAGTCTCGCCGTACGTGGCCCGGTCGAGGTGCGCGCTCCACGAGTGGAGACCCGCGCACTCATCCCGGGCACACCGCCACGGAAACCGAACGAAGGGGTGTGTGAGGTCGGCTCGGCTGCTCCTCGGCAACACGGCATGGGGAGGTGAGCCGGATACATCAATCCGGTACATGGACTACTGTTGGTACATGTCCATGAAGCGCACGAACGTGTACGCGGACCCCGAGGACCTGGCGATCATCAAGGAGGCCGCCAAACGCCGGGGTATAAGCGAGGCCGAGATCATCCGCCAGGGCATCCACCTTGCAGCCATGGCGAACCGCGTCTGGGACGAGCCGCTGTTCTCGCGCACATTCGAGGGGCCAGGGCGCACGCTGTCCAAGTCGGAGGTCCGCGACACGGTCACCGAGGCCGTCCGGCGTGAGACCGGCTCGGGTTCCGGATCCGCCGCGTGATCATTGTCATCGCCGATACGTCCGGCCTTCTGGCAGCCCTGGACTCGGCCCACCCGGAACACCGGGCGGCGAACGAGGCCATCATGGCGGCGGGCCTGCTGGTCATGTCCCCGCTCCTGCTGGCAGAACTGGATCACGTGGCGACGCGTGAGCTCGGCAGGGAGGCCGCCCTCAGCGCGGTCGACGACCTGCGGCGCTGGATGAGCCGGGGGCGTGTTGTCACGCCGGAGATCACGGAGGTCCACCTCGGCGCCGCCCAGTCCGTCCGTGTCCGCTACCGCGCGCTGGACCTCGACCTCGCCGACGCGGTGAACGTGGCGCTCGCCGCCGACTACGACACGGACGCGATTCTCGCCCTCGACCGACGAGACTTCCGGGCCGTACGCCCGTTGGGCCGCTACAAGGCGTTCCGGGTACTTCCCGACGACCTCCCGCTCTGACACAGGACCCTCGGCGGTCAAGCGCCCGTTTCCACGAGGGGCTTGCGCGCCCACGACGCAGCACAAATGCGGCAACGGCTCCCCATGCAATAAGCCCCAGGCTGCTGACCTGCGGCTTCAAGAAGAGCGGGTGACGAGAACCGAAGGCGCACGAAGGGGGCCGTTCGGCGGCGTTGTGGTGGCGGCCGCCGGGGCCGGTCCGCACGCTGGGCGAAGTGGACGAACGCCGTGCACATGTCGGCGGCCGAGCTCTGGGAGGACCGTGTGACCGCTACGTCGCCCGCAACCGACGCACCGCCG
>NZ_JBEZXS010000039.1:0-85220 GCF_040638185.1 Streptomyces sp. NPDC026672
GTACGAGGGCGATCCTCCGCCTTGCGACTGCACGCACCAGACGCCGCGGGCCCCGCCCTCCGGGCGGACGGCGCTACTTTCGAAACACGCCCTAGGGGCCTGTCCGGGCCCCCGCTGGGCGTCGACACCCGGGTGAGTGACAAGGGCGCCTCGCACTTCCCGGGTCGGACCTCGTATGGTCGTGTCCGTGTTGGAGGAGATGCGGATACGGTCGCTCGGGGTCATCGACGATGCCGTCGTCGAGCTGTCGCCCGGATTCACCGCCGTCACCGGTGAGACGGGTGCGGGCAAGACCATGGTGGTCACCAGCCTCGGCCTGCTGCTCGGCGGGCGCGCGGATCCGGCGCTCGTGCGGATCGGCGCCAAGAACGCGGTCGTGGAGGGACGGATCGCCGTGCCCGAGGGCACGGCGGCCGTCGTACGGGCCGAGGAGGCCGGGGCCGAGCTCGACGACGGGGCGCTGCTGATCAGCCGTACCGTCTCCGCCGAAGGGCGCTCCCGGGCGCACCTCGGCGGGCGCAGCGTGCCCGTGGGCATGCTGGCGGAGCTGGCCGACGAACTGGTGGCCGTGCACGGGCAGACCGACCAGCAGGGGCTGCTCAAGCTGTCCCGGCAGCGGCAGGCGCTCGACCGGTACGCCGGGGACGCGGTCGCCGGCCCCCTCGCCAAGTACGCGGAGGCGTACCGGCGGCTGCGGGCGGCCTCCGTCGAGCTGGACGAGATCGTCACCCGCGCCCGCGAGCGGGCCCAGGAGGCCGACATGCTGCGCTACGGCCTCGACGAGGTCGCCGCCGTCGAACCGCGCGCGGGCGAGGACGTGGAGCTGGCCGAGGAGGCCGAGCGGCTCGGGCACGCCGAGGCGCTGTCGTCGGCCGCGACCGCCGCGCACGCCGCGCTCGCCGGCAACCCCGAGGACCCCGAGAGCGTCGACGCGGCGACCCTCGTCGCCGGCGCCCACCGCGCCCTGGAGGCCGTGCGCTCCCACGACCCGGCGCTCGCCTCGCTCGCCGAGCGGATCGGCGAGGTCGGCATCCTGCTGGGCGACGTCGCGGGCGAACTCGCCGGGTACGCCGACGACCTGGACGCCGACCCGCTGCGGCTCGCGGCCGTGGAGGAGCGGCGGGCCGCGCTGAACGCCCTCACCCGCAAGTACGGCGACGACATCGCCTCCGTGCTCGCCTGGGCCGAGCAGGGCGCCGCGCGGCTGACCGAACTCGACGGCGACGACGAGCGGATCGGTGAGCTGACCGCCGAACGCGACGCTCTCCGTGCCGAACTGGGCGGGCTCGCCCAGGCGTTGACCGACGCGCGCACGGAGGCCGCCGAGCGGTTCGCCGCCGCGGTGACCGCCGAGCTGGCCTCCCTCGCCATGCCGCACGCGCGGGTGTCCTTCGACATCCGGCAGACCGAGGACCCCGAGGGCGTCGAGGTCGGCGGGCGCACGGTCGGGTACGGGCCCTCGGGCGCCGACGAGGTCGAGCTGCTGCTCGCCCCGCACCCCGGCGCGCCGCCGCGGCCCATCGCCAAGGGCGCGTCCGGCGGTGAGCTGTCGCGTGTGATGCTCGCCGTGGAGGTCGTGTTCGCGGGGACCGATCCCGTGCCGACCTATCTCTTCGACGAGGTCGACGCCGGTGTGGGCGGCAAGGCCGCGGTCGAGATCGGGCGGCGGCTGGCGAAGCTCGCGAAGACCGCGCAGGTCGTGGTCGTCACCCACCTGCCCCAGGTCGCCGCGTTCGCCGACCGGCAGCTCCTCGTCGAGAAGACCGACGACGGCTCGGTCACCCGCTCCGGCGTCAAGGTCCTGGAGGGCGAGGAGCGGGTGCGCGAACTGTCCCGGATGCTCGCCGGCCAGGAGGACTCCGAAACGGCCCGAGCCCACGCGGAAGAACTCCTCGCAACGGCCCGCACGGACGGCTGACAACGGGGGCCCGGCGACGGGTCCCCGGGGTGCGGCCCGGCCCCTAGGGTGGCGGGATGATCACTCGTCGTCGTGGGGCCGCCGCCCTCGTTCTCGCCGCCGTGCTCACCCGGGCCGGAACCGTCGTGCTGCGTGCCACGGCGCCCGGTGGGCGCGGGCGTTGGCTGCGGACCAATCACGCCGGACGCGTCGTCGACCTGTACGCGGGACCCGCCGGCGTGCTGGGGGCGGCGGCCGGGGCGGCGCGGACGCACCCCGCCGCCGCGTTCGCGGTCCTCGCGGCCGGGGCCTGCGGTGCCCACGACGACGTCGCCGGTGACGCGCGGCGCGGTTTCCGCGCGCATCTGACCGCGCTGCGGGACGGCGAAGTCACCAGCGGGGCCGTCAAGTTGTTCGGGATCTCGGCGGCGGGACTGGCCGCGGGGGCCGCGCTGAAGCGGCGGTGGCCCGACAAGGTGCTCGCGGGTGTGGTGATCGCCGGTACCGCGCACTTCGTGAACCTGGTGGACGTACGCCCCGGCCGGGCCGCCGCCGCGGTACTCGCGCTGGGCATACCGGGTCTGCTGCGCGCGGGGCCGGGCGCGGAACTCGCCGCGGCCGCGGTGGGAGCGGCGGCGGCGGTGCTCCCCGAGGACGCCGCCGGGCGCGCGATGCTCGGTGACGCGGGTGCCCATGGGCTGGGCGCCGCGGTGGGAGCGGCGGCCGTCGTGTCCCACGGGCGGGCGGGGCTGCTCGCGCACGCGGTGGGGGTGGTGCTCGCGGCGTGGGGCGGGGAGTGGGTGAGTGGGTTTGCGCGGTGGGGGGCCGGCCGTGGCTAGGTGGTGGGTACAAGGAATGGTTCGGGCCATTCGGGGCGGGCGGGGAGGGGGCGTCGGAGGTGTGCGCCCGCGCGTGTGTTCGGTTTGATGTGCTTCCCATGCGCCCCCAGTGCCCCGTGCGCGCCCCCTGTCCATCGGCCGGTTCGGGGAAATGCTCACTCTTGTGGGTGACATGTGATGGCGCATTGCCGTGGGTCTCCCCGGGGTGCGGCTTCCTCGGGTTCCCGGAACACCCGTGCGTCCTGGCATCCTTGGCAGGAACGCGTTACGTGCGGGAGGCGCACGCGGTACCCCCCTATGCCCGATACCTTCTGTACGTCTCGTCGTGACCGTTCGACGCCGAATCAGGAGCCCAGTGAGCAGCAACGCACCGCACGGTCAGTCGCCGCTGCGCACCGTGCAGGTGCTCGGCGGAGGCAACGTCGGCAGCAGCGCGCACGTGCGGTCCCTGGCCGCGGGGCTCGTCGCAAGAGGCGTACGCGTCACGGTGTGCGCCCCCGACGAGGCGGAGGACGCCTACGACTTCGGCGGGGTCGGCGCCGACCACGTCCACGTCCCCCGCAGCACCGACCCCGGTTCCCTCGCCGCGCTCCGCACCGCCTGCGCGCACGCCGACCTCGTCCACGCCCACGGTCTGCACGCCTCCTTCCGCGCCGTCCTCGCCCTCAGCGGACGGCACACCCCCCTGGTCGTCACCTGGCACGACCGGGCGGAGGCCGAGGGCGCCCGCGCCCATCTCCAGCGGATGCTGGAGAAGCGGGTCGTGCGCAGCGCCACCGTCGTGCTCGGCACCAGCTCCGACCTCGTGGACCGCGTCCGCCGCGCCGGTGCCCGAGACGCCCGGCTCGCCGGCATCGGCCTGCCCGGCCGGCGCAGGACCGTGAACCCCGACGACCCCGACCGCCGGCGCCCCAAGCTGCGTGCCGAACTCGGCGCCACCGGACGCCCGTTGCTCGTCGCCGTCGGCCCCCTCGAACCCCGGCGCGGCTACGACGTCCTGCTCGACGCCAGCCGGGCGCTGTGCCGACTCGACCCCGTGCCGCTGCTCGTCGTCGTGGGGGAGGGGCCGCTGCGGCCCGAGCTCCAGCGGCGCATCGAGGACGAGGAACTGCCGGTACGGCTCCTCGGGGTGCGCGACGACGCGGGGGAACTCCTCGCCGCCGCCGATCTCGCGCTGCTGCCCAGCAGTTGGGAGTCCCGCTCGGTCTTCGCGCAGGAGGCGCTGCACGCCCGGGTGCCCCTCGTCGCGACGGCCGTCGGCGGCACCCCCGACCTCGTGGGCGACGCCGCGGAACTCGTCCCCTACGGCGACGTGAAGGCTCTCGCCGACGCCGCCCTGCGGCTGCTGCGCGACCCCGCCCGCTGCGACGAACTGCGCGACAAGGGCGCACGCCAGGCCGAGAGTTGGCCCACCGAGGACGAAACGGTCGCCCAAGTCCTCAGCATCTACGACGAACTGACCCAGCCGTCGCCTCTCTGACAGCCGTTCTGCCGTGCCCCCCGGGGGAGTTACCGGCTCCCGGGGAGGTTACGGAACGTGTCTGCGGGCTCGTAGGGCCAGGTTCAGCGTCAGTACCGTCTGGGGGTCGTCCAGGTCCGTGGCGAGCAGTTCGCCGATGCGGGCCAGGCGGTTGTAGAGGGTCTGCCGGTTGAGGTGCAGCTCGCGCGCGGTCTCGGCCTTGCGGCCCGCGTGCGCCAGATACGTCTCCAGCGTGGGCAGCAGCGGCGGCCTGGACCGGCGGTCGTGGTCCCGCAACGGCCCGACGGCCCGGTCCACGAACGCCGCCAGGTCCGGATGGTCGCGCAACCGCCACAGCAGCAGGTCGATGTCGAGGCGCCGGGCGTCGTACCAGGCCCGCTCCGGCAGCCCCTGCGCGGCCGCCGCCGTCTCCGCCGCGTGCCGCAGCCCCGCCGACGCCGCCGCCCAGCCGCCCGCCACGCCCACGACCACCACCGGGGCCGGCGCACCGGTCCGCCGTACCCCCGCCCGTTCCGCACCCGCCCGCAGCGCCGCCGCCACCCGGTCCGCCACGGCCGTGCGTTCCCCCTCCGCGCGCAGCCCCACCAGTACCGGCACCCGCCCCTCGACCGGCCGCACACCGAGCAGCATCGGCACCCCCACCGACGCCAGCTCCTCCCCGACCGCCCGTGCCAGCACCGCCCACGCGCCACCGGCCGCCGGAGTGCCGCCCAGCCGCATCACCACGGGCAGCAGCGGTCCCGCGCCCGGCCGGAAACCCAGCACCCGGGCCCGCGCGGGCGCGTCCTCCGCGTCGATCCGCCCCTCGGCGAGGTCGGTGAGGAAGTCGCCCCGCCCGCGCGCCGCCAGTTCCTCCTCCTGGCGGGCCTGCATCAGCACGACGGCCAGCAGCCCCGCGGCGCGCTCGGCGGCCATGCGGTGCACGGGCGCCGACGGCCCGTGCACCGGCAGCACCACCAGCCGGGCCCGCACCGCGCCCGCCCCCGGGCCACCGCCCGGCACGTCCACCAGGACCGAACCGGCGGGCGGCGGCGTCCCACCGTCCCCGCGCCGGCCGCGCAGCCCCTCCCACACCTGGAGCGGGTCGGCGCCCTCGGGCCCCGACCCGGCGGCGTACAGGAGCTGCCCGTCCGGCGTCTCCAGGAAGACCGGGTTGTCCCCGAAGCCGGCCAGGATCTCCAGGACCTGCGGCACCCCGCCCCCGCCGAGCAGCGCCTGCGTGCACCGCCGGTGCACCTCCTCCGCCCGCTGGAGCAGCGCGTAGTGCCCGTTGACGATCTCGGTGTGGATCTCCTCGGTCACCGCCACGAACGGCACCTCGCGGTGCAGCTGCACCAGCGGCAGCCCGGCGCCGCGCGCGGTGTCGACCAGGGCCGCGGGCAGCCGGGCGAACCGCGGACCCAGCTCCACGACGAGGGCCGCGATCCCGCGCTCGGCGAGGGTGCGCACGAACGCGCGCTGCTCGGCCGGCCGGGTGCCGAGGCCGTAGCCCGTGGTCAGCAGCAGCTCGCCGCCCCGCAGCAGGGACGCGATGTGCGGAACCTCACCCGCGTGCACCCAGCGCACGGTGCGCTCAAGGCGGTCGGCGCCCGCCAGGACCTCCGGGAGCCCGCCGCGCAGTCCGGGCAGCTCCAGCGCCCGCCGCACCGTGATCCCGGCGCCCCGCGTCCCGGCCCCACCATCGGTCCCGTGCTCCGTCCCGCCCGCCGCCCCGTCCTCCGCACCGCCGCTGCCGCTGTTCATGCAGCGGACGCTACCCGCGCGGCCACCCTGGGGACATCCCGGGACCGAGGGGCCCGCACCGGGTGCCGGGCCGCCCCGCTAGCGCGGCTTGATGTTGTGGTTGAAGCGGAACACGTTGTCCGGGTCGTACTGCCGCTTCACCCGCCCGAGGCGCACGGCGTTCTCCTCGCCGAGCCCGGCCACCACCCGCTCCGGCCCCTCGTCGCCGATGAAGTTGAGGTAGACCGCGCCGGTGCTCCACGGCCGGGCGTCGGCGCGCACGTCGCGCACCCAGGCCCTGGCCCGCTCGTCGTCGGCCGGGTCCGACCAGATGCCGAAGGGGTGCACCACCCAGGGCGCGGCACGGTAGGGCACCGGGTACTCGGACGGACCCGCCGCGATCGCGCCGCCCTGCGGGAACAGGACGTGCTGGGTGCCGGACGGCACCGGCATGCCGTCGGCGCGGGCGCAGTAGACGTCCACGTACTCGTCGGGCAGGTCGGCCAGGTACTCCGCCGACCAGTAGTTCCGCTGGCCGGCCGGATCGTCGAGCATGCACTGCACGTCGGCGTACGGCATCGCCCCGACGACCTCGCCCGCGTGCGGCAGCGCGAGCAGCGGTTCGGCGAGCTTGCGCAGGTCCTCCTCGCCGCCCGCGTACGTCAGCAGCACGGCGCAGGCGAGCCGCCCCACCAGCTGCTCGGGCACGAAGTCCTCCGGAGGCGCCGTGACGTACAGGACGCCGCCGCCCGCCTCGTCGGGACCCGTGCGCAGGATCTCGCGGAAGGTGCGCACCGCGTCGGGGCCGAACTCCGGCTCGAACAGGACCAGGGCGATCGCGAAGGCGGGCAGCTCGTGCAGCCGGAGGGTGAGCGCCGTGGCGACGCCGAAGTTCCCGCCGCCGCCGTGCAGGGCCCAGAACAGCTCGGGGTGCTCGTCCGGGTTCGCGTGGGTGCGCTCGCCGTCGGCGGTCACCAGCTCGACGCCGAGGAGGTTGTCGACGGCGAGTCCGAACGCCCGGTCCAGCCAGCCGGTGCCGCCGCCAAGGACGAAGCCGCCGACCCCGGTGGTCGAGGCCCGGCCGCCGGTGGTGGCGAGACCGTGCGGCTGGGTGGCGCGGTCCAGATGGCTCATCGTCGCCCCGCCCTGCACCCGTACCGCCTCGGCGCCGGGGTGGACCGTCACCTCGTGCATCCGGCGCAGGTCGATCACGAGCGCCGCGTCGCCGAGCGCCATGCCGGCCACGCTGTGGCCGCCGCCGCGCACGGCGATCGGCAGATCGAGGTCCCGGCCGAACCGCACGGCCCGGACCACGTCCGCCTCGTCCGCGCACTGCGCGATCACCGCCGGTCTCCGGTCGATCAGGCCGTTGAACACGGCGCGGGCGTCGTCGTAGCCCGCGTCCCCCGGCGCGAACACGTCGCCGGTCAGGTCCTCGCGCAGCGCGGCCAGGGCCGCGCCCGCCTTCGAAGGGGAAGCCATGGCCGCCCCCTTTCCGGAAAAGGGGAAATCGTCCGCTCCCAGCCTAGGCGGGCCCGGTCACCCGGTCGCGTCGGCGACCCTCCGCCGCTCAGCCGCCGTACGCCCCGGAGGCCGTCAGGCGCAGGGCCGTGTCGATGAGGGGGACATGGCTGAACGCCTGCGGGAAGTTGCCGACCTGGCGCTTGCGGCGCGGGTCCCACTCCTCGGCCAGCAGCCCGAGGTCGTTGCGCAGCGACAGCAGCTTCTCGAACAGCCTGCGGGCCTCGTCCACGCGGCCGATCATCGCGAGGTCGTCCGCCATCCAGAACGAACACGCCAGGAAGGCGCCCTCGTCACCGGGCAGGCCGTCCACACCCTCGTGCTCGCCCTCGGTGGGGTAGCGCAGGATGAAGCCGTCCGCCGTGGACAGCTCGCGCTGGATCGCCTCGATGGTGCCGATCACCCGCTTGTCGTCCGGCGGCAGGAAGCCCATCTGCGGGATGAGCAGCAGCGAGGCGTCCAGCTCCTTCGAGCCGTACGACTGCGTGAACGTGTTGCGCTCCTTGTCGTAGCCCTTCTCGCACACGTCCCGGTGGATGTCGTCGCGCAGCTCGCGCCAGCGCTCCAGCGGGCCGTCCGCCTCCCCGGACTCCAGCAGCTTGATCGTGCGGTCCACCGCGACCCAGGCCATCACCTTCGAGTGCACGAAGTGGCGGCGCGGCCCGCGCACCTCCCAGATGCCCTCGTCCGGCTCGTCCCAGTGGTCCTCCAGGTAGCGGATCAGCTTCAGCTGGAGCAGGGAGGCGTAGTCGTTGCGGGCAAGACCGGTCATGTGGGCCAGGTGCAGCGCCTCGGTGACCTCGCCGTACACGTCCAGCTGGAGCTGGTGGGCCGCTCCGTTGCCGACCCGGACCGGCGCGGAGTCCTCGTAGCCGGGCAGCCAGTCCAGCTCGGCCTCGCCCAGCTCGCGCTCGCCCGCGATGCCGTACATGATCTGGAGGTTCTCCGGGTCGCCGGCGACCGCGCGCAGCAGCCACTCGCGCCAGGCGCGGGCCTCCTCGCGGTAGCCGGTGCGCAGCAGCGAGGACAGGGTGATCGCCGCGTCGCGCAGCCAGGTGTAGCGGTAGTCCCAGTTGCGGACGCCGCCGATGTCCTCGGGCAGCGAGGTCGTGGGCGCGGCCACGATGCCGCCCGTGGGGGCGTAGGTCAGTGCCTTCAGGGTGATCAGGGAGCGGATCACGGCCTCGCGGTAGGGCCCGTGGTACGTGCAGTGCTCGACCCACTCGCGCCAGAACTCCTCGGTCGCCTCCAGCGACTGCTCGGGCTCGGGCAGCGGCGGCGGCTCCTTGTGCGAGGGCTGCCAGGACACGGTGAACGCGATCCGGTCGCCGGGCGCGACGGTGAAGTCCGCGTACGTCGTCAGGGACTTCCCGTACGTCTCCGCGCTGGTGTCGAACCACACGGAGTCCGGGCCCGCGACGGCGACGGTGCGCCCCTCGTGCTTGTGCACCCACGGCACCACCCGGCCGTAGGAGAAGCGCATCCGCAGGGCCGAACGCATCGGCACCCGGCCGGTGACGCCCTCCACGATCCGGATGAGCTGGGGCGCGCCGTCACGCGGCGGCATGAAATCCGTCACTCTCACCGTGCCGCGCGGGGTGTCCCACTCGGATTCCAGGATCAGCGAGTCGCCCCGGTAGGTGCGCCGGGCGGCGGTGGGGGGCTCGGCGTCGGCGGCGTGAGCCGGGCCGAGGCGCCAGAAGCCGTGCTCCTCCGTGCCCAGCAGACCGGCGAAGATGGCGTGCGAGTCGAAGCGGGGCAGGCACAGCCAGTCCACCGTGCCGTCCCGGCAGACCAGGGCAGCGGTCTGCATGTCTCCGATGAGTGCGTAATCCTCGATGCGCCCGGCCACGTGCAACTCCAGTCGAACGGCCACGTCGCCCCCTTGGGACAAGGGGGTCGCTAGTGCGGTCATTGGGGGGTCGTTTATGTGCGTCGTTGAGCGGTGAAGCAAGGTTGTCGTCCGGCCATACGGGCAAAACGGCATTCCATGCTCAACGAACTGACGAGCTCTCGTTGTTCCGGTGGTTAACAGGCGGGGGTGTGCCGTGTTGCCGGCCGGGCTCGGCAGCGAATGTCCGAGCAGGATACGACGCACGTAGATGATCTGCGTGCCGCTCCGGGCAACCCGTGTGCGCCGAACGAGTGAGCACAGGGTGAGAAGCCGGTGAGAAGTACGCGCGTGTGTCCGTGCGTGTGCGGAGCGTTGCCGGAAGTCGCGGCCGTGGGGCGCTGATACCCTGGTAGCCCGTGGACCGGTGGGAGCCCCACGCGGCCGGAATGACCGAAGGGGTCCCCCGAACCGCAGCGACGGCACCCCCGGCAACCTCCGGTCCGGCAGCCGTACCGCACCTCGTACCGAGACCACGGGAGCCCCCTCTTGGCCATGCCGCCCAAATCAACGACGACCAAGCACATCTTCGTCACCGGGGGTGTCGCCTCCTCTCTCGGCAAGGGCCTCACGGCCTCCAGCCTGGGCATGCTGCTCAAGGCACGGGGACTGCGCGTCGTCATGCAGAAGCTCGACCCCTACCTGAACGTCGACCCGGGCACGATGAACCCGTTCCAGCACGGTGAGGTCTTCGTCACCAACGACGGAGCCGAGACCGATCTGGACATCGGACACTACGAGCGTTTCCTAGACCGTGACCTGGACGGCACCGCCAATGTCACTACAGGCCAGGTCTACTCCACGGTCATCGCCAAGGAGCGGCGCGGCGAGTACCTGGGCGACACGGTGCAGGTGATCCCGCACATCACCAACGAGATCAAGCACCGCATCCGGCGCATGGCCACCGACGAGGTCGACGTCGTCATCACGGAGGTCGGCGGCACCGTCGGCGACATCGAGTCGCTGCCCTTCCTGGAGACGGTCCGCCAGGTCCGCCACGAGGTCGGCCGGGACAACGTCTTCGTGGTGCACATCTCACTGCTGCCCTACATCGGTCCCTCGGGCGAGCTGAAGACCAAGCCCACCCAGCACTCGGTCGCGGCCCTGCGGAACATCGGTATCCAGCCGGACGCGATCGTCCTGCGCTGCGACCGCGAGGTCCCCACGGCCATCAAGCGCAAGATCTCGCTGATGTGCGACGTCGACGAGGCGGCGGTCGTGGCCTGCCCCGACGCCCGCTCGATCTACGACATCCCGAAGGTCGTGCACACCGAGGGCCTGGACGCCTACGTGGTGCGCAAGCTGGACCTGCCCTTCCGCGACGTGGACTGGACGACCTGGGACGACCTGCTCGACCGCGTCCACAACCCCGACCACGAGGTCACCCTCGCCCTGGTCGGCAAGTACATCGACCTGCCCGACGCCTATCTCTCGGTCACCGAGGCGCTGCGCGCGGGCGGCTTCGCCAACCGGGCCCGCGTCAAGATCAAGTGGGTCACCTCGGACGACTGCAAGACCCCGGCGGGCGCCGCGGCACAGCTCGCCGACGTGGACGGCGTCTGCATCCCAGGCGGCTTCGGCGACCGCGGCGTGCTCGGCAAGGTCGGCGCGATCCGCTACGCCCGCGAGAACCGGATCCCGCTGCTCGGTCTCTGTCTCGGCCTCCAGTGCATCGTCATCGAGGCCGCCCGCGGCCTCGCCGACATCCCGGACGCCAACTCCACCGAGTTCGACTCCGGCACCGCCCACCCGGTCATCTCCACCATGGCCGAGCAGCTCGACATCGTCGCCGGCGAGGGCGACATGGGCGGCACCATGCGGCTGGGCATGTACCCGGCGAAGCTGGCCGAGGGCTCGATCGTGCGCGAGGTGTACGACGGCAAGGAGTACGTCGAGGAGCGCCACCGCCACCGCTACGAGGTGAACAACGCCTACCGCGCGGAGCTGGAGAAGAAGGCCGGCCTCCAGTTCTCCGGCACCTCCCCGGACGGCAAGCTCGTCGAGTACGTCGAGTACCCCCGCGACGTCCACCCCTACCTGGTGGCCACGCAGGCGCACCCGGAGCTGCGCTCGCGCCCGACCCGCCCGCACCCGCTGTTCGCGGGCCTGGTGAAGGCGTCGGTCGAGCGCCGGCGGGCCGCGGACGAGGGCGCGAACTCGAAGTAGTACGCCGGTTGTACGGTGGCCGGGGTGCCCGCCCCCACCGGGCGGGCACCCCGGTTCCGTGTGGCCGGAACCGTTCCAGCACGTGTGGAAGGCGGCAGGGCATGACGATCAAGGACACCCCCGTGGAGTGGGAGATCCGGGCCACGGAGACCCCCTTCGTCGGCAACAAGACCTCCGTGCGCACCGACGAGGTGGTCATGCCCGACGGGTCGGTCGTCCGCCGCGACTACCAGGTGCACCCCGGCTCCGTGGCCGTCCTCGCCCTCGACGACCAGGACCGGGTCCTGGTCATCCGCCAGTACCGCCACCCGGTCCGCCACAAGCTCTGGGAGATCCCCGCAGGCCTGCTCGACGTGCCCGGCGAGAACCCGCTGCACGCGGCCCAGCGGGAGCTGTACGAGGAGGCCCACGTCAAGGCGGAGGACTGGCGGGTGCTGACCGACGTCTACACCACGCCGGGCGGCTGCGACGAGGCCGTACGGGTCTTCCTCGCCCGCGATCTGTCCGAGGCCGAGGGCGAGCGCTTCGCGGCGGAGGACGAGGAGACCGACCTGGAGCACGCGCGGGTGCCCGTGGCCGAGCTGGTGCGGGGCGCGCTCGCGGGGGAGCTGCACAACAACTGCCTGATCGTGGGCGTCCTCTCGCTGGTCGCCGCGCGCACCGGCGCGGGACTCGACGCGCTGCGGCCGGCCGACGCGCCGTGGCCCGCGCGTCCCTTCGCGTCCTGAGCCCACCGCCCCCGCCCGTCCTCGCCGCCCGTTCCTCGTCCGATGTGACCATCGGCTGATCCGATCGGGGGACGTGCCCGTCGCGCTCCGCCCGGAACGTCGCAGAGCGTGAACTAGGCTCATTCGAGAGTGAGCCGAAAACAGGTGGGACGGGAGTGTTGCCCGTGACGGATCAGGCGGTGGACACGGACGGCGTACAGCTGTCGGGACACCAGGCCACGGAGAGTCAGTTCCTGGGACGTGCGAGGGAGTTGAAGGAACTGCGCGCCGACATCGAGCGCGCGGGACTCGACACCCTCTCCGGTCGCAAGGCCCCGCGCGCGCGGGTGCTGCTCATCGCGGGCCGGGCCGGCTCGGGGCGCACCGCGCTCGCCGAGGAACTCGTCCGCCGGGTCGCGGACCGCTACCCCGACGGGGTGCTGCGCGCCCGCCTCCGCGAACCCGACGGCACCCCCGTACCGGTCGAGCGCGCCGCCCGCGAACTGCTCACCGCCCTCGGTCTGCCCACCCCGCCCGGCGCCTCCGAGGACGACCTCAGCGGAGACCTCCGCGACGCCCTCGCCGGGCGCCGGACGCTGCTCCTGCTGGACGACGCGGTCGGCGCCGACCAGGTCGACGCCCTGCTCCCCGACTCCCCGGACTGCCTCGTCGTGGCCGTCTCCGCGGGCCCCCTCACCGGCATCCCGGACGTCCGCCCCTGCACCCTCGGCGGCATGGACACCAAGTCGGCCCTGGAACTGCTCACCCGCTACACCGGCTCGGTCCGCGTCACCGTCGACCCGCGCTCCGCCGAGGGACTGGTCGAGGTGTGCGGCGCCCAGCCCGCCGCGCTGATCCTGGCCGGCGGCTGGCTCGCCGCCCGCCCCACCGTGTCCGTGGCCGATCTCGCCAAGCGGCTGCACGCGGAGAGTGACGAGACCACCCCGCTCGGCCGGGTCTTCCGTCTCGTCCACGACCACCTGCCCGCCCCGGCCGCCCGGACCCTGCGCCTGCTCTCCCTCGCCCCGGCCGGTCTGGTCGACCCGCACACCGCCTCGGCCCTCGCGGGCTGCTCGGTCGGCGCCGCCCGCACCACCCTGGACGACCTCGCCGCCCTCGGCCTGCTGCACGCCGTACCGTCCCCGCTGCCGCAGTACGAGGTCCCCGGCTGCCTCCACCCCCTGCTGCGGGCCTACGCCGAGACCCACGACCGTCCCGGTGAACTCCAGCTCGCCCGCGCCCGCATGCTGGAGCGGACCGTGCGGCTGCTCCAGTCCTGCCGCGCCATCACCGAGACCGACAACCCCGAGGCCCGCCAGCGCCTCCAGGGACTGCCCCGCGCCCTGCGCTTCCCCCACCCCCGCGCGGCGGCCGAGTGGCTGTCCGTGCGCCGGCCCGCCCTGCTGGCCTCCGCCCGCCTCGCCGTCGCCGACGGCGAGCTGGACACCCTGGCGCGCCGGCTGATGTCCCAGCTCGTCAGGACCATGGTGGCGCACGTCGGCACCCAGGCGGCGGCCCCCGACCTGTACGGCGTCCACGGCCTCGTCCTCGACGTCGCCGAGCGCCGCGACCTGCCCCGCGAGAAGGCCGCCGCCCTGCTGAACCTCGGCGACCTGGACGCCCGCACCGGCCGCACCGCCGACGCGCTGGTGCGCTACCGGGCCGCGCTGGACGCCGGACGCGAGGCGAACGACCCGTACGCGACCGGCCGCGCGATGGAATCCGTAGGCGGCGCGCACCAGGAGCTCGGGGACCACGACCGGGCCGCCGACTGGTTCGGCCGCGCCCTGGCCCAGCGGCTGGCCCGCGACGAGCGCGCCGACGCCGCCCGGCTGTACGGCCGCATCGCCACCGCGCACACCTACGCGGGCCGCTACGGGGAGGCGCTGCGCAACTGGCGGGCGGCGGTTTCCGGACATCGTAAGAACGGTGATGTCGCGGCCCAGGCACGGGCGTTGAGCGAACTGGCGCGGGTCCAGGAGTACGCGGGCCGGCCCGAGGAGTCGCTGCACACCTGCCAGGAGGCGGTGGAGTGGGCGCGCCGCGCCGAGGACGTACGGCTCCAGGCCGCCCTGCACCTGCGCCTGGCCGACACGCTGGAGCACCTCGGGGACGGCGCCGCGGCCCGCCTGCACCGGGGAACGGCCGAGCGCATGCTGGGAGAGGAGCCGCCGGACGGCTCCACCGGTGATCCAGAGCCGGAACACGGCGCTAACGCCTGCGAAATCCGTAGTACACCCGGCAAAGATTGATGCAATGAAAGGCTAGACAGTCGGAACACCTTCATTAGACTGGCTCTGCCGCACGTTCTCCTGCGGTGTCTCCTGGTGTGCCCTGCGTGCCCGGGATTGCGTCACCATGCCCCACACCCTCTGAGCCAAGGACCGTGATCGACGTGAAGGTCGGCATCCCCCGCGAGGTCAAGAACAACGAGTTCCGGGTGGCCATCACCCCCGCCGGCGTCCATGAGCTGGTGCGCCACGGCCACCAGGTCGTCATCGAGCGTGGTGCCGGTGTCGGCTCGTCGATCCCGGACGAGGAGTACGTGGCCGCCGGCGCGGCGATCCTGGAGACGGCCGACGAGGTGTGGGCCACCGCCGACCTGCTGCTGAAGGTCAAGGAGCCCATCGCGGAGGAGTACCACCGCCTCCGCAAGGACCAGACCCTCTTCACCTACCTCCACCTGGCCGCCTCCAAGGAGTGCACCGACGCCCTCCTGGAGTCCGGCACCACGGCCATCGCCTACGAGACCGTCGAGCTGCCCGGCCGCGCCCTGCCGCTGCTGGCCCCGATGTCCGAGGTCGCCGGCCGCCTCGCCCCGCAGGTCGGCGCCTACCACCTGATGCGCGCCAACGGCGGCCGCGGGGTGCTGCCCGGCGGCGTCCCCGGAGTGCTGGCCGCCAAGGCCGTCGTCATCGGCGGCGGCGTCTCCGGCTGGAACGCCGCGCAGATCGCCGTCGGCATGGGCTTCCACGTCACCCTGCTCGACAAGGACATCAACAAGCTCAAGGAGGCGGACAAGGTCTTCGGCACGAAGATCCAGTCCGTCGTCTCCAACTCCTTCGAGCTGGAGAAGGCGTGCCTGGAGGCCGACCTCGTCATCGGCGCCGTCCTCATCCCGGGCGCCAAGGCCCCGAAGCTCGTCACCAACGAGCTGGTCTCCCGCATGAAGCCGGGAAGTGTCCTTGTCGACATCGCGATCGACCAGGGCGGCTGCTTCGAGGACTCCCGCCCCACCACGCACGCCGAGCCGACCTTCAAGGTCCACGGGTCGGTCTTCTACTGCGTCGCCAACATGCCCGGCGCGGTGCCCAACACCTCCACCTACGCGCTCACCAACGCGACGCTGCCGTACATCGTCTCCCTCGCGGACAACGGCTGGGCGGAGGCCCTGCGGCGCGACCCGGCGCTCGCCAGGGGCCTCAACACCCATGACGGCAAGGTCGTTTACCGCGAGGTCGCCGAGGCGCACGGTCTGCCGCACACGGACCTGGAGAGCCTGCTCGGCTAAGTCACCATTTCGTAAAGGCGATACGTCAACACGTCGCGTCAACCGCATACGCACGGCCGGACCTTGCCCCACAAGGTCCGGCCGGATGTGTGTATGGTCACTTTGCGGCACTCGGTCAACTCGCCTCGAACGTAACCCTTCGACCGATTCGCACACCGGTGAAACCTGCTGTGCGACGGCCGTACGCCCTTGACAGAGGGATGTTTCATTGCCGACACATCCGGCCGGGTCCGGCGGATTGTGTTGCTGCGGACGCCCGACACGCCATAGAGTCGCCAACCGTCGGCATGGTGCCACGCTGACCTGTCTAGAAGTTCCCTGGTCACCAAGGAGGTAAGACGACTTGTGAATGAGTCGACATTTTCTCCCGGGGGTGGTCAACCAGGAATGCCTGTCCGGGGCCAGGGCCCTGCGGGATTCGAGGCTGTCGGCTCCGTCGCTGTGCGCACCTTCGCAGCCCATCAGAGTCACCGGTCCGCAGGCGTGACTCACTCAGCACCCCAGAGCATGGATGGCCATCACGTGAACGCCATGGCCGGCGACGGAAGTGGCGCGCCCCACAACCACTTCGCCGACTACGACGAACTGCCCGAGGGGCACTTCTACGACCCCGACGCCGAGTACGAGCCCGATCCCGAGTATGCGGCCACGCTCGCGCCCGACGCGGCGCGCCAGCGTCGCGAGCGCGTCGGCCCGACCGGGCGCCCGCTGCCGTACTTCCCGATCCCGGGTCCGCTGACCGATCACGGACCCGCGACGATCATCGCGATGTGCAACCAGAAGGGCGGCGTCGGCAAGACGACGTCGACCATCAACCTGGGTGCCGCGCTCGCGGAGTACGGCCGTCGTGTGCTGCTCGTGGACTTCGACCCGCAGGGCGCGCTGTCGGTGGGACTCGGTGTCAATCCGATGGAGCTCGACCTCACCGTCTACAACCTGCTCATGGAGCGGGGCATGTCGGCGGACGAGGTGCTCCTGAAGACCGCGGTACCCAACATGGACCTGCTGCCGAGCAACATCGACCTGTCGGCCGCCGAGGTCCAGCTGGTCTCCGAGGTCGCGCGCGAGTCCACGCTCCAGCGTGCGCTGAAGCCGCTGATGGACGACTACGACTACATCGTGATCGACTGCCAGCCCTCGCTCGGTCTGCTCACCGTCAACGCGCTGACCGCCGCGCACAAGGTCATCGTGCCGCTGGAGTGCGAGTTCTTCGCGCTGCGCGGTGTGGCGCTGCTGACCGAGACCATCGAGAAGGTCCAGGAGCGGCTCAACCCCGAGCTGGAACTGGACGGCATCCTCGCCACGATGTACGACTCGCGCACGGTCCACAGCCGTGAGGTGCTGGCCCGCGTGGTCGAGGCGTTCGACGACCACGTCTACCACACGGTCATCGGCCGCACGGTCCGCTTCCCGGAGACCACGGTCGCGGGCGAGCCGATCACCACGTACGCCTCCAACTCCGTCGGTGCCGCCGCCTATCGCCAGCTCGCCAGGGAGGTGCTCGCCCGGTGTCACGCCGAGTGAGTCTGCCGGGGGCCGACGAACTGTTCCGTACGACAGGGGGAATGGCGCTCCAGCCGTCCACTCCCCGGCGCCCGGCGAACGGCGAGGCCCGGGTGCCGGCACCCGCGGGGGAGAGCGATCCGGCCGCCGCCGAGGACGCGCCGCAGTCCGTGCCCGTGCAGAGCGGGGACGGGGACGGGGCGGAGCACGTGGCCACGGAGGCGGAGCCGGCCGACGCCGGCGAGTCCCGCAGCCGTACCGCCCCGGCGGCGGGGGAACGGACCGCCGCGCGGCGGCAGGGGCAGCCGGCGCAGGAAGGTTCTGGCGGCGCCGCGGCGGCCGCCGGGGCCCAGGCGCAGGCCCAGTCCCAGCAGCAGCGTGGCGGTGGCAAGCGGGGGCGGGCCGCGGCCCGGCGGCCCAGCGGGCGGGAGCGGCACGACGAGAAGATCACCGTGTACGTCTCCGCCGAGGAGCTGATGGACCTGGAGCACGCCCGGCTCGTGCTCCGCGGTGAGCACGGACTCGCGGTGGACCGGGGACGGATCGTCCGGGAAGCGGTCGCCGTGGTGCTGGCCGACCTGGAGTCGCGGGGCGACGCGAGCATCCTGGTACGGCGGCTGCGCGGCCGGTAGTCGGCACCGCGGGCACCAGACGATAGCCTGCGACGGCTATGACCTCGAACGACGTTCCCGCCGGCCGCAGACGCCCCCTGGGCCGAGGCCCGGGCGTCCCCCGCCCAACCCCACCGGGCCCACCCGAGGCCACGCCCCCCACCCCACCAGCCCCCACCCGGCCCACCCCGGAAGCCCCCACCGAGCCCGAGACACCCCCGAGGGCCCCCACCACTCCGCCCCACGCACCGCCTCCCCCACCCGAGCCCGGCGCCTCCACCGACCCCCCGCGCCCCGCCGGGACCGACGCCGAGCCCTCTCCACCCACTCCGGCACCTCACGACACCGCCGAGCCCGCGACGGCCCCCGCCGCGTCGTCTTCGCCCGCGCGGGGCGACTCCGCCCGGTCCGCTGAGCTGCTGTCACACGCCCGGAGCGACGCCGTCGAGCCCGCCACCGTGCCTACTTCGTCCCCGCAGGGCGATTTCGCCGGGCTTGTCGAGCCGTCGCGGCCCGCTCGGACCGATGCCGGGCCGTCTCCATCCGCACCGGTGCTTCGTGATGCCGCCGAGCCCGCGACGGCCCCCACGGCTCCTGCCGCGTCCTCCTCGTCCGCGCAGGGCGATTCCGCTGGGTCTGCCGAGCCGGTGCGGCCCGCCCGGATCGATGCCCGGTCGGCCACCACCGCTGCGGCACCCCCCGACGCCGCCGCGCCCGCCGAGGTCCCCGCCCCGCCTTCTTCCTCCGCGCACGGTGAGCCCGTCGAGTCCCCGCGGCCCACCCGGGCCGATGCCGAGCCGTCTCCGCCAGTTCCGGCGCCTGGCGATGCCGCCGAGCCCGCGGTGGCCCCTGTGGCTCCCGCCGTGCCCTCTTCGCCCGCGTGGGGCGGCTCTGCTGTCTCTGCCGGGGCATCGTTGCCCGTTCGGATCGGCGACCGGTCGGCCTCCGCCGGTCCGGCATCCGCCGAGCCCGCCGAGGTCCCCGCGGCGGAGCAGGTGGACGGGGTTTTCACTGTTCGGTTGGGGAATTTCGAGGGGCCGTTCGATCTGTTGTTGCAGTTGATCTCGCGGCACAAGCTCGACGTCACCGAGGTGGCGCTGTCCAAGGTCACCGACGAGTTCATGGCGCACATCCGGGCGATGGGCCCGGACTGGGACCTGGACCAGACGACGGAGTTCCTCGTCGTCGCCGCCACCCTGCTCGACCTCAAGGCCGCCCGCCTGCTGCCCGCCGCCGAGGTCGAGGACGAGGCCGACCTCGCCCTGCTCGAGGCCCGCGACCTGCTCTTCGCCCGGCTGCTCCAGTACCGCGCGTACAAACAGATCGCCGACATCTTCCAGTACCGCCTCGACCGGGAGGCCCGCCGCCACCCCCGTACCGTCGGCCTCGAACCCCACCACGCCGAGCTGCTGCCCGAGGTCGTCATCAGCATCGGCCCCGAGGGCTTCGCCAGGCTGGCCGTCAAGGCCATGCAGCCCAGGCCCAAGCCGCAGGTCTACGTCGACCACATCCACGCCCCCCTGGTCAGCGTGCAGGAGCAGGCCGGGATCGTCGTGGCCCGCCTCAGGGACCTCGGCGAGGCCAGCTTCCGCACGCTCGTCGAGGACACCGACGACACGCTCACCGTCGTCGCCCGCTTCCTCGCCCTGCTGGAGCTGTATCGGGAGAAGGCCGTCGCGCTCGAACAGGAGACGGCGCTCGGCGATCTGCTCGTGCGCTGGACCGGAGGCGACGACGCGGAGACACCGAGGGTGACCGACGAGTTCGACCGGTCCCCGGAGGAGCCCAAGGAGGAGAAGAAGGCGTGAGCGAGCGGACCACCGACACCCCGGCCGGACCCGGCGACGTCGCCGGCCTCGACCTCAGACCCGCCCTGGAGGCGGTCCTCATGGTCGTGGACGAACCCGCGACCGAGGAACACCTCGCCAAGATCCTCCAGCGTCCCCGGCGCCGCGTCGCCGCCGCGCTGCGCGAACTGGCCGACGAGTACACGGCCCAGGGCCGCGGCTTCGAGCTGCGCCTCGTCGCGGGCGGCTGGCGCTTCTACACCCGCCCCGAGTACGCGGCGGCCGTCGAGGGCTTCGTCCTCGACGGCCAGCAGGCCCGCCTCACCCAGGCCGCCCTGGAGACCCTGGCCGTTGTCGCCTACCGCCAGCCGGTCAGCCGCAGCCGCGTCTCCGCCGTCCGCGGTGTCAACTGCGACGGCGTGATGCGAACCCTGCTCCAGCGCGGTCTGGTCGAGGAGGCGGGCGCGGAACCCGAAACAGGTGCGATCCTGTACAGGACGACGAACTACTTCCTGGAGCGGATGGGCCTGCGCGGCCTGGACGAGCTCCCGGAGCTCGCGCCCTTCCTCCCGGAGGCGGAGGCGATCGAGGCGGAGACCCAGGAGGGCGTACCGTCGTTCGACCCGGACGCGCCCGACGCGCCCGGGGCAGACGACGCAGACGACTAAGACGGAAACTTGATGCGAAGCAGCGGCAGCGGCAACAGTGGCGGGCGCGGTAACCACCGCGGTGCCGGCAACAACAGGGACGAGCGGCAGGGGCAGGGCCGTCCTCGCAAGCCCCGCCCCGAGGAGCGCCGCTACGACGTGGGCCCCGGCGCCACCAAGGACGGCCCCAAGTCCGGGCGCGGCGGCGCGGCCCGCGGCGGCGCCAAGGGCGGCCCCAAGCAGGCCCAGCAGCGAGACGGGCGCACGGCACCCGGACGCTCCCGCGAGTACGAGGCCCGGGCCGAGGAGCGCAACCGCGAGCGGTACGCGGACAAGAAGGACGTCCGGCCGCCCAGGACGTTCCCGGGCGCCGAGCAGGAGGGCGAGCGCCTCCAGAAGGTCCTCGCCCGCGCGGGCTACGGCTCCCGGCGGGCCTGCGAGGAGCTGATCGACCAGGCGCGCGTCGAGGTCAACGGCGAGATCGTCACCGAGCAGGGCAAGCGGGTCGACCCGGAGAAGGACGAGGTCAGGGTCGACGGCCTGACGGTCGCCACGCAGTCGTACCAGTTTTTCTCGCTGAACAAGCCCGCCGGTGTGGTCTCGACGATGGAGGACCCCGAGGGCCGGCAGTGCCTCGGGGACTACGTCACCAACCGCGAGACCCGGCTGTTCCACGTGGGCAGGCTCGACACCGAGACCGAGGGTGTCATCCTGCTCACCAACCACGGCGAGCTGGCGCACCGGCTGACCCACCCCAAGTACGGCGTGAAGAAGACCTATCTCGCCGCCATCGTCGGCCCCATCCCGCGCGACCTGGGCAAGCAGCTCAAGGACGGCATCCAGCTGGAGGACGGCTACGCGCGCGCGGACCACTTCCGCGTCGTCGAGCAGACCGGCAAGAACTACCTGGTCGAGGTGACCCTGCACGAGGGCCGCAAGCACATCGTGCGCCGCATGCTCGCCGAGGCCGGCTTCCCGGTCGAGAAGCTGGTGCGCACCGCCTTCGGCCCGATCACCCTGGGCGACCAGAAGTCGGGCTGGCTGCGCCGCCTGTCGAACACCGAGGTCGGCATGCTGATGCAGGAGGTCGACCTCTAGCCGGAGGCACCCCCCCCGCAGCGGCCGGTCCCGGATTCGTCCGGGGCCGGCCGATGCCTTTTCGCCCTCCCGCCGGTCTGTATGACGACGGACGGAGGGAGCGGGCATGACTGCGACGACGGGACCGGACACGGACCGCGAGGAGTTCGTACGGCTGACGGATCCGTACCGGCGGGAGCTGCTCGCGCACTGCTACCGGATGCTGGGCTCGGCGGACGAGGCCGAGGACCTGGTGCAGGAGACGTATCTGCGGGCCTGGCGCTCGTTCGAGGGCTACGAGGGCCGGGCGAGCCTGCGGACCTGGCTGCACCGGATCGCCACCAACACGTGTCTGACGGCGCTGGAGGGCCGTGCGCGGCGTCCGCTGCCCACCGGGCTCGGCGGACCCTCGGAGGCGCCGGAGGGGCCGCTGAGCGCCCCCCTGACGGACGTGCCGTGGCTCCAGCCGCTGCCCGACGCGCTCCTCGACCCGGCGAGCGTCGTGGCCGCCCGCGGCAGTCTGCGGCTCGCGCTGGTCGCCGCGCTCCAGCACCTGCCCGCGCGGCAGCGGGCCGTGCTGATCCTGCGGGACGTGCTGGCCTGGCGGGCGTCCGAGGTCGCCGCGCTGCTCGGGACCTCCGAGGTCGCGGTGAAGAGCGCGCTGCAACGCGCGCGGGCCCGCCTCGACGAGCTGGCCCCCGAGGAGGACCTGGTCGCCGAGCCGGACGACGTCGCCGAACGCGCGGTCCTCGACCGGTACATGGCCGCCTTCGAGAACGCCGACACCGAGGCGCTGGTCGGGCTGCTCCAGGAGGGCGTGGAGCTGGAGATGCCGCCCAACCCCGAGTGGTTCGCCGGGCGGCGCGACGTGCTGCGCTTCCTCACCTCCCGCGGGCACCACCGGCACGGCGCGCTCATGCTGCCGACGCGCGCCAACGGGCAGCCGGCCACGGCGATGTACGCCCGAGACCCGGACGGTGCGGCGCGCCCCCACTCGGTGCACGTCCTCACCGTGCGACGGGGCGCGATCGCCCGGATCACGGCCTTCCGGGACCCCGCCGTCTTCCCCCTGTTCGGGCTGCTCCTGGAGCCCGAACACGCTCTGCTCGTGCTGCCCGGGGAGCAGTCGTGAACGCCGGCGAGCTGCTGGAGCGGGCGCTCGCCTACGCGCTGGGCAGCGTGGCCGAGGTGCGGCCGGGCAGCCTGCGGCGGGCCACGCCGTGCCCCGCGTGGGACCTCGGGGACCTGCTCGGGCACCTCGACGACTCGGTGGACGCGCTGCACGAGGGGCTGACCGGCGGCCGGGTCGGGCCGTACCCGACCGCGCCGGGCGGGGACGTGGCCTGCGCCTTCCGCACCCGGGCCTGCGCCCTGCTCGGCGCCTGGGCGGCCGGGCCGGGGGAGCGCGTCCTGGTGGGCGAACGGGCCCTGGACGTACGGGTGATGGCCGCCGTGGGCGCCGTGGAGATCACCGTGCACGGCTGGGACGTCGCCCAGGCCGCCGGCCGGCCGCGGCCCATCCCGGGCCCGCTCGCCGCCGAACTGCTGTCCGTGGCGCGGTGCGTGGTTGCGGCGCAGGACCGGGGCGTGCGGTTCGCCCCGCCGCTCGCGGTGCCGCCCCACGCCCGCCCGGACGTCCGGCTGCTGGGCTTCCTCGGGCGCCACGGCCCCCCGGAGGAGTGAACCCGCGGCGAAGTCCGGGACGGCGCACGGGGGTTGTGGCGGCGACGCCCGCTCTTTATAGTCGTTACGACTATTAGTCGTGCGCGCGTCGCGCCGGACGGGGGGAGTGGGCGTGACCACACCGCCGGGCTACGACAAACACGCCTTCGAACCCTTCGCCGTCACCGTCGACCTCGCCGTCCTCACCCTGCGCGCGGGCACCCTGCACGCGCTGCTCGTCGAACGCGGACAGGAGCCGTACGCCGGACGGTGGGCGCTGCCCGGCGGCTTCGTGCTGCCCGACGAGTCCGCCGAACGCGCCGCCCGGCGCGAACTCGCCGAGGAGACCGGCCTGTCCGACGTCTCCGGGCTCCACCTGGAGCAACTGCGCACCTACAGCGAACCCGGCCGCGACCCCCGGATGCGCGTCGTCTCGGTCGCCTTCACCGCGCTGCTGCCCGACCCTCCCCCAGACTCCGTCCGGGGGGACCCCCACCTCGCTGCGCTCGAACCGCACGGCGGGGGCGACGCCGCCCAGGCGCGCTGGCTGCCGTACGACACGGCAGGACCGCTCGCCTTCGACCACGACCGCATACTCGCCGACGCCCACCGGCACCTCGGCGCCCGCCTGGAGTCCACCTGCCTCGCCACCGCCTTCTGCCCCGCCGAGTTCACCCTCGGCGAGCTCCAGCGGGTCTACGAGGCGATCTGGGGCACCGCGCTCGACCGGCCCAACTTCCGGCGCAAGGTGCTCGCCACGCCCGGCTTCGTCGAACCCGTCCCGGGCGCCGCCCGGTTGACCGGCGGCCGGGGCAAACCCGCCGCGCTCTACCGCGCCGGCACCGCCACCGTCCTGCACCCGCCCCTGCAGAGATCGTCCCCGGAAGGACGCCCCGCATGACCACACACACCGGTGCGCACCGGCGAGCCGCCACCGGAGCCCTGCTCGGCCTCGCCCTCGGCGACGCCCTGGGCTTCCCCACCGAGTTCAACGACGTGCCCTCCATACTCGCCAAGTTCGGACCCTGGCGGGAGATGGACCTCCCCAGGCCCGCGATCGTCTCCGACGACACCCAGATGACCCTCGCGCTCGGCCGCGGACTGCGCACCGCCATGGACCGCGGCGTGCTCGCGCCCAAGCGGCTGGAGCGGCCCGTGCGCGAGGAGTTCGTCGACTGGTACCAGTCGCCCGAGAACAACCGGGCACCCGGACGCACCTGCATGGTCGCGTGCAACCTCCTGAAGAAGGAGGACCGTCCCTGGCAGGAGGCGAGCCAGATCGACTCCAAGGGCTGCGGCGCCAACATGCGCGTCGCCCCGATCGGACTCGCCCCCGGCCTCAGCGAGGAACAGCGCGCGGGCGCCGCCCAGTTGCAGTCCGCCCTCACCCACGGCCACCCCACCGCCCTGGCCACCTCCGACCTCACCGCCCGCGCCGTACGGCTGCTCGCCGAGGACACCGGGCCCGCCGAACTCCCCGCGCTGCTGCGGGCGTACGCCCACGAGAACCGCACCCGCTACCACCGGGGCTGGCTCGGCGACCTGTGGACCCGCGCGCAGGACCCCACGCCCGAGCACTTCATCGCCCGCGGCTGGGACGACTGCCTGGGCGTCCTCGACCGGCTGGAGGCCGCCCTGCGCGCCCCCGACCCGGAGGCCGACCCCTGCCTGGCCACCGGCGCCGGCTGGATCGCCGAGGAGGCCCTCGCCACCGGACTGCTCTGCTTCCTGCTCTTCCCCGGCGAACCGGTCACCGCCCTGCGCCGGGCCGCGTGCAGCTCCGGCGACTCCGACTCGATCGCCTGCCTGACCGGCGCCTTCGCCGGCGCCCACCACGGCGAGGACGCCTGGCCGACGGCCTGGGCGGACCGGATCGAGTACCAGGGCGACCTGATGACCCTGGGAGCGCTCTGGGACGCTTGAGGCATGATCGACCACCTCCACACCGACCTGGCCCCGGTCATCGCCGGGGAACCCGACCCCGTCGTCTTCGCCACGGTCTCCGGCGCCCATCTGTACGGCTTCCCGTCCGAGGACTCCGACCTCGACGTGCGCGGCGCCCACCTGCTGCCCGCGGCCGAACTCGTGGGCCTGCGCGAGCCCGAGGAGACCAGGGCGCGGACCTGGGTGCGGTACGGCGTGGAGATGGACCTCGTCACCCACGACCTGCGCAAGTTCGTCCGGCTGATGCTGCGCCGCAACGGCTACGTCCTGGAGCAGCTGCTCTCGCCGCTGGTCGTGCACACCGGCGAGGCGCACCGCGAACTGGCCGCGCTGGCCCCCGGCGTCCTCACCGGCCACCACGCGCACCACTACCGGGGATTCGCGGCGACGCAGTGGCGGCTGTTCGAGAAGACCGGCGAACTCAAGCCGCTGCTCTACACCTTCCGGGTGCTGCTCACCGGCATCCACCTGATGCGCAGCGGCCGGGTGCTGGCCCACCTGCCCACGCTCGCCGCCGAATCGGCGCACGCGCCCGGCTACCTGGGCGAGCTGATCGAGGCCAAGGCGCGGCGCGAGCACGGGCTCGCCGACATCGACCACGCGCGCGCGAAGGCCGACGTGGAGCGGCTGCACACCGTTCTCGACGAGGCCCAGGGCGTCTCACACCTGCCGGACGCCCCCACCGCGCGGGACGCCCTGCACGACTTCGTGGTGCGGCTGCGGCTCGACGGCCCCGGCCCGCAGGGCTGAGGCGCTGCGCGCGCGGAACAGGAGGTCCGC
Organism: Streptomyces sp. NPDC026672; assembly: GCF_040638185.1. NCBI lineage: Bacteria > Bacillati > Actinomycetota > Actinomycetes > Kitasatosporales > Streptomycetaceae > Streptomyces > Streptomyces sp. NPDC026672. The sequence continues at coordinate 25,746 of NZ_JBEZXS010000039.1, forward strand.
CACCCGCCGGCGGTCCGGCTCCGCGGGCAACGGGGAGCGCCGCAGGGCCCGTTCGGCCTCCTCGGCGAGCCGGGCCATCCGCGCCTCGACCTCCGGCCACGGGACGTCGCCCCGCTTCACCGCGAGCAGCGACTCCCGGCGGTCGCCCACGTCGATCCGCAACTCGCCCGTCTCCAGCAGGTCACGGGCGCTCGCCAGCAGCCGCAGCAGGTGCATCGCGTGCTTCCAGCGCGGTGCCCCGTGCATGCGGACGTCGGCGTCGAGCCTGCGGCGCTGGCCGAGCGCGTAGCGGGTGAACGTGTCGTACACGTGCCGGGACAGGAACGCCCCGCGCAGCGCGAGCAGTTCACGGCCCGTGTCGTCGACGTGCTCCACCAGCGGCGAGTGCAGACACTCGAGGACGTTCGGGTTGCCGCGCAGGGCCAGTTCGCAGAAGCGCTCCAGCTCCCAGCCGAACTGCTCCTCGGCCGGGCCCTCCACATGTGTCGGAGGCTTCTCGAAGCGCCAGAACAGGGGGGTGGGGGCGAGGAAGACGCCCCGCCGGTCGGTGTCGCTGTCCTCCGTGGCCAGACCGAAGGCGCGCGAGCCCGTCACACAGGCGTACACCGTGTGGTCGCGGACCAGGTCGTGGGGGTGCATGGCCGCGAGCCTACGGGTCCGCTCACGCCAGGCGAATCGAGTTTCCGTCCACGGTGATGTTCTTCTCGGGCAGCGGCCGGGTCGCCGGGCCGTGGGTCACCGAGCCGTCGGTCACCCGGAACCTGCTGCCGTGACACGGGCAGTCGATGGTGCCGTCCGCGACCCGGTTCACCGTGCAGCCCTGGTGGGTGCAGATCGCCGAGAACGCCTTGAAGCTGCCCTGCGTGGGCTGGGTCACCACGACCTTCACCGCGGGGAAGACCCGGCCGCCGCCCACCGGGACGTCGGCGACCTGCGCCAGCGCCTGCCCGGCGGCGCCCGGTTGACTGGTGGCCGCGGTGGTGGGGGCCGCATCCGTGGGGGCCGGGGACGTCGGGGCCGAGCCGCCGCCGTCCCCTCCGCCGCCGCCGCAGGCCGTGCAGGTCGCGGCCAGCGCCGCCCCGCCGGCCGCGAGGACCGCGCGTCGTGTCGAACCGTCGGTCATGTCGTCACTCCGAACACCGAGGGGGGGAATCGCTCCGAGCGGAGCAGCAGCATCTTGGCACCGGAAAGCCCCAAGAAGAAGTAAATAGCCGCAGGGCGCAACAAAAGGTGCGCATCATCCGTCGGACAGCCCCGCCGGGGGTGTCTCAGCGGGCGGGCGCCGCGCACCCACCGGTCACGGGCTGACTACGCTGGACGCACAGGAGCCGAAGCACACGATCGAACCGAGGAGCAGCGCCGTGGCGGTACGAGCGGTCCGGGGGGCCGTCCAGCTCGAACGGGACGAGGCCGGTCACATGGACGAGCAGGTCGGAGCCCTGCTCGGCGCCGTCCTGGAACGCAACGGACTGACCGCCGACGACCTCATCAGCATCTGGTTCACGGCCACGCCCGACCTGCACAGCGACTTCCCGGCCGCCGCGGCCCGCAAGCTCGGCATCGTCGACGTCCCCCTGATCTGCGCCCAGGAACTCGACATCGAGGGTGCCATGCCCCGTGTCGTACGCATCCTCGCCCACGTCGAGTCCGACCTGCCTCGCGCCGGGATCTCCCACGTCTACCTGGGCGCCGCCGCCGCCCTGCGCAAGGACATCGCCCAGTGAGAACCGCACTCGTCATCGGCACCGGACTCATCGGCACGTCCGCCGCGCTCGCCCTCGCCCGGCGCGGCGTCGTCGTCCACCTCACCGACCACGACCCCGAGCAGGCCCGTACGGCCGCCGCGCTCGGCGCCGGCACCGACGCGGCCCCCGACGGTCCCGTCGACCTGGCGGTCGTCGCCGCCCCGCCCGCGCACGTGGCCGGCGTCCTCGCCGACGCCATGCGCCGGGGCCTGGCCCGCGGCTACATCGACGTCGCCAGCGTCAAGGGCGGCCCGCGCCGCGAGCTGGAGGCGCTCGGCCTCGACCTGACCCCGTACATCGGCACCCACCCCATGTCCGGCCGGGAGAAGTCCGGGCCGCTGGCCGCGAGCGCCGACCTCTTCGAGGGCCGGCCCTGGGTGCTGACACCGACCCGGGACACCGACACCGAGGTCCTGAACCTCGCCCTGGAACTGGTCTCGCACTGCCGCGCCGTCCCCGTCGTCATGGACGCCGACGCCCACGACCGCGCCGTGGCACTCGTCTCCCACATGCCCCACCTGGTCTCCAGCATGGTCGCCGCGCGCCTGGAGCACGCCGAGGAGGCCGCCGTACGGCTGTGCGGGCAGGGCATACGCGACGTCACCCGGATCGCCGCCTCCGACCCCCGGATGTGGATCGACATCCTCTCCGCGAACCCGGGGCCGGTCGCCGACCTCCTCGCGGACGTCTCCGCCGACCTCGACGAGACCGTACGGGCCCTGCGCGCGCTCCAGTCCTCCGACGAGGCCAAGCGGCGGGAGGGCGGCGCCGGGATCGAGGACGTGCTGCGGCGCGGCAACGCGGGACAGGTGCGGGTGCCCGGCAAGCACGGGTCCGCGCCGCGGGAGTACGAGGTCGTGGCGGTGCTCATCGACGACCAGCCCGGTCAGCTGGCCCGGATCTTCGCCGACGCCGGGCGGGCCGGGGTCAACGTGGAGGACGTGCGCATCGAGCACGCGACGGGGCAGCAGGCCGGCCTCGTGCAGCTGATGGTCGAGCCGAAGGCGGTGGGCGCCCTGTCGGCCGCGCTGCGGCAGCAGGGGTGGTCGCTGCGGCAGTAGGGGACCGGCGCCGGTGCGTGCGGTGCCGGGACGGAGGCGTCACCCGAACCCAGTAACCTTGTGCAGGGCACCATCGCGGCCCCCCTCCTCCCGCATCGCACACCAGGAAGGTGTCCCCCCGTGGAAAACGGCGCCGCCCGTCCCGTGATTGTCGCCATCGACGGACCCTCCGGCACGGGCAAGTCGAGCACGTCGAAGGCCGTGGCCACGCAGCTCGGCCTCAGCTACCTGGACACCGGTGCCCAGTACCGGGCGATCACCTGGTGGATGGTGACCAACGGCATCGACCTGGAGGACCCGACCGCCGTCGCCGCCGTCGTGGGCAAGCCGGAGATCGTCTCGGGCACCGACCCGGCCGCCCCGGCCATCAGCGTCGACGGCGTCGACGTCGCCGGGCCGATCCGCACCCAGGAGGTCACCTCCAAGGTCAGCGCGGTCAGCGCGGTGCCCGAGGTGCGCGCCCGGATCACCGAGCTCCAGCGGACGCTGGCCTCCGGCGCCGAGGGCGGCATCGTCGTCGAGGGCCGGGACATCGGCACCACCGTGCTGCCCGACGCCGACCTCAAGATCTTCCTCACCGCCTCCCCGGAGGCCCGCGCCGCCCGCCGCAGCGGTGAGCTGAAGGGCTCCGACGTCCACGCCACCCGCGAGGCGCTGATCAAGCGCGACACCGCGGACTCCTCCCGCAAGACCTCGCCGCTCGCCAAGGCGGACGACGCGGTCGAGGTCGACACCACCGACCTCACGCTCCCGCAGGTCGTCGAGTGCGTCGTCGCCCTCGTCCGGGAGAAGCGGGACACGAAGTGAGCGGGGAGGCTCCCGCGTCGGAGCGCGGCGCCGACGTCGGGCGGCGCATCGGCGTCGGCCTGATGTACGGGCTGTGGAGGCCCCGGGTGCTCGGCGCCTGGCGGATGCCCGAGAGCGGCCCCGCGATCCTCGCCGTGAACCACTCGCACAACATCGACGGCCCCATGGTCATGGGCGTGGCGCCCCGGCCGACGCACTTCCTGATCAAGAAGGAGGCGTTCATCGGGCCGCTCGACCCGTTCCTGCGCGGCATCGGCCAGCTGAAGGTCGACCGCCACGGCACCGACCGCACGGCGATCACCAACGCCCTCGCCGTGCTGGACAACGGGGGAGTGCTCGGCATCTTCCCCGAGGGCACCCGCGGCGAGGGCGACTTCGCCTCGCTGCGCGCGGGCCTCGCCTACTTCGCGGTGCGCAGCGGGGCGCCGATCGTGCCTGTCGCCGTCCTGGGAAGTTCCGAGCGGCGGGGACGGTTGATAAGGGGACTGCCCCCGCTGCGGTCCCGTGTCGACGTCGTCTTCGGCGACCCGTTCCACGCGGACGACGGCACCGGGCGGCGTACGCGCAGGGCGCTGGACGAGGCGACCGAACGCATCCAGAAGCAGCTCACCAGCCACCTGGAAACCGCCAGGCGTCTCACCGGGCGTTAGGCGACACTCGAGTAGTGGATCACCGTTCCGCGGGATTCCACCGATCACCACGATGAACGAGGTACGGACTTCATGAACGACCAGATCCAGCCCGACGGCTCGGCCGAGCACGAGTACGAGCACGGGGCGCTCGGCGACGCCGAGTACGCGGAGTTCATGGAGCTCGCGGCGGAAGAGGGCTTCGACGTCGAGGACGTCGAGGGCGCCATCGAGGCGGCGGGCCACGGCCCGCTGCCCGTGCTCGCCGTCGTCGGCCGTCCCAATGTCGGCAAGTCGACCCTGGTGAACCGGATCATCGGCCGTCGCGAGGCGGTCGTCGAGGACAAGCCCGGCGTCACCCGCGACCGCGTCACCTACGAGGCCGAGTGGTCCGGCCGCCGCTTCAAGGTCGTCGACACCGGCGGCTGGGAGCAGGACGTCCTCGGCATCGACGCCTCCGTGGCCGCCCAGGCCGAGTACGCGATCGAGGCCGCCGACGCCGTGGTCTTCGTCGTGGACGCCAAGGTCGGCGCCACCGACACCGACGAGGCCGTCGTCCGGCTGCTGCGCAAGGCCGGCAAGCCCGTCGTCCTGGCCGCCAACAAGGTCGACGGCCCGAACGGCGAGGCCGACGCCACCTATCTGTGGTCCCTCGGCCTCGGTGAGCCGCACCCCGTCTCCGCGCTGCACGGCCGCGGCACCGGCGACATGCTGGACGCCGTCCTGGAGGCGCTGCCGGAGGCGCCCGAGCAGACCTTCGGCACCGCGATCGGCGGCCCGCGCCGCATCGCCCTGATCGGCCGCCCGAACGTCGGCAAGTCCTCCCTGCTGAACAAGGTGGCCGGCGAGGAGCGCGTCGTCGTCAACGAACTCGCCGGCACCACCCGCGACCCGGTCGACGAGCTGATCGAACTCGGCGGTGTCACCTGGAAGTTCGTCGACACGGCCGGCATCCGCAAGCGGGTCCACCTCCAGCAGGGCGCCGACTACTACGCCTCGTTGCGCACGGCCGCCGCCGTCGAGAAGGCCGAGGTCGCCGTCATCCTCATCGACGCCTCCGAGAACATCTCGGTGCAGGACCAGCGCATCGTCACGATGGCCGTCGAGGCGGGCCGCGCCATGGTCATCGCGTTCAACAAGTGGGACACCCTCGACGAGGAGCGGCGCTACTACCTGGAGCGGGAGATCGAGACCGAGCTGGGCCAGATCGCCTGGGCGCCCCGCGTCAACGTCTCCGCCCGCACCGGCCGCCACATGGAGAAGCTGGTCCCGGCGATCGAGACGGCGCTGGACGGCTGGGAGACCCGGGTGCCGACGGGCCGGCTGAACGCGTTCCTCGGCGAACTGGTCTCGGCCCACCCGCACCCGGTCCGCGGCGGCAAGCAGCCCCGCATCCTGTTCGGCACCCAGGCCGGCACCAAGCCGCCGCGCTTCGTCCTGTTCGCCTCCGGCTTCATCGAGGCGGGCTACCGGCGCTTCATCGAGCGCCGGCTGCGCGAGGAGTTCGGCTTCGCGGGCACGCCGATCCACATCTCGGTGCGGGTGCGCGAGAAGCGCGGCACGAAGAAGAAGTAGCGGAAGAAACAGAAGAAGCGGAAGAAGCAGGGGAAGAAGCGGAGAGCGGATTCGCGGCACGCGAAGAGAGGGGCGGTTCCCGGGTTCCGGGGACCGCCCCTCTCAGTCGTCCCGCCCGCCGGGGGTCAGATGCCCCGGCGCGGTCCGGGCGGCAGCGCCGCCGGGACGTGGTGGTGCATCCCGGTTTCGTCCCGCCTGATCGAGCCGACCCGCTGCCACTGCACCTGCTGCTGTCCGCCGCCGTGCCGGGCGCCGTACGCACCGGCGCTGTAGGCGCTGTACGAGCTGGAGCCGTACGACGTCGAGCCGTACAGGCCCGTGTCGTGCGTGCCGGTGCTGTGCGGGGCGAACCCGAAGGCCACGAACCCCAGCTCCTCCTCGCCGGTGCGGTCGCCCGGCAGTGTCCGGAAGGACTTGACCCACTCCGCGTAGAGCGTGTCGTAGATCGGTGTGGCCGAGGGCCCGCCCAGTGAGTCCTGCGCGCTCCGGGCGGACGGAACGGAGGAGAGGGACGACCGTCGGGGAGAAACGTCATATGCGTGCACGTATGTCCAAACGACCCGAAACGCGAAGGGATGCGGGCGCGGGCGACCACCCCCGAACCCGTGCCCGTCGACGCACCGCACGCCCCGCGGTGCCCACGCGCTCATGTCCCACGGTGCCTACGCGTTCACGTGCCCGCCAGGGGCAGGGTCGCCGCGACGAGCTTGCCGTTCGCCGCCGCCCTGTCGAGCGCGTCCCGCAGCAGGTCCTCCCGCGGCTGACGCCCGATCGACCCGACCGGCGCCGCGAACATGAGTACCTGCTGGTGCTTGTTGGCCGCCGCCCGCCAGCTGTCGGTCACCTGGAGCGGCTGGTGGGCCTGCCACCAGGCCACCGGCTGGCCCCCGTTGACCCCGGGCTGGAGGACCGCGTGCAGCTGGCCGACCGCGAGCAGCACCGACCAGCCGTGCAGCACCGGCGGCACCGTGCTCAGCTCGATCAGCGGCATGAACCCCTGCTCGATGAGGAGCGGAAGGAAGTCGTCACCGACTCCGTTCGTGCCGGGGCGCACGATCGGCGCGGTCGGCTCCACGACGAGCGCCGGGTGCAACTCCCCGGCGATCAGCACGAGTCCGCTGGTCACACCGAGCACCGCCTGCTCGGGCGCGGTCCGGGGCGGGCCGCCCGCGGGCGTGCCGTGGCCGTTGATGGAGCGGACCGCGCCCTGGAGCTGCTCCTCGGTGACCTGGACGACCTGCGAGGGCAGGCAGCCGGCGTGGGCGAAGGCGAGGACGGCGGTCTCGTCCCCGATGAACAGGACGGTGCTGGTGCGCTCCTGCTCGGAGTCGCCCGGGGTGCGGCACGACGTGCAGTCGTAACTGCCCGGGGCGTTCTCTCCGGCGAGCAGCCGGTCGGCTTCTTCGTCGCCGATCTCGGCGCGTACGGCGTCACTGACGTCGAGCATGCGCGGCACGATGGCTCCCTCGGGATGCGGTGCGGTGCGGCCGGGTGGCTCCCGGCCCATGGGTCCCGGGGGTTCCGGGGCTCATGAAGAAGACAACGGGTGATCTGTGGCGGTAGTCACGCCCCGGCGTGAACCGAATCGAACCTTCCGGAGCAGAGCGTCACGCCTGGTGCGGAATCGGGCACTCCACGTCAACTCCGCGCAACAGAAGGGAATTTGAGGCGGTGAAGAGAATCACAGATTGACCCGGCCGTTGGTCGACAAATCCTGAAATCGGGGCATTAAACAGGTGGCCGAAAATCTCTGATACCGGCGGTAACAGCCAACTGGCCTGGAATGACGCCGAGTTGGTTGAAATCGGATCCCCCGGCTCCTTAGATTCCTCCGCCGTGTGCATCGAGCACCGCCCGGATACGTCCCACGGCCGTGTCGGCAGGCAGTACCGCCGCCCGGCCCGGAGGGCAGGACGGGGCACGACGGACCGCGTCCATGCGCGGCACCGGTGTCCCGGACAGGGGGAGTCCGGGTACGTGGAGAGGGAACTACATGTCCGAATGTGCCGATACCACCCGTGACGGCGTGCGCAAGGACGGCGCCCGCAGGGCGCGTACGACGGCGGTCCTCGCCGGCGCGGCGCTGCTCGCCCCACTTGGACTGCTGGCCACGGCCGGCGGCGCCGCGGCGGCGGACAACGGGGTGTGGGACCGCATCGCCCAGTGCGAGAGCGGCGGCAACTGGCACATCAACACCGGCAACGGCTACTACGGCGGGCTCCAGTTCGCCGCCGGCACCTGGCGGGCGTACGGCGGCACGGCCTACGCGCCCACCGCCGACCGGGCCTCCAGGGCCCAGCAGATCGCCGTCGCCACCAAGGTCCAGCACGCGCAGGGCTGGGGCGCCTGGCCGGTCTGCTCGGCGCGGGCCGGCGCCTCCGGCTCGGCCCCGTCGGCCTCCGCCCCCGGTGCGGGGCACAGCAAGGCCGTACGCCCCGCCGAGGCCGTCGAGCGGTCGAAGCCCGCCAAGGCACCGAGGCACCCGGCCAAGGCCCCCGAGCGCCGCGCCGCGGCGCCGAAGCGGGCGTCGGAGCACGCCGCCCGGAACTCCGCCCACGGTGACTACACCGTGCGCGAGGGCGACACGCTGAGCGGCATCGCCGCCCGGCACGGCACCACCTGGCAGCGCCTCTACACGGTCAACAAGGCCGTCGTCGGCGCCGATCCGGACCTGATCGTCCCCGGTCAGCGTCTCGACGTCTGACGCGGGTCCGCACCGGACACCGAGCCCCGCACGGCCCCACGGCCGGGCGGGGCCTCGTCGTCGTACGGCGTGCGGGTTCTGTGGCGGCACCGTGAAATTCCTATGTGCCGTCGGTTCGCGCGGGGCGTTCGGATTCGGCCGGGAAAGCGGGTGCGCGGGGCACGCCGTGTGTTCCCCCGGTCCTTTCCCGCGCGTTATTCGAAGGCGCGTCGCAACCGCCGGGAATTCCGTTCGAATGCGCCGGGGAGGCCCGTGGAACCGCCCGTACGTGTGACGGAGTTCGGCGGAAACGCGTGTCGTGATCCTGTGACAGAAGTGTGACCGGCGAGGGATGTGCGCGACCCGGACCGGTTATGGCTTCCCCGGTCGGCGGAGACGGCCTAGCGTGGCCGTATGGCACAGATTCCCCCTCCGCCCGCGGAACCCCAGGACGACCCGGACGGGTACGTCGGACTCGACGCGGCGCAGGCCGAACGGCTCGCGCGCGAGCGCGGCTGGCCGACCGTGCGCGCACTGCCGCCGGACGCGATCATCACCATGGAGTACCGCGCGGGGCGGCTGAACTTCGAGGTGCGCGACGGCCGTGTGGCCCGCGCCTGGAAGGGCTGAGCGCACACCGGACGGAGCGCCGAAGGCCCGGTCCCGGACGTCGGGACCGGGCCTTCGGCCTTGCGGGACGGACCGTGCGTACCGGTCCCGCGGGGTGTCGCCGGGTCAGCCGCCCGCCAGGGGGCGGGCGGTGGGGGCGGAGCCGCGCGGGACGCGGTCCGAGTGCGGTGGGCGGCGGCTGCCCGCGGGGGTCACCGGGGTGCGGTCCGAGCGGGCCGTGTGCGGGCCCGGCGCCAGATGGACCGGCGCCCTGGCCGTGCGCGCCGAGGCGGCGGGCTCGCGCGCCGGAGCCGGCTCGTCGGCGGAGACGGTACGCGGCGGGAGCGCAACGGGCGTGACGGGTACGGCCGGTGCGGTCGCCGGACGGCCGCGCCGTGCCCGCCAGCGGTCGCGCAGGTCGAACAGGGCGATCTCGGCCCGTGCGATCAGCGGCTCGAACCACGGCAGCGCCAGCAGGATCAGCAGCCCCGCGGCCCAGCCCAGCAGCACGTCGCTCAGCCAGTGCGTACCGAGGTAGACGGTGGTCAGGCCGACGCCGAGCGAGGTGACCGCGGAGAGCGCGGACAGCCAGCGGCGGGCTCCCGGGGTGGAGGCCAGATAGGCCAGGATGCCCCAGGTCACCACCGCGTTGGCGGTGTGGCCGCTGGGAAATATATCGCCGCCGAGGCCCATCTCGTTCGAGCCGATCACAGTGGCGTAGTGCGGACCGAGGCGGCCCATGCCGATCTTCGCCGCGCCGACCGTGATGTTGAGCAGCAGCAGGGACGTACCGAGCGTCAGCAGCGGGCGCAGCGTGTGCTGCCGCCAGGAGCGCCAGCCCAGCCAGGCCGCGACCATCACGGCGGTGGGGCCGCGCTGGCCGAGCACCACGTAGTAGTCGAGGAAGGCGTGGATCTCCGGCCATTGCTGGTACGGCCGGAAGAACATGACCTGCCAGTCGAGCCGCACCAGCCACGAGGTCGTCACGACGGCCCACACGATCGCCAGATAGAAAGCCAGGGTCGCGGAGAACAGAACGGCCCTGTGCCGGCTCATCTTCGGCACATCGATGTGGGCCGGCCGTTCTGGCTCGCGGTCCAGTCTGGCGAACACCCGGTCCAGACGGGTGAGGTTTCGTTCGGTACGCACCCAATCGACGTTACAGCGAGTGAGCTGACGACCCTGACGAATCACCGGCTTTGTGATGACGATGTGATGTGGGAAACCTCTCAGGGGTGGCTCAATTTCTCATGATTCCGCAATCCGTGTCGGCCGACTCCCTCAATTCCTTTGATCATGCCGGGTGTTCGTTATGACGCGCTTATGAATTCGTTCACCGTGGGATGGCGTGGAATTCGCCCGGAGCTCACTGCGCGTACCTGTTGATCATGGTGGGCCCGAGCCGTTCAGCCAGAAGGCGCCGTACACCGCCGACGCGAGCGCCACACCACCCGTGACCAGGGCGGCTCGTGACGTGCGCGACCGGGCGAGGGCCACGGCGAGGGGCAGCAGCAGCGGGAAGGCGGGCAGCAGCAGCCGCGGCTTGGACCCGAAGTAGCTCGACGCGCCCAGGGCGAGGGCGACGACGACACCCGAGTACACCAGCAGCGCGAGCGGCTGCCGCCGCCGCACACAGGTGACGTACAGCCAGATCACCAGCGCGACCCCGGCGATCAGACCCACCCCGGCGAGCGCCGACGGGAACGACGTGAACCTGCCGGCGACAAAACGCGCGAACGCGTACCCGCCGTCGAAGCCGTTGCGCCAGCCCGCCTGCACGTCCAGGTAGCCGAACGGGCCCCGGCCCGTGTGCCGGCCGACCCACAGGACGTAGGAGGCGACGCCGAGCGGAGCGAGGGCCGCACCGAGGGCGCGGCGCCACGGGGAAGGGGCGCGCGGTTCCCCGTACGCGCCGTCCCCCGCCGGAACGCGCCGGGCGCGGGCGCTGCCGACCGCGCCGGGGGCGTGTCCGCCGAGCCGCGCGCCGCCCCCGGCACGCGTGCGCCGATCTCCCACGAACGGGGCAAGGCCCGCCGCCCACACCGCCGCCACGACGGCCAGCCCCACCGGCCGGGTCAGCCCCGCGCACGCGGCGAGCGCACCCGCCGTGATCCAGCGGCCGGTCAGCACGGCGTACAGCGACCAGGCCGCGAGCGCCGTGAACAACGACTCGCTGTACGCCATCGACTGCACGATCCCGACGGGCAGCACCGCCCACAGCAACACCGCGCACACCCCCGCCCGGCCGCCGTACACATGGTCAGCCACCGCGAAGATCCCCCAGGCCGCGGCGAGCGAGGCGAGCAGGGCGACGACGAAGCCGGCGTCGGCGTACGACCACGGGGTGAGCGCGTGCAGCAGCCGCTCCAGCCACGGCAGCAGCGGGAAGAACGCGAGGTCCGAGTGGACGTCGCCGCCGGCCGTCCGCACCTCGTAGCCGTACCCGCCGCTCGCCACCCTCGTGTACCAGAGCGCGTCCCAGCGGGCGGTCAGCAAGGTGTACGCGCTCCCGCCGCGCGCGTCGCTCCACACCGCCAGCACCACCAGGCCCAGCGCCCGGACGGCGGCGTACCCGAGCAGGGCGGGGGCCGCCCGGCGCGGGGACGGGGCGCGGGGCGGTGCCGCGCGGGTCGCGAGATCGGTCACGGGCTCGATTATCGGCACGGCCCGGAACCGGACCCGCTGACGGTACGTGGTCAAGAGAAGGACAAGAGAAGGAGGAGTGGCGTACCCCACATGACTTCCCCGTGGAGGGTGAGAGGTCCGCCACGTGACGCCGGAACGAACTCGCGTACGCTGACGTGTCACTCGCGTTCGTCTCGAGCGGCGCTGGAGACCCCGCTCCTCTCCGGCCGTACGACGGGGCGTCCCCACCCCGCCGAGCCGCCGCACGCGAGGGAACTTCTGGGAGGTACGCACATGTCCGGCACGACCATGGCCTCCGCAGCGCTGCGCCGTCGGGTGGCCGGGGCCGGTGCCAACCGCTGGGTCGTCCTCGTCGTCCTCTGCGTGAGCCTGCTCCTCGTCGCCCTCGACGCGACCGTGCTGCACGTGGCGGTCCCGGCCGTCACCGAGGACCTCCGGCCCGGTGCCATGGAGCTGCTCTGGATCGTCGACGTCTACCCGCTGGTCTGCGCCTCCCTGCTGATCCTCTTCGGCACGCTCGGCGACCGGGTCGGCCGCCGGCGCATCCTGCTGCTCGGCTACACCCTCTTCGGCGCCGCATCGGCGGTGGCCGCGTTCGCGCCGAGCGCCCAGGTGCTCATCCTGGCGCGGGCGCTGCTCGGGGTGGGCGGGGCGATGATCATGCCGGCCACGCTGTCGATCCTGCGGCAGGTCTTTCCCGACCGGCGGGAGCGGGCCGTCGCCATCGGGGTGTGGAGCGCGGTGGCCGCGGTCGGGGCGGCGGTCGGTCCGCTGCTCGGCGGGTTCCTGCTCGAACACTTCTGGTGGGGCTCGGTCTTCCTCGTCAACATCCCGCTGATGCTGGTCAGCCTGCCCGTCGGGCGGCTGCTGCTGCCCGAGTCGCGCGGTGAGCGGGACGGGCCGTGGGACGTGGTCGGCGCGCTGATGGCGGCGGCCGGGCTGTTCGGTGTGGTGCTCGGGGTGAAGCGGTTCGGCGGCGGGGAGCCGGTGTGGAACGTGTTCACCCTGGTGCCGCTCGCCGTGGGCGCGCTGCTGCTGGTCCTCTTCGTACGACGGCAGCGGCGGCGGGCGTCCCCGCTGGTGGATCTCGGGATGTTCGCCCGGCCCGCGTTCAGTACGGCGGTGGGCTGCATCGTGCTGGCGATGCTCGCGCTGGTGGGTCTCGAACTGATCGCGGCGCAGTACCTCCAGCTGGTGCTCGGCCTGTCCCCCCTGGAGACGGGGCTGCGGCTGCTGCCGCTCACGGTCGCGGCGATGGCGGCGGGGCTGGTCGGCGCGCGGCTGCTGCGCAGGCTGGGGCCGAGGCGGATGGTGAGCTACGGGTTCTGTCTGACCGCGGCGGCCGTGGTGACGCTCACCGCGATGGGCGGCGAGGACAACGCGGGGCTGCTGCTGTTCGGGTTCGTGCTGCTGGGGTTCGGGCTCGAGACGACGCTCTTCGGGGCGTACGAGTCGATGCTGAGCGAGGCGCCGTCCGAGCAGGCGGGCGGGGCGGCGGCGATCGGGGAGACGTCGTACCAGCTGGGCGCGGGCATCGGCATCGCGCTGCTCGGCAGTGTGATGAACGCGGCGTACGCCCCCGGGCTGGCGTCGGTGCCCGGGGTGCCGGCGTCGGCGTCGGCGTCCGCGGGGCGGTCGCTCGGCGAGGCGTACGACGTGGCCGGGCGGCTCGGGGGGATGCCGGGGGCGGCGTTGCGGCGGGCGGCGCGGGACTCTTTTGTGCACGGGTTGCACGTGACGTTGCTCGTGAGTGCGGGGTTGTTGTTGCTGGGGGCGGTGATGGCGCTGCGGCTTCCGAGGGTGATGCACTGCGACCCCACCCCCCTGGAGGTCCCGTCCCCCCGAGAACCGGAACGCCCCCGAGTATCGGCCTGACGTTCCCCTTTTCCCACCCGCCCGCCCGTGCAACTTGGGGGAGGGGCGAGCCAACGGAGAGGGCGACCCGCCGTCGGCGGCGACCGGCGGAGGGGACCATGCCAGGTGACGCGCCCCACCACGAGCCCGCCGACCACAGCCACCCACGAACACCGAGAACCCCAAGCCCAACGCCCACCAACGGCAAGAACCCCCACGGCAAAGCCTGGCCTCCTGCCCAACCGTTACGGGCGGGTGGGGTGGGTCGTGGCGACCCGGGGTTCTTGAGTTGCCGGGCCGGGACAGGAAGCCGTGGCTGGTACCTTGGGGTTAGCGGCGCTAGTTTATGTTGACGGAGGGTTCATGTCCGGGTCTGCCAAGCTTCCCGCGTTCGACCCCGCCGACCCCCTCGGCATCAGCGACCTCCTCGACCCCGAGGACCTGGCCGTCCGCGACACGGTACGCACCTGGGCCGGCACCCGCGTCCTCCCCCACATCGCCGAGTGGTACGAACGCGGCGAACTCCCGGTCATCAAGGATCTCGCGAGGGAACTCGGCGAGCTGGGCGCCCTCGGCATGTCCCTCACCGGCTACGGCTGCGCCGGCGCCACCGCCGTGCAGTACGGCCTCGCCTGCCTGGAACTGGAGGCCGCCGACTCCGGCATCCGCTCCCTCGTCTCGGTCCAGGGCTCCCTCGCCATGTACGCGATCCACCGCTTCGGCAGCGAGGACCAGAAGCGGCACTGGCTGCCCCGCATGGCGGCCGGCGAGGCGATCGGCTGCTTCGGCCTCACCGAACCCGACCACGGCTCCGACCCCGCCTCCATGCGCACCCACGCCAAGCGCGACGGCGGCGACTGGGTCCTGAACGGCCGCAAGATGTGGATCACCAACGGCTCGGTCGCCGAGGTCGCCGTCGTCTGGGCGCAGACCGACGAGGGCATCCGCGGCTTTGCCGTCCCCACCGCGACCCCCGGCTTCTCCGCCCCGGAGATCAAGCACAAGTGGTCCCTGCGCGCCAGCGTCACGAGCGAGCTGGTCATGGACGACGTACGGCTGCCCGCGGACGCCGTGCTCCCGGAGGTCGTGGGTCTTCGCGGCCCGCTCGCCTGTCTGTCGCACGCCCGGTACGGCATCGTGTGGGGCGCCATGGGCGCGGCCCGCAGCAGTTTCGAGGCGGCACTCGCCTACGCGAGGTCGAGGGAGCAGTTCGGCAGGCCCATCGGCGGCTTCCAGCTCACCCAGGCCAAACTCGCCGACATGGCGGTCGAACTGCACAAGGGGATCCTGCTCGCCCACCATCTGGGGCGGCGGATGGACGCCGGCCGCCTGCGTCCCGAGCAGGTCAGCTTCGGCAAGCTCAACAACGTACGGGAGGCCATCGAGATCTGCCGTACCGCACGGACGATCCTCGGTGCCAACGGGATCTCCCTGGAGTACCCCGTGATGCGGCACGCGACCAACCTGGAATCGGTGCTCACGTACGAGGGCACCGTCGAGATGCACCAGCTCGTCCTCGGCAAGGCGCTCACCGGACTCGACGCCTTCCGCTGACCCCGAAGCGGGGCAGGGCCGGCGAGCGGCCCTGCCTCAGCTCTGGTTGAAGAAGCCGTCCGAGCGGTGCGTGGCCGCGTCGCCACTGATGATCTCGGTGTCGGCGGGCGTCAGCAGGAACACCCGGTTGGAGACCCGGTCGATGGAACCGCGCAGACCGAAGATGAGCCCGGCGGCGAAGTCGACCACGCGCTTGGCGTCACCGGCGTCCATGGCCGTGAGGTTCATGATGACCGGGACGCCGTCCCGGAACAGTTCGCCGATGGCGCGCGCGTCCCGGAAGCTGTCCGGGGTCACCGTGCCGATGCGGCGGTCCTTCTCCTCGGCGGTGTCCGAGGCCACCTTGACCCGCGGGTCGGTGACCCAGGCATCCCCGGGCTCGGTCCCTTCGGAGTAGTCGTCGTCGTAGTAGCGCTCGTCATCGTTGTCGTCGACGAGGCCAAGCCAGGCACTCGCCTTGCGTACCGATCCCATGGACGCCTCCTCTCACAGCGGTCCTTCTTGCCTTCCGCATCCCTATGGTCATCCATGATGCGGATGACGCGCCAAGTGGATAGACGCCGCGCGGGGGGTTTGTGACGGTACTGGTGCACAGCCCGTACGTCGAGAGCCCCTGCGCCACAAGGGTCGTGCCACGTACGGCTGCTGACTATGAGTGAAATATGATTCTTCGCGGCGTATGGGTGATGCGTGGTGCGTGCGGGTGAGGGGACCCCCCTGCTGCTGTACCCCCGACTACCGGTACGATGCCGCCGCTCAACGTCGGATCACGATACGGGGGATGGTCGTGTTCGGAATCGTCAGGCCCTGTGCCCACCGGCTCGGTGAGCACCTCAAGACCCAGTGGATGGCGCATCTGTGCGGGCTCTGCCTCGCACTTCGCGGAGACCACGGACAGCTCGCACGCATCGTGACGAACTACGACGGGCTCCTCATATCGGTTCTGACGGAGGCTCAGTCCGGCACGGCGGACGGACGACGGCGTACTGCCGGGCCGTGCCCCTTGCGCGGCATGCGCACCGCCCCGGTCGCCCAGGGCGAGGGGGCGCGGCTCGCGGCGGCCGTCTCGCTGGTGCTCGCCTCGGCCAAGGTGCACGACCATGTCGCCGACGGTGACGGGCTGCTGGCCCGCGGCCCGGTCGCGCTCGCCGCCCGCCGCGTCGCGGACCGCTGGGGCCGGGCGGGCGCGCGCGGCGGCTCGGCCGTCGGCTTCGACACCGCGCTCCTCGTGGACGCCGTCGAACGGCAGGTCGGCGTAGAGGCGCTGGCCGGGCCCGGGACGCCGGTCCTCACGGTCACCGAGCCGACCGAGACCGCGACGGCGGCGGCCTTCGCGCACACCGCGGTGCTCGCCGGACGTCCGGGCAACGCGGCGCCGCTCGCCGAGGCGGGACGGCTGTTCGGCCGGCTCGCGCACCTCCTGGACGCCGTGGAGGACCAGGAGGCCGACGCCGCGTCGGGCGCGTGGAACCCGCTGACCGCGACCGGGACGTCCCTGGCCGAGGCGCGCAGGCTCGCCGACGACGCGCTGCACGGCGTCCGGCTGGCCCTGCGGGACGTCGAGTTCACGGACGGCTCGCTGGCCCATCTGCTGCTCGCGCACGAACTGGCGCGGTCGGTGGACCGGGCGTTCGGGACGGCGTCCTGCGGGCACGGACCGCAGGCGTCCTTCGGCCCCCAGGTGCCGCCGGGCAATCCGTTCAGTCCCTTCGGGGGACAGCCGCCGGGGCCGCAGCGGCGGGGGTTCTGGGCGGGGTGCGCGGCGGCGATCGGGCTGTGCTGCACGTGCCAGGTGTGCTGCGCCGACGAGTTCGAGGGGCCGTGGTCGCGGCAGCGGCGGTCGGGCCTCGGTTGCGACTGCGACGGCGGTTGCTGCGACTGCTGTGAGTGCTGCGAGTGCTGCGAATGTTGTGAGTGCTGCGACTGCGGCGCGTGACGCCGTCCCGCCGGGGGGTGCGGTCAGTCCTTCAGTTCCGGGGGGCTGATCCGGGACGTGGGGATGGCCGAGCCGGTCGTCCCCCATTTCTCAAGGATCCTGTCGTAGGTGCCGTCGGCGATCAGCCGGTTCACCGCCGCCCGGAACGCGGGGGCGAGCTTCGTGCCCTTCTTGAAGGCGAAGCCCACGTCCAGGCGGTGGAACTCGTTGAGGAACTTCAGGCCGGGCTGCTGGGCCACCGAGTAGCGCAGACCGTTGATCGTGGACATCACGACGTCGCTGCGGCCCTGCTGGAGCGAGGACCACAGGGCGCCCTGCTCGCCGTAGGTCTGCACGGCGTACGCCTTCTTCCCCGCGTCCGTGCACACGTGCTTGCTCTCCTCCAGCGTGGCCTCGAACGTCGTGCCCGCGCCGGTCGCGACGTTCAGCCCGCACAGCTGCCGGAGGTCGGTGACCCTGCCCAGCTTGCTGTCCTTGCGGACGGCGAAGCCCTGGCCGTCGTTGATGTAGGTGACGAAGTCGATGGTTCTGCGGCGCTCGTCGGTCACGCCGAAGTTGCTGGCGCCCACGTCGTACTTGCCGCTGTCGAGGGCGGGCAGGATCGCCTCGAAGCCGGCCTGTTCCACCTTGAGCCCGAGGCCGAGCACCCGCGCGACGGCACGGGTGAAGTCGAGGTCCTGGCCGGTCAGCGTCCTGCCGTCGTCGAGGTAGGTGATGCCGGGCGGGGTGCCCCCGACGGCGACCGCGACGGTGACGCGGGTCGTGCCCGGGGGCAGCAGCCGGGCCGCCGCCGCGTTCTCGTGGACGGCCGAGACGACGTCCGTGGTCGGGATCGCGGCGGGTTCGCCCGCGGCGGCGGCCGCGGACGTGTTCCCGGTGCCGGTGCCGGAGCCGCAGGCGGTGAGCAGCAGAGCGGCCGAGGAGATCAGGGCGAAGGGGAGGAAGGGGCGACGACGGGCGTGCGGAGGTGTACGCATCGGGCGGCGGTCTCCTGGAGACATGAGGGTGCGCGGACGTACGAGGGGGAGCGCGAGGGGAGGGGTGCGCGTGTGAAGGCGGCGGTACGAAAAAGGGGGGGCCCTGAAAACAGGGAGGACGCGGAGAACTCCTGCCGTCAGGCAGGGCGCGCAGGGGGTCGGCTCAACAGGAACAGGACCACACGCGACCGAAGTCGATGTGGGAGCGGGTGACCAGCCACTGCTGTGGATGCATGGGCCAAGTGGAACAGGTCTCCCGAAGCCCGTCAACCGACTTGAGACGTACCGCTCACAGTGTGGACGGCCTTGACAGCGGGGGGAAACGCCGCCGTACTCTCGATGGGCGGCCCTGCTGAGGGGCTCGGCCGTACGCGCCCCCGGCGCGCCGTGTGAAGGCACCCACCCGTGTTCGACGAACGTCACGGAGCCTTCCCATGTCATCCGACACCCTCGCCAAGGTCCCCGCCGCCCCGGAGACACCCGAGCGCGCGGACACCCTGCGGATCGTCCCGCACCGCCGGTTCGGGCAGTGGACGGCCGCCGTCGCCGTCCTCGTCCTGCTCGGGCTCGCCGCCACCTCCGTCCTGCGCAACCAGGCGTTCCAATGGGGCGTCGTCGCCGACTACTTCACCTCGGACTCCGTGCTGCGCGGCCTGTGGCTCACCCTGTGGCTGACCGCGGTCGTCATGGTGCTCGGCTTCGCCCTCGGCACCCTGCTCGCCGTGTTCCGGCTCTCCGCCAACCCCGTGCTGAGGGCCGTCAGTTGGGGATACGTCTGGCTGTTCCGTTCCATACCGATCCTGGTGCAGCTCCTGCTGTGGTTCAACATCGGGGCGCTGTACCCGCAGGTGTTCGGCGTGAAGACCGTCAACCTGCTCGGCCCGGTCGCCGTGGCGGTCGTCGGACTCACCCTGCACGAGGCCGCCTACGCCGCCGAGGTCGTGCGCGGCGGCATCCTCTCCGTCGACCGCGGCCAGGTCGAGGCCGCGCAGGCGCTCGGGCTGAGCCGGTGGCGCAGGCTGTGGCGGATCGTGCTGCCCCAGGCGATGCGCTCCATCGTGCCGCCCGCCGGGAACATGCTGATCGGCACCCTCAAGGGCACCTCCATCGTCAGTGTCATCGCCGTCAGCGACCTGCTCTTCTCCGTACAGCTCGTCTACCACCGCACCTACCAGGTCATCCCGCTCCTGATGGTCGCCACCCTCTGGTACACCGTCGTCACCTCGCTGCTCGGCGTCGGCCAGTACTACGTGGAGAGGCACTACGCCCGCGGGACGGAGACGGCCCGATGAGCGGGACGCGACACCCGGTACGCGCCCAGCTCGTGATCGTCGGGGCCGGGCCGCGCGGGGCCGGTCTGATCGAGCGGATCGCCGCCAACGCGCCGGAGCTGTACGACGGTACGGGCCTCGACATCCATCTGGTCGACCCGCATCCGCCGGGCGCCGGGCGCATCTGGCGCGCGGCCCAGTCCCCGCTGCTGTGGATGAACTCGCACGCCGAGGACGTCACCATGTTCACCGACGACACCGTGCGGATGGCGGGGCCGGTGCGCGAGGGCCCCACCCTGCACGAGTGGGCTGACCTCGACGGCCGGACCTTCGCCGACCGGCAGCTCCAGGGCCGCTATCTGCGCTGGGTGTACGACCGGGCGGTGGCCGACCTGCCCCCGGACGTCACCGTCCGCCACCACCCCGTGCGCGCCCTGCGGGTGGACGGACCGCCCGAGGGCCGCCAGCGGGTGTGGCTGGAGGGCAGGACCGAACCGCTCCCCGCCGACCTCGTTGTTCTCGCCCTCGGCCATCTCGACGCCGAACTCGACCCGGAGCAGGCCGAGTTGGCGCGGTACGCCCGCGCCAACGGGCTGGTCCACCTGCCGCCCGACTTCACCGCCGACAGCGACCTCGGCGCGCTGGCGCCCGGCGCCCCCGTCCTGGTGCGCGGCTTCGGACTCGCCTTCGTCGACCTGCTGGTGCTGCTCACCGAGGGCCGCGGCGGACGCCACGAGGGCGACACCTATGTGCCCTCGGGACGGGAGCCGGTGCTGTACGTCGGTTCGCGGCGCGGTGTGCCGTACCACTCGAAGATCGGCTACGACTGGACCGGCGGGCGGCCCCCGCTGCCCCGTTTCCTCGGGCCCGCCGAGATCGACGAACTGCTCGCGCGGCCGGGGGGCTTCGACTTCCGGCGGGACGTGTGGCCGCTGGTGGAGAAGGAACTCGGCTTCGCCCACTACCACCGGCTGTTCACCGTCCACCCCGAGCGCACGGCCGTGTCCTGGGCCGTCTTCGAGGAGAAGTACGCCGCCGCGGTGAGCACCGCCGACCTGCACGCCCTCGTCGCCGCCGCCGTGTCCGAGCCGGCCGACCGGCTCGACCTCGCCGCGCTCGACCGCCCGCTCGACGGCGTGCGCCACGCCTCCCACGAGGACTTCCAGGACGGGCTGCGCCGCCACATCGAGGACGACCTCGCCCGCCGGCACGACCCCCGGCACAGCCCCGACCTGTCCGTCTTCCTCGGACTGCTCTCCGTCTACGGGCAGTTGATCCGGCTGGGCGACATCGGCCCCTGGTGGCACGGCTTCTTCAGCTATCTGGCCTCCGGGCCGCCGGGACCCCGGCTGCGGCAGATGCTCGCGCTGTCCCGGGCCGGTCTGCTGCGCTTCGTCGGCGCCGACATGGCCGTGACCGCCGAGGACGGGGTGTTCCGGGCGTCGAGCCCGACCGTGCCCGGCTTCTCCGTCACCGCACGGGCGCTGGTGGAGGCGCGGCTGCCCGAACCCACCCTCGGACGCGCCCGCGACGGGCTGCTGCGCGGGCTGCACGCCGACGGCGCCGCCGAGAGCCCCGAGGGGCTGCTGCGGGTGGACCCCGAGGAGGGGCGCGTCCTCGACCGGGACGGCCGTCCGCACCGACGGCGGTTCGCGCTCGGCCCGTTCACCGACGCCCGCACCCCCGGCGCCTTCACCCGGCCGCGCACCGGAGGCCCCGCGTTCCGGCAGAACGACGCCACCGCACGGGCCGTCCTCGCCTTCCTGCGCGCCCGCCCCGACGCCGCCGACGCGTGAACACCGCGCACCCCGAACCGAGTTCACCGACCCCACCGAGATCCGAGGGATGCCCGCGATGAGCGTCATGGTCGACATCAGGTCCGTCCACAAGAGCTTCGGCACGCTCGACGTCCTCAAGGGCATCGACCTCCAGGTCCGCACCGGTGAGGTCACCGTCGTCCTCGGCCCGTCCGGCTCCGGCAAGTCCACGCTGCTGCGCACCGTCAACCACCTGGAGAAGGTGGACCGGGGCGCGATCAGCGTGGACGGCACGCTGATCGGCTACCGGCGCTCCGGCGACAAGCTGTACGAACTGCCCGAGCGCGAGGTCCTCAAGCAGCGCACCCGCATCGGGTTCGTCTTCCAGAACTTCCACCTCTTCCCGCACCTCACCGTGGTGGAGAACATCGTCGAGGCCCCGGTGTCCGTGCTGGGACGCCCCCGCGCGCGGGCCGTGGCGGACGCGCTGCGGCTGCTCGACCGGGTGGGCCTTGCCGACAAGGCCGACGCCCGCCCGCGGCAGCTGTCCGGCGGGCAGCAGCAGCGCGTCGCCATCGCCAGGGCCCTCGCCCTGGAACCGAAGCTGCTGCTGTTCGACGAGCCGACCTCCGCGCTCGACCCCGAGCTGGTCGGTGAAGTCCTCGACGTCATCAAGGATTTGGCGACCCGGGGCACCACCATGATCATTGTCACCCACGAGATCGGCTTCGCCCGCGAGGTCGCCGACACGGTGGTGTTCATGGACGCCGGCCGGATCGTCGAACAGGGCCCACCCGCCGAGGTGTTGGACGCCCCGCGCCACGAGCGCACCCGTGCGTTCCTCGCGAAGGTCCTGTGAGCCGGACGCGCCGCCGACCCGTGGACCACGCTCCCGAGAAGAAGGGTTCCCGCCCATGACCTCATCGCACGGCCGGGGGCTGCTGCACCTGGCCGCGGCCGTCGACCTGCCGCCGGCGCACGCCGCCGCCCCGTACACCGACCTGGTACGGCTCGCCGAGAGCGGCGGGCTCGACTTCGTCACGCTCGGCGACGGCTACGGCCGCCCCGGCCCCGACGCGCTCGCCGTGCTGTCCCGGGTGGCGCCCGAGACCTCCCGCATCGGCCTGGTGCCGACGGTGACCACCACCCACACCGAGCCCTTCCACGTCCAGGCCGCCGTCGCCACCCTCGACTGGGTCAGCCGGGGCCGGGCCGGCTGGCGGCTGGAGGTCTCGGCAGGGGAGGACGAGGCCCGGCTGTTCGGCCGCCGCCGCACCGGCTCCGCCGACGCGCTGTGGCGGGAGGCGGGCGAGGTCGCCGACGCGGCGGCGCGGCTGTGGGACAGCTGGGAGGACGACGCCGAGGTGCACGACGTGTCCACCGGCCGCTTCGTCGACCGGGACAAGCTGCACCCGGTCCGCTTCACCGGCACCGGCTTCTCCGTCGAGGGACCCTCGGTCGTGCCCCGCCCCCCGCAGGGCCACCCCGTCCGGGTGGTCGACGCCACGGCGGAGGCGGCCCGGCGGACCGCGGCCCGGTACGCCGACGTGGCCCTGCTGAGCACCGCCGGCGCCGCGCAGACCGCCGCCGTGCGCGACCGACTGCGCTCCCTCGCGGCCGGGTTCGGCCGGCCACCGGGCACACCGCGGGTCCTGGTGAGCCTCGCCGTCGACCTCGGCGGCGGTGAGCGCGCCGCCGCACCGGGCCACGGCGGGGGCGGCCCCCGGCAGACCGCGCACGGCCCGCTGTACCGCGGCGGCCCCGTCGGCCTCGCGGAGCTCATCGCCGCCTGGCACACGGACGGCGTCGCCGACGGCTTCCACCTCGTGCCCGTCGAGCCGCGCCGTGACCTGGAGCGGCTCGTCAACGGCACCGTCGCGCTGCTCCAGCACCGCGGCCTGTTCCGCACCTTCTACCCGGGCAGCACCCTGCGCGAGCACCTCGGCCTCGCCCGGCCCGCCAACCGCTACGCCATGACCGGGGGAACGTCATGACCGTACGCAGGCGGCTCCATCTCGCCGCCCGGCTGCCGGGCGCCGGCGGCGGCGCCGTCTGGGCCGGCCAGGGCCCGGGGGCGCAGATCGAGTTCTCCTCCTTCGAACGGCTGGCGCGCACCGCCGAGCGCGGGCTGTTCGACTTCGTCCTGGCGACCGAGGGGCTGCGGCCGCGCGAACACCGGGGTCTGATCGACGAGTCGGCCGTGGCGGGCCGGCCCGATCCGTTCACCGTGCTCCACGCGCTCGCCGCCGTCACCGGCCGGCTGGGGCTCGCCGCCACGGCCGACACCGCCTTCCACCAGCCGTACGACCTCGCCCGCCGGCTCGCCACCCTGGACCACCTCAGCGGGGGCCGGGCCGCCTGGAACGTGGTGGTCTCCGACGACGCCCGCACCCGCGCCAACTTCCGGTACGGCGGAGCGCACGGCCGTGCCGACCGCCATGCGCGGGCCGTCGAAAGCGTCGCCGTGGCACGGGAGTTGTGGGACTCCCGGCCCCCGGACGGGGCGCCGCGGGCGGTCGCGCACCGGGGCCCGCACTTCGATGTCGCGGGCGCCTTCGGCCTGCCCAGGCCGCCGCAGGGGCACCCGGTGCTGATCAGGTCCGGCGACTCGGCCGAGGGCCGGGAGTTCGCCGCCGCCACCGCCGACGTGCTGTGCACCCGGCCCGGCCCGCCCGGGGCCGGCCGCGCCCTGTGCGCCGACGTGCGGCGGCGCCTGGTGCGTCACGGCCGGGCACCGGACGAGGTGAAGGTCATGCCCGGCGTCCTCGTGTGCCTCGGCGACACCGCGGCCGAGGCACACGAACGGGAGGCCGAGATCCGGCGCCGCCAGGTCTCACCGCGCGGCGCGATCGTGGCCCTGGAACGCGTCTGGGGCACCGACCTGTCCGGATACGACCCCGACGGCCCGCTCCCCGAGACCGACCCGGAACCCGGCGCCGACCGGGACCCGGAACGGTACGGGGACGCCGTCGCGCTCGCCGAGAAGTGGCGGGCGCTGTCGAGGGAGAAGGGGCTGTCCATCTGGCAGACCGTGATCGAGGCACGGGCCGGCCGCTGTCTCACCGGCACCCCCGAGGCGGTCGCCGGGACGCTCGACACGCTGGTGCGGGACGGAGCCGCCGACGGCTTCGTCCTGCTGCCGCACCACATCCCCGGCGGCCTCGACGAATTCGTCGACCGGGTGGTGCCGCTGCTCCAGGAACGCGGCGCGTTCCGCACGGAATACGAGGGCGCGACCCTGCGCTCGCACCTGGGGTTGTCCGCCCCGGCACGGAAGGGACCGACCACATGACGTCGGACGCGTCCGACGCCTGGAAGCAGTGGCACGAGCGGCGCACGGAATCGGTCTCGGCGCCCCATGGGCCGCTCGCGCCGGCGGGCACCCACTGGATCGAGGACCGTCCGGACGGGCGTCCGGACGGGCGACTTCCGGCCATCCCGGGCCGGTGGAGGACCGACGGTGACGGGGTCGTGCTCACCGCCGAAGGCGCCGACGGACTCTCGCTCGACGGACGGCCCTTCTCCGGCGAGGTCCGCCTCGGCGCCGACCACGAGCCGCGGGCGCGGGTCACCCTGGGCGAACGCAGGCTGGTCGTGCTGGTCCGCGAAGGGGTGTGGGGCGTACGGGACTACGACCCGCACACCCCCGCGCGCCGCGCACCGTGCGAGTGGGCAACGCGGACGGCCGCGAGCGCGGACTCGCCCTCGCGGGGGAACTCGCCTTCTCCCTCGAGGGGCGTGAACTGACCCTCCAGGTGGGGCAGTTGGCCGACGGCCGGCTGTGGGGTGTGTTCGCCGACGCCACCGGTGGGCGGGGCAGCTTCCGGTTCCGTTTCCTCTATCCGGCCGCGCTGGACGTCGCGATCGGGGCGGGGGAGCGAGAGCTCGTTCGGTAAAGATCCTTTAAAAACCGACGGCCGAAAGCCACTCTTGCGCCGACCGGCCGTTCGGCCGAATACTCCCCCTCAGCGCTTGTCAGGGTCACGTCGGGTCCGGAACCCGGGCACGGTGACCCCGGCTGCGCCTCACGGGCCCCGACCCCACGCGGGCCCCCGACTTCCCCTGGGAGGGAACGACAAGTGAGGATCAAGCGCACCACCACCCGTAGCGCCATCGCGAGACGGACCCGGCTGATCGCCGTGGCCACCGGTCTCGCGGCCGCCGCCGCGATCGCCGTCCCCACCGCGAACGCGAGCGAGGCACCGACGTTCAGCGCGAACCAGCTGACCAGTGCGCGGGACTCCGTGCTGAAGGCCGACGTCCCCGGTACGGCCTGGGCGGTCGACAGCACCGGCAACCGGGTCCTCGTGACCGTCGACAGCACCGTCTCCGACGCCGAGATCGCCAAGATCAAGGAGCAGGCGGGCGGCAACGCGGGCGCGCTCACCATCAAGCGCACCCCGGGCACCTTCAAGAAGCTGATCTCCGGCGGCGACGCCATCTATGCGAGTAGCTGGCGCTGCTCGCTCGGCTTCAACGTGCAGGACAACAGCGGGAACTACTACTTCCTGACCGCCGGTCACTGCACCGACGGCGCGGGCACCTGGTGGTCCAACTCGGCCCACACGACCACCCTCGGCACCACCGCGGGCTCCTCGTTCCCGGGCAACGACTACGGCATCGTGCGCTACACCAACACCTCGGTGACCAAGTCGGGCGCGGTGGGCAGCGTGGACATCACCAGCGCGGCCACGCCCTCCGTCGGCACCACGGTCAACCGCCGCGGTTCCACCACCGGCATCCACAGCGGCCGGGTCACCGCGCTCAACGCGACCGTCAACTACGGCGCCGACGGCATCGTCAGCGGCCTGATCCAGACCACGGTCTGCGCCGAGCCCGGCGACTCCGGCGGTCCGCTGTACTCCAACAGCGGTGTGGCCTACGGTCTGACCTCCGGCGGCAGCGGCAACTGCTCGTCCGGCGGTACGACCTTCTTCCAGCCGGTCACCGAGGCGCTGAGCGCCTACGGGGTCCACGTCTTCTGACGTCCCCCGCCCGCTCCACCGCTCCACCGTTCCTCAGGGCCCCCGCACGCGATCCGCGTGCGGGGGTCTTCCGCTGCCCGGCCCGCGGTCCCGCCGACCGCCGGGGGGGGGCGTATCGAAGCCGTGATCGGACGTCACTTCCCCTCCACGGGTTACTCGCTCGTAGTGTTTGCAGTGCGAATTCCCGCGGCCACCTTGTGCGCCTCCGTCGGGGTCGGAATAGTGGGCGCCCGTCAACCGGCCTTTCGGACCGTGAAGTCCCCACAACCTCACGGTCCGATCCCCCACAGGAGGACATGAGTTGAAGCACCGACGCATACCCCGGCGGCGGGCCGCCCTGGCGGGCGCGGGAATCGCCGCGCTCGTCGCCGCGGGAGTCACCTTCCAGAGTGCGAACGCCAGCGAGGCCCCGAGGACCGCCGTGCCCGGGACCCTGTCGGTCCCGGCGGCCGGAAAGCTCGCCTCCACGCTGGTCCGGGACCTCGGCACCGACGCGGCCGGGACCTACTACGACACGAAGACGAAGAGCCTCGTCGTCAACGTGCTCGACGAGACGGCCGCCCAGGCGGTCGAGGCGGCCGGCGCCAGGGCCCGGGTCGTGGCCCATTCGCTCGCCCAACTCGACGGCGCGCGCACCACGTTGAAGCGGGACGCGACGATCCCCGGCACCTCCTGGTCGACCGACCCGGTCACCAACAAGGTGGTCGTCACCGCCGACAGAACCGTCTCGGCGGCCGAGTGGGCCACCCTCTCCGAGGTGGTCGACGGGCTCGGCGGCACGGCCGAACTCCAGCGCTCCGAGGGGGAGTACAAGCCCTTCGTCGCGGGCGGCGACGCCATCACCGGCGCGGGCGGACGCTGCTCGCTGGGCTTCAACGTGGTCAAGGGCGGACAGCCGTACTTCCTGACCGCCGGGCACTGCACCGAGGCCATCTCCAGCTGGTCGGACCCGTCGGGCCGCGTCATCGGCGAGAACGAGCAGTCCAGCTTCCCGGGCAACGACTACGGCCTGGTGAAGTACACCGCGGACGTCGACCACCCGAGCGAGGTCGACCTCTACGACGGTTCGGCGCAGCCGATCACCGGCGCCGCCGAGGCCACGGTCGGCATGAAGGTCACCCGCAGCGGCTCGACGACCCAGGTGCACGACGGCACGGTCACCGGTCTGAACGCCACGGTGAACTACCAGGAGGGCACGGTCAGCGGTCTCATCCGGACCGACGTCTGCGCCGAGCCCGGCGACAGCGGCGGCTCGCTCTTCTCCGGCAGCAGCGCGATCGGCCTCACCTCCGGCGGCAGCGGCGACTGCACCTCCGGCGGCGAGACCTTCTTCCAGCCGGTCACGGAGGCCCTTTCGGCAACGGCCACCCAGATCGGCTGACCCACCCCACCACTCCGGAGTCCCACCCCGCGCACGAGGGGCGGGACTCCCGCGTTCCGGGGGCCTTCCGGGGTCGTGGAGCGGTGTTTGTGCAGGTGGGAGGTGTTGTTTCTGGTGTCGTACAGCTGTTCGAAAATGGGAGTATGGTGGGCGGTGGAGTAGGGAACTGATGTTCGAGAGCCGGCTGGGGCTCACGAGTGCGGGAGGTGCGGGTGCCGGGTTTCACGCATCTGCGCACCGTCTCCGGGTTCTCCCTGCGGTACGGGGCGTCGCACCCGGAGCGCCTGGCCGAGCGCGCCGCCGAACGGGGCATGGACGCCCTCGCCCTCACCGACCGCGACACCCTCGCCGGCACGGTCCGCTTCGCCAAGGCGTGCGCCGCGGCGGGTGTCCGCCCGCTGTTCGGCACGGAGCTGGCCGTCGCCGCCCCGGAGCCCGTACGGCGGGACGGGGCCGCACGCGGGGAGCGGCGCCGCACCCCCGTGCGCGGCGGTGCCTTCATCGACGAGTCGACACCCCGGGTGACCTTCCTCGCCCGGGACGGCGCCCACGGCTGGGCGGACCTGTGCCGCCTGGTCACGGCGGCCCACGAGGGCGAGGGCACCCCCCTGCTGCCCCGGTCCCGCAACCACGGCGACGGCCTGACCGTCCTGCTCGGCCCCGACTCCGACGTCGGCCGCGCCCTCGCCGCAGGCCGCCCCGACCGCGCCGCCCGGCTCCTGGCCCCCTGGCGCGAGACCTACGGCGACGCGCTGCGCCTCGAAGCGGTCTGGCACGGCCGCGAGGGCACAGGACCCGGCTCCCTGCGCCTCGCCGCCCGCACCGTCGGCTTCGCCGCCGAGCAGCGGGTGCGGCCCGTGCTCAGCAACGCCGTCCGCTACGCCGACCCCGGCCAGGGCCCGGTCGCCGACGTCCTGGACGCCGCCCGCCTGCTGGTCCCCGTCGACCCGGCCGGGGAACTGGACTCCGGCGAGGCGTGGCTCAAGGACGCGGACAGCATGCTGCGGGCCGCCGAGCGGATCGTGGAGGCCGCGGGCTTCCGGCGCGACACCGCCCACCGGCTGCTGGAGCAGACCCGGGCCACCGCCGCCGAGTGCCTGGTCGACCCCGAGGACGACCTCGGCATCGGCACCGTCCACTTCCCCGAGCCGGGCCTCGTCGGTGCCGGCCGGCGCACCGCCCAGCGCGTGCTGGCCTCACGGGCCGCGGCGGGCGTGGTGCTGCGCGGCCATGCCGGGAAGCGGGAGTACTGGGAGCGGATGCACCACGAGCTGGACGTCATCGCCCACCACGGCTTCGCCTCCTACTTCCTGACGGTGGCCCAAGTGGTGGACGACGTACGGGACATGGGCATCCGGGTCGCGGCGCGCGGCTCCGGCGCGGGCTCCCTCGTCAACCACCTCCTCGGCATCGCGCACGCCGACCCGCTGGAGCACGGGCTGCTGATGGAGCGCTTCCTGTCCAAGGAGCGGATCGTGCTGCCCGACATCGACATCGACGTGGAGTCCGCCCGCCGGCTGGAGGTCTACCGCGCGATCATCGACCGGTTCGGCACCGAGCGGGTCGCGACGGTCTCCATGCCCGAGACCTACCGGGTCCGGCACGCGATCCGGGACGTGGGCGCCGCCCTGTCCATGGACCCCGCCGAGATCGACCGCGTCGCCAAGTCCTTCCCGCACATCCGCGCCCGCGACGCCCGCGCGGCCCTCGACGAACTGCCCGAACTGCGGAAGCTGGCGGGGGAGAAGGAGAGGTACGGCCGGCTGTGGGAGCTGGTCGAGTCCCTGGACGCCCTCCCCCGCGGCGTCGCCATGCACCCGTGCGGGGTGCTCCTGTCCGACGCCTCCCTGCTCTCCCGCACACCGGTCGTGCCGACCAGCGGCGAGGGGTTCCCCATGTCGCAGTTCGACAAGGAGGACGTGGAGGACCTGGGGCTGCTCAAGCTCGACGTGCTGGGCGTACGGATGCAGTCGGCGATGGCCCACGCGGTCACCGAGGTGGAGCGGGCGACGGGGGAGCGGATCGACCTGGACGCGATCGCCCCGGGCGACCCGGCGACGTACGGACTGATCCGGTCCACCGAGACGCTGGGCTGCTTCCAGATCGAGTCGCCGGGCCAGCGGGACCTGGTCGGGCGGCTCCAGCCGGCCGACTTCCACGACCTGGTCGTCGACATCTCGCTGTTCCGGCCCGGCCCGGTCGCCGCCGACATGGTGCGGCCCTTCATCGAGGCGCGGCACGGGCGGGCTCCGGTCCGCTACCCGCACCCCGACCTGGAGGAACCGCTGCGCGGCACCTACGGGGTGGTCGTCTTCCACGAGCAGGTCATCGACATCGTCGCCATCATGACCGGCTGCGGACGCGGCGAGGCGGACCGGGTGCGGCGCGGGCTGTCGGACCCCGGGTCGCAGGGGCGCATCCGGTTCTGGTTCGCCCAGCACGCGGCGGAGCGCGGCTACGACGCAGAAACGATTCAGCGCACCTGGGAGATCATCGAGGCGTTCGGGTCGTACGGCTTCTGCAAGGCGCACGCGGTCGCCTTCGCCGTGCCGACGTACCAGTCGGCGTGGCTCAAGGCGCACCACCCGGCCGCCTTCTACGCCGGGCTGCTCACCCACGACCCCGGGATGTACCCGAAGCGGCTGCTGCTGGCGGACGCGCGGCGGCGCGGGGTGCCCGTGCTGCCGCTGGACGTGAACCGGTCGGCGGTCGCCCACCGTATCGAACTGGTGTCTGAAAAACCGAAGGTCTGGGGGCTGCGGCTGGCCCTCTCCGACGTGCACGGCATCAGCGGGGCCGAGGCGGAACGGATCGAGGCCGGACAGCCGTACGCCTCGCTGCTCGACTTCTGGGAGCGCGCGCGGCCGAGCCGGCCGCTGGCCGGGCGGCTGGCCCAGGTCGGCGCGCTGGACGCCTTCGGCGGCAACCGGCGCGATCTGCACCTGCACCTGACCGAACTGCACCGGGGCGCCCGAGGCGCGGGCGGCGGCCAACTCCCCCTGGCGGGAGGCCGGAAGACCGCGCCGGCCGGACTGCCCGACCTGTCCCCGGCCGAACGGCTCAGCGCCGAACTCGGTGTGCTGTCCATGGACGTCTCGCACAACCTCATGGACGACCACCGGGAGTTCCTGGAGGAGCTGGGCGTGGTCTCGGCACGCCGGCTGCGCGAGGCCCGGCACGGCGACACCGTCCTCGTGGCGGGCACGAAGGTGGCCACCCAGACCCCGCCGATCCGCTCCGGCAAGCGGGTCATCTTCACCACCCTGGACGACGGCACCGGCCTGGTCGACCTCGCCTTCTTCGACGACTCCCACGACGCCTGCGCCCACACCGTCTTCCACTCCTGGCTGCTGCTGGTGCGCGGGGTGGTGCAGCGGCGCGGCCCGCGCAGCCTCAGCGTGGTGGGCGCCGCCGCCTGGAACCTCGCCGACCTCGTCGAACTGCGCGCCGCGGGCGGCCTCGACGAGGTCGCGGCCCGGCTCGCCGAGCCCCTGCCGGAACCGGGCGGCGACCCGACGAACGGGCGGCGCATCCAGCTGCCCACCGGCTACGAGATGCACCCGTGGGCCGATCTGCGGCCCGCGGGCCAAGAGCCTTCACAGACACGGAAGTTGTGGCACCAGAGCCCGGGGAGTGCGGGATGACCATCCTCTGCGTACGTTTCCAGCCGCCGCCGACGCGCGAGGCCGCCCTGCCCGCGCTGCTCGACGTGCTGGAGGAGTTCACCCCCGTCGTGGAGGCGCTGCCGCCGGACGGGGCGCTGGCCGATCTGCGGGGCGCCGAACGGTACTTCGGACGTGACGCCGTCGAACTCGCCCCGGTGATCCGGGTCCGCGCCCTCGCGCTGTACGGCGTCGACTGCCTGATCGGCGCCGGGCCGGGCCCGATGCTGGCCCGCATGGCACTGCGCGCCGCCCGGCCCGGGGTGACGTGCGTGGTGCCCGACGACCCGGACGGCATCGCGGAGTTCCTCGCCGAGCGGCCCGTCGCCGCCCTCCCCGGCGTGGGCCCCGCCACCGCCCGCACCCTGGGCGAGTACGGTCTCGACACCCTCGGCCGGGTCGCCGCCGCACCGCTGTCCACGCTCCAGCGCCTGGTCGGCGCCAGGGCCGGCCGCGAGCTGCACGAGAAGGCGAACGGCGTCGACCGCGGCCGGGTCGTACCGAACGGGGTGTCCTCCGCCCTGGCCGCCGAACGCCCCTTCGGCCGCGACGAACTGGACCCCGGCCGGCACCGCCGCGCCCTGCTCTCGGCCACCGAGGAACTGGGCGCCCGGCTGCGCGCCCTGGAGAAGGTCTGCGGCGCCCTGACCCTCACCGTGCGCTACGCCGACCGCACCTCGACCACCCGCAGCCGCACGCTCGCGGAACCGACCGCGCACTCCGCCGCGTTGACGCGCGCCGCGTACGGCATGTACGAGGCCCTGGGGCTCCAGCGCGCCCGGGTGCGGGCCGTCGTGCTCCGCGCGGAGCGGCTCGCCCCCGCCGAACAGGCCTCCCATCAGCTGACCTTCGACCCCGTCGACGAGAAGGTCCGCCGCATCGAGGAGGTCGCGGACCGCGCGCGGGCGAAGTTCGGGCCGAAGGCGGTGATGCCGGGGACGCTGGCCGCGTGACCGGTTGGCGCGAATAGCGCCCAACGGGCCTGTCGAATCGGGCTGGTGACGTCCCATCAGGAGCCGGGTGTGCCACCGGTTGCCGGAAGTTTTTACTGACGCGTAACTTCCCGGTGGGGCTACTCGTCCGTAACTTGATGAGTGAACAGCATCCTCGTGATCCGGATCACAGGGCGTAAGGCCGTCGTCCTCCCCCGAGCCGCAAGGAGATCACTCGATGCTGCCCTGGAAGAGAGTGTTCGGACCCCTCACCGCGCTGCTCCTCACCGCCGCCGTCGCCACCGGCCCCGCCACCGAGGCCCATGCCGCGAACGCCCCCAGCTCCGGCTGGAACGACTCCTCCTGCAAGCCGTCCGCGAGCCACCCCCGCCCCGTCGTCCTCGTCCACGGCACGCTCGGCAACTCCGTCGACAACTGGCTGTCCCTCGCGCCGTACCTGAAGGACCGCGGGTACTGCGTCTTCTCCCTCGACTACGGGCAACTGCCCGGCGTCCCCTTCTTCCACGGCCTCGGCCCCATCGACAAGTCGGCGCAGCAACTCGCCACGTACGTCGACACGGTGCTCGCCTCGACCGGCGCCGCCGAGGTCGACCTCGTCGGGCACTCGCAGGGCGGGATGATGCCCCGCTACTACCTGAAGTTCCTCGGCGGGGCCGCCAAGGTCGGCGCGCTCGTGGGCATCGCCCCCGACAACCACGGCACCGACCTCAGCGGTCTCGCCAACCTGCTGCCGTACTTCCCCGGCGCCGGGGACCTGCTGAAGTCCACCACCCCCGGTCTCGCCGACCAGGTCGTCGGCTCGGCGTTCCTCACCAAGCTCAACGCGGGCGGCGACACCGTGCCCGGCGTGCGCTACACGGTCATCGCCACCAAGTACGACGAAGTGGCCACGCCGTGGCGCACCCAGTTCCTCGACGGGCCCGGCGTCCGCAACGTCCTGGTCCAGGACCTGTGCCCGCTCGACCTCTCCGAGCACGTGGCGATCGGCCTCCTCGACCGGATCGCCTTCCACGAGGTCGCCAACGCGCTCGACCCCGGGCACGCCACACCGACCACCTGCGCGTCGGTGATCGGCTGACGGGCACCCGTCCGGCCCCACCGCGGCCTGACCGGCCTGAGCCGCCGGTCAGGCATGGGGCGGGATCCCGCGGGGGCGATCAGAAACTAACCCGCACGCCCCACGAAATCACCGCCGAAGAACCACCGACCACGATCTTTATGCCGGGGTTAAGCCACCACTGAGCCAGCCATCAGACACGGGGCCGGAGCCCATGTTGGGGCCGGAACCAGCACCGGGACCGGAACCGGGACCGGGATCGGCTCCGGGACCTGGGACGGCACCGCGGCCGGCCATGGCGCCGGGACCGGGACCCGCGCTGTGACCGGGATCGCCTCCGGGACTTGGGCCGAGGCCGGGCCTGGGCCCAGGGCCGGGGCCAGGCGCGGGCCGTGATCGGGGTCGGCGCCGGGATCAGGCGCAGAGGCACAGGGACATGGGCCGGCCGTCCGGCCGGTCCTCCAACTGGCCGCCCGCCTCCAGCCGCCCGCCGGGCCCCGGCCGGAGACGGGCAGGGCGCCGCGGGAAGTGCAGCGCGGGAAGCGCGGCGCCCGGACGAGGCCCGGGGTTGCCGGAGATCGCCCGGGTGCCCGCGATGATCGGGCTCTGGGCGAAGGGCGCCGGAAGCCGCCGAGGCTCAGCCAGGCCGCCGGGGTTCGGTCGGGCGGTCGGGGTTCGGTCGGGCGGGTCGCAGCCGTTCGGTCGGGCCTTCAACTGGCCGGCCGACGGGCCCCAGCCGGGCAAGCCGGGGTTCAGTCGGGCCGTCGGGGGTTAGCTGTCCGGCCGGGCCTCCAACTGGCCGCCGGCCTCAACCGGGCCGCCGGGCCTCCGGGCTTCCACCGGGCCGCCTGGGTTCAGCTGGGCTGCCAGGGCTCAACCGGGTCGTTGGAGGTCAGCCGTCTGGCCACCAGGTTTGGGCTATGTCTCGGCGGATTTCGGGGCGGGGTGTGGGGGTGTCCTCGGCCTCCTCGTGGGGGCGGCGGGACGGGGTCTTCTTCAGGGGCTTCTGCACGGTCGCGCGGCGCATGGCTGCCTCCTCCGGGGACCACCGGATTCCGTGGACGAACGGTTCCCACGGGGGTGGACCCTTTCCGGGAGGGTGACTCATCGGCGGCCGACTGTCAGTGGCGGCTGTCACTCTTGGCGACATGACCCACGACCGTGACCGCACGACCACACCCGGTGTCGACTGGGACGCCGAGGCACCCGTCTTCGACGACGAACCCGACCATGGCCTGCGCGACCCCGAGGTCCGCGCCGCCTGGGCGGCCGCACTCGGCGGCTGGCTGCCCGCCCGCCCCGGCGACGTCCTCGACCTCGGCTGCGGCACCGGCAGCCTCTCGCTGCTCGCCGCCGAGCAGGGCCACCACGTCACCGGGGTCGACCGGTCCCCGGCCATGATCGAGCGGGCCCGCGCCAAGCTCGCCGGCCGCGACGCCGTGTTCCTCGTCGGCGACGCGGCGGCACCCCCGGTGGGGGAGGAGCGCTACGACGTTGTGCTGGTACGGCACGTGCTGTGGACCCTCCCCGACCCCGCCCGCGCCCTGCGCCACTGGCGCGGCCTGCTGCGCCCGGCGGGCCGGTTCGTGCTGGTCGAGGGCGTGTGGGGCACGGTCGACCCGGCCGGCATACCCGCCGCCCGGCTCACCGCCCTCCTCGAACCGCTCACCGGGCACCTCCGCGTGGAGCGGCTCTCCGACGACGCCCGCCTGTGGGGGAAGGAGGTCGAGGACGAGCGGTACGCGGTCGTGGCGACCCTGTGACCCCGGCTCCTGTGACCCCGGCCCCCGTGAGTCCGGCCCCGTGGCCCCGGCCCCGTGACCTCAGGCCAGCAGGTCGTCGAAGCCGCCCTCCCCGGCCAGCCTCTCCAGCTCGTCGAGCGCCGCCTCCGCGGCGACCGCCGCCGCGGGGTCCGACTCCCGCAGCCCGCTCGCCTCGTACTCGTCCTCGTCCAGCCGCCGTACGTCCCTCCCGTCGGCCGAGCGCCACAGGTCCAGGTCCAGGTCCTCGACGACCAGCTCCGTCCCGGAGAGCACGGCCGGGCGGGCGACGTCGCAGTACCAGCCCTTCAGCGTGCCGTCAGGACCGCGGACCTCCATCACCGCGTACCAGCGGTCCCGCCAGTAGTACTCCGTGAAGACGTCGCCCGGCTCGAACCGCACGAACCCGAAGTCACGGACCTGCCCGCCCGCGAACGGGGCGCGCACCACGATCCGGACGCCGTCGTCCCGGAGCAGTTCGGCGGGATAACGCAGCTTCGTCCGGCCGCCCTTGAGCAGGACCACCTCCACCGGGCGCGTCGGCTCAGCCGAGGTCGCGGACATGGTGGACCTCCGTCGCACAGATCTCGTACCCGAACCACTTGTTGATCGCGAGCATCGGGCCGTTGCCCGCGTCGTTGCCGGTGAACGCCTCCGTGAGCCCGGCGGCGCGGGCGCGGTGCAGCGAGTCGTTCTTGGCGAGCTTGGCCAGACCCCGCCCCCGGAAGGCGCGGGCCGTGCCGGTCATGACCGTGCCGATGGGGGTCCCCCCGCTTGAGCGCATTCGAGAGCGGGGGAGGGTGCCGCCGTCCGTGCGGGCCGCGCTGAACGCGGCGGGGCGGCCGTCCACCACGGCGACCGACGTCAGCTCATGGCTGAGCAGCGGATGCCGCCAGGTCTCGGCGAGCCACGCCTCGTAGTCGGTGAACTCGTGGTCGATCTCGCCCGGCTCGTCGGACAACGTCTCCGCGTCCAGCGTGAACAGCGGGCGCGGATCGTCGGCGAAGTCCGCGCCCGTGCGCAGCTCGACGCCCGGCGGGAGCGGACCGCGCGGCGGCAGGGTGCCGTGCGCCAGGTCCAGGCGCAGGAAGTGCGCGCCGCGGCCCGCGCGGTAGCCGTGCCGCTCGGCGAACGCGCGGTTGTCCGGCTCGTCCAGGACCCAGGAGAACAGCCTGCGAGCGCCCCGTGCGGCCAGGTGCTCCTCGGCGGCGCGGACCAGCAGCGCGCCCGCGCCCCGGCGCCGGGCCGCCGGGTCCGTGTAGACGTTCACATAGCCCTGGCCGGGCTGGGGGCTGTCGTGGACGAGACCGACCTGGGCCGTGCCGATGACCTCGCCGTCCGCCACGGCGACGAGGGGACGGTAGTGGGCGTCGGGGTGGGCGTGCGCGAGGTCGTACACGAGGGCGTCGGGGGTGTTCAGGATGAACGGCAGGGCGCGGTGCCGGACGCGGGCGAAGCCCTCGACGTCGGTCCGGGCCTCGGGGCGCAGATCGCGCACGATCACAGTCATGGGGCCGCACGCTATGCGGGACGTGTACCCGGGTGCCTCTGATTTTCGGGTGGGTGCGGGACAATCGCCGGGTGACCTTGACGATCCACATCGACGACAGCGCGCCCCCGTACGAGCAGGTGCGGACGCAGATCTCCGAGCAGGCGCGGTCCGGAGGGCTGCCGGTGGGGTACCGGCTGCCGACCGTGCGGGGGCTGGCCGGGTCGCTGGGCCTCGCGGTGAACACCGTGGCCAAGGCGTACCGGGCGCTGGAGGCGGACGGGGTGATCGAGACCCGGGGGCGCAACGGCACGTACGTCGCCGCCGCGGGCTCGGCCGCGGAGCGGGAGGCGGCGGTGGCCGCGCAGGCCTACGCCGAGAGGGTACGGCGGCTGGGGCTGTCGGAGGGTGAGGCACTGGACGCCGTGCGGGACGCCCTGCGGGCGGTCCACGAGAGGGACTGAGAAGGACGGGCCGGGCCGAGGCGGGGCGGGCCGAGACGGGCCGAGGCGAGACGGGCCGAGGCGGGGCGGGCCGAGGCGGGGCGGGCACCGCCGGATCGCACCGTCGTGGCCGAGTGCCGTCGTGGCGGACGACCGTCGACCGGGCTGTCACGTCTCAGCCGTACGGCGTGAGCTCGGCGGTGCGGGTCACCGTCAGGCCCGCTCTCCTCGCCGTGTCGCCGAAGGTCATCGCGTCGTGGACCGCCGCTCCGCCCGGGTCGTTGTTGAAGTACGCGTACACGTCGGCCGTGTCCGGCCAGGCGGTCGCGACCCTGTCCACCCAGGTCTCCAGGGACCGCCGGCCGTAGCGGGGCCACGGCCGTGCCCGGCCCTCGTGGAAGCGGACGTACCCCCAGTCGGCCGTGGCCCACAGCGGGGTCCCCGGGCGGGCCCGGACGTCCGTCCAGCACAGGGCCGCCGACTGGGACTCCAGGACCCGGCGGATCTCCCGCGTCCACCACGAGTCGTGCCGGGGCTCCACCGCGATCCGCGTCCCGTGCGGGAAGCGGGACAGACAGGCGTCCAGCAGGCCGGCGTCCGCGCGCAGCGTCGGCGGGAGCTGGAGGAGGACCGGACCGAGACGGTCGCCGAGACCCGCCGCGTGGGACATCAGGCGCTCCACCGGCTCCTCGGGATCACGCAGCCGCCTGACGTGAGTGAGGTAGCGGCTCGCCTTGACCGCGATCACGAAGTCCCCGGGCACCCGGTCGCGCCACGCCTCGAAGTTCTCGCGCGTCGGCAGCCGGTAGAACGCGTTGTTGAGCTCCACCGTGGCGAAGCGCGCCGCGTACTCCTCCAGCCACAGCCGGACCGGACGGTCGTCCGGGTACAGCACACCCCGCCAGTCCTTGTACTGCCACCCCGACGTTCCGACGAACAGGGTCATAACCCCATCAAAGCACTACAGGTACAGCCCCGCGTCCGCCCCGTCCCGCGCCTGCGGCACCGACGTCGGCGACGTGCCCCGGCGCAGCGCGAACAGCTCCGCCAGCGTGGCGCCCTCACGGCCCACGCCCTCCTCGGTGCCCAGCCAGTTCACCGCCTCCTGCCGCGTCAGCGCGCCCACCTCGATCCGGGCGAGGCAGCGGCCGGGCCGGACCACCGCGGGATGCAGCCGCTCCAGGTCCTCGTTGGTGGTGACACCGACCAGCACGTTGCGGCCCTGTCCGAGCAGTCCGTCGGTGAGGTTCAGCAGCCGGGACAGCGCCTGTCCCGCCGTGTGCTTCGCCTCGCCCCGGATCAGCTCGTCGCAGTCCTCCAGCAGGAGCAGCCGCCAGCGGCCCTTGCCGGTCGCGTCCTCCTCGCCTATCGCGATGTCCATGAGGTAACCGACGTCGCTGAACAGCCGCTCCGGGTCGAGGACGCAGTCCACCTGGCACCAGTCGCGCCAGGAACGCGCCAGCGTGCGCAGCGCCGACGTCTTCCCGGTGCCCGGCGGCCCGTGCAGCAGCAGGAGCCGGCCCGCGATGTCCTCGGGCGTCGTCTTCATCAGCCCGTCCATCGCCTCGGCCACCGGCGCCGTGTAGTTGGGCCGGACCTCCTCCCAGGTCCCCGCCGAGATCTGCCGGGTCGTCCGGTGCGGGCCGCGCCTCGGCGAGACGTACCAGAAGCCCATGGTCACGTTCTCCGGCTGCGGTTCGGGTTCGTCCGCCGCGCCCTCGGTGGCCTGGTCCAGGACCTTCTGCGCCAGCTCGGCGGTGGTCGCGGTGACGGTGACGTCGGCGCCCCGGTTCCAGCGGGAGACCAGCACCGTCCAGCCGTCGCCCTCGGCGAGCGTCGCGCTGCGGTCGTCGTCACGGGCGACACGCAGCACCCGGGCGTCCCTCGGCAGCAGGGTCGCGCCGGAGCGCACGCGGTCGATGTTGGCGGAGTGCGAGTACGGCTGCTCACCCGTCGCGAAGCGGCCGAGGAACAGCGCGTCGACGACGTCGGACGGCGAGTCGGAGTCGTCGACGTTGAGCCGGACCGGCAGCGCGTCGTAAGGGTTGGCGGACATGCCGCCATGATCCGTCACCGGGACGCTCCGTGCACTGCATTTACCCCGCTTGCTCCCCCGGCCGATACCTCCCCACGGCGCGGGCAACGCCGTTACTGTTGTCCTTGATGGGACACCATGGGGGGAATGCGGAGGTCCGGCGGTGGCGGCTCACCGCCCTGCTCGGGGTGGGCCTGGCGGCCCTGGCCCTGGTGGTCACCCTGGTCAACACCCTTCCGGGGGGCGGGGGAAGCACCGCGGGCACCTCGCGCGACGGCGACAAGGTGCACGGCACGCCGGCCGGGCCGCGGGGCCCGTCGCGGCCGGACGTCGGCTGGGGGTTCACCCACACCCAGTACAGCGCCGACGAGGGCGACACCACGGCCACCCGTCGGGTCGAGGAGCGGCTCGCGGGCGACGGCGGACTGCCGCAGAACCAGCACATCATGGGCTGGGGCGCCGACAACCCCGAGCCGGTGAAGGGGCGTTACGACTTCGGTGCCCTCGACCGCCGCGTCGACTTCATGCGCGCCTCGGGCGCGACGCCGGTGATCACGCTGTGCTGCTCCCCGGACTGGATGAAGGGCGGCGAACCCGGCGTCGACCACACCGACTGGAGCCAGGCCGCGCTGGAGACCGCGCCGACGCCCAACCACTACCAGGACTTCGCGAACCTCGCCGCGACCGTCGCCCGGCGCTACCCGGACGTCCGGCACTTCCTCGTGTGGAACGAGTTCAAGGGCTTCTGGAACGACGGCGAGGGCCGCTGGGACTACGAGGGGTACACCCGGATGTACAACCTCGTGTACCGGGCGCTGAAGAAGGTCGACAAGGACATCATGGTCGGCGGCCCCTACCTGGTGATGGACAGCGTCGACCCCCGCCAGCCCACCGCCTCCCGGACCCTCAGCGGCCCCTGGGGCGCCATGGACCAGCGCGTCCTCGACGCGTTCTCCTACTGGAACACCCACAAGGCGGGCGCCGACTTCGTGGTGGTCGACGGCTCCAGCTACACCAACGACGACGAGACGCTGCCCGACGAGTTCGCCGCCACCGACAAGTTCACGGCCGTCGGCGACTGGGTGCGGCGGCGGACCGGTGGACTGCCGCTGTGGTGGGCGGAGTACTACGTCGAGCCCGCCGACGGCGACGACGAGCGCAAGGGCTGGTCCGAGGCCCACCGCGAGGCCGTCCAGGCCGCCGGGATGATCGCCATGGTCAAGGGCGGGGCGTCCTCCGGCTTCTACTGGAACCCGGAGAAGGAACGCGGCACCGGGTGCGCCGGCTGTCTGTGGACCCCGACCGACGGCGCCTCGGGCGGCGCCGGCCTGCCCCTGTACGACCTGGTGTCCCGGTTCGGCCGGGCCTTCCCGCCGGGGACGGCGTACCGGACGGTGCAGGTCGCCGCGGACGACGTGCCCAACGTGCGGGTCCTCGCGAGCGACAGGACGGTCCTGGTGGTCAACACCCGGGACCGCCCGATCAGCGCGCGGGTCGACGGCCGGCGGTTCGACATGCGGGCCTACGAGGTGAGGTGGCTCGACCGCTGACGCCCCACCCCGCTCGCCCCGCCCCGCTCCTGGCGCCTCACTTCATCGTCACGAACCGCAGCACCAGTGACGCGAGCAGCACCGCGAGCAGCGGTAGCGAGAACCAGAAACTGCCCTGCAACCAGCGCAGTTGACGCACCCCGGGCCGGGCCGCCACCCGGACCGCCTCCCGGGCGGTGAGCAGCACGGCCAGGAAGACCGCCGCGAGCGCACCGACCACCGACCACGGCGTCCATGTCACCTGCGGCCCGATCGGCCCGGGATCGGGCTTCGGCACCGGCCCCGGGGGCTGCTCGCGCAGTGCGTACATCGTGACGTCGCGATTGCCGAGGACCTTGGTCAACTCCGGTCTGGCGTCCAGGGTCCGGACCAGCCGCTGCGGCCAGTCCGGCGCGTAGCCCACGTCCATCCGGAGATACGTGACCTGGCTGCCGTTGACCATCAGATACGACTGGGGACCCGCGTCCTTGAGCGCCTTGACCAGGCCCGACACCAGTGCCGGGTCGGCCGGCGCCAGGGTCGGCACGTAGTCCACCCGCTCCATGTCCTTCGCGCCCCACGGCATTGCCGGCGTCACGTTGTTCACCGTGTCGTTGCTCAGCCACAGCAGCCGTACGGTCGGCTTGTCGTGGGCGTACACGTAGTCCATCGCGGCGACCTCGCCCGGCCGGATCCGCTCGAACGGCTCGTTGCCCCAACGGGCCACCAGGAAGCCGCCCATGAGCAGCAGCCCCGCCAGCAGCGCGGCCACCGGGGCGAGACTCCTCCGGTCCTTCGCGCGTTCCTTCCCGGTGACCCCGGCCCGCGGGAACAGGGCGAGCGCGCCGAGCAGGGCCGCACCGGGCAGCGCGAACATGAAGACCCGCAGCGCCATCTCGCCGCCGTAGGACTGCATGCCGAAGCCCAGGAACGGGACGAGGGCGAGCACCGGGAGCGACCGCTCGCGGTAGCCGTTGCGGCGCCGCCGCAGCCAGCCCCAGCAGGCCAGCGCCAGCACGCCACCGGCCAGCAGCACCCGTGCGTACAGCACCAGCTTGTGGGTCGAACTGCCGTCCTGGATACGGCCGGACACCGACGTCGACACATTGCTGCCGACCCCGCCGATCCCGCCGAACAGATCGTCGAAGTGCCCGGACCAGTACGGCTCGGCCATGAATCCGAGCCACGCCGCCACCAGCACCGCGCACAGGACGGGCAGTCCGCGCAGCTCGGACCTGCCGGTCAGCACCAGCACCGCGAGCACGCCCAGCATCATGAACGGGGTGAGCTGGTGCGCCGGGACGCTCGCCGCGTACAGGCCGATCAACACCATGAGCAGGACGGCGCGTTGGCGGCGGCCGGCCGGTTCCACCTCGGCCTCGCCGGGACGGAAGCGGGTCCACAGCATGCGGGGGGCGCGGAACCAGACGAGCAGGATCGCCACGAACATCAGATAGAGGAGATAGGTGAAGCCCTGCGGCGAGAAGTAGTCCTGGCCCACCCAGCCGCCGAGCACGAAGATCCAGACGCCGGTCCACTTGGCCCGCCAGCTCGCCCGCAGCGAGCGGACCAGGAGGAACATCGGTGCGAGGTAGGCGAGTTGGATCGCGGTGGGCCACCAGCGGATGACCTCGGTGAAGTCCGTGACCCCGCACGCCCTGCCGACGAACGCGGCCACCGCGAAGAAGCCCGGCCAGCTCCAGCGGGCGTCCAGGTCCGGGACGGCGGACCCGGTGCGGTTGATGTAGTCGATGAACCCGAGGTGCTGCCAAGCCGTCGCGAAGCGCGGCTCGGTCTCGATGACGGCGGGCAGCGCGTGCAGGGACACCACCGTCGCCAGCAGCGTGACCAGCAGCAGCGCGCGGTGTTCGCGGCGCGGCCACAGCAGCGCGGCGAACACCGTGACCAGCAGTGCGGCGCCGGCCAGGGTGGCCGGCGGCAGCACCGAGACCAGGCCGAGCCCGCCCATCCGGTCCAGGTCGGACTCGCCGAGCCGCAGCGCCGGCACCCAGTACAGCAGGAGCGCGGCGACCAGCAGACAGCCGAGGACCACACCGGACCGGGTGGGCGTCAGCCGTTCCCGGAGGGAGGGCGGCGGGGGCCCGTCCGGGGTCCGGGGCGCGCCCGTCTCCGCCTTCCGCAGCAGCGCGACCTCCGCGGGCCCGACCGACGCCTCGGCCCCCGGCTCCCGCTCCTCGACGGGCAACCCGATCCCACCCACCACCACCGCGTCCCGCACCCCGTCCCCCGCCGGAAGCGCCACCGCGTCCCGCGCCCCGGCCCGTTCCGGCGGACTCGCCGCTTCGGACAGCTCGCTCCGGTCCGTCGGCGCCACCGCGTCCCGCGACCCGGTTCCCACCGGAAGCACCACCGCGTCCCGCGACCCGTTCCCCGCCGGAAGCGCCTTGGCGTCCCGCGTCCCGGACTCGTTCGGCAGGGTCGGCGGGTGCGACAGTCCGGTCGCCTTCGGCTGATCGGTCCGCTCCGGCAGGTCCGCAGTCTCCGACCGTCCGGTCCGCGTCACCGCGTCTTCCGGTCCGGTTCCTGCTGGAAGCGCCTTGGCGTTCCGCGTCCCGGACTCGTCCGGCAGGGTCGGCGGGTGCGACAGCTCGGTCGGCGTCGGCGTCGGCCGCGCGGTCGCCTTCGGCGGTCCGGTCCGCTCCGGCAGGTCCGCAGTCTCCGACCGTCCGGCCCCCGCCACCGCGTCTCCCGGTCCGGTACCCGCCGGAAGCGCCTTGGCGTCCTGCGCCCCGGCCCGTTCCGGGAGGCCCGCCGCTTCGGAGGGCTCGGTCCGGTCCTTCGGCGCCACAACGTTCCTCGCCCCGGTCCCCGCCGGAAGCGCCACCGCGTCCCGCGTCCCGGCCCGTTCCGGGAGGCCCGCCGCTTCGGACGGCTCGGTCCGGTCCTTCGGCGCCACAGTGTCCCTCACCCCGGTCCCCGCTGGAAGCGCCAAGGCGTCCCGCGGCCCGGACTTTTCCGGGAGGCCCGCCGCTTCGGGCAGTCTGTTTCGCTCCGTCGGCGGTGCCGCGTCCCGCGGTTCGGTTCCCGCCGGAAACGCCATGGCGTCCCGCGGCCCCGGACTCTTCAACGGCGGTGCCGCGTCCTGTGGTTCGGTTTGCGGGAAGGGGTGTGGGGTGCCGGTGGGTGGGGTGCCTGGGCCGGGGCGGACGTCGGGG
Source organism: Streptomyces sp. NPDC026672 (assembly GCF_040638185.1). Lineage (NCBI taxonomy): Bacteria > Bacillati > Actinomycetota > Actinomycetes > Kitasatosporales > Streptomycetaceae > Streptomyces > Streptomyces sp. NPDC026672. The sequence goes on from NZ_JBEZXS010000039.1 coordinate 69,320, forward strand.
CGGCGTTCCACGTGGTCGAAGTCGACGTGCACGCCCAGGGCCAGGGTGTCGGAGTCCAGCGCCCAGGCGGGCCCGCGCCTGCGCGGCCGGTCCGTCGCGGGGACCTCGCGCGTGCCCAGGTCGGCGAGGTCGCCGTCGGGCGCAGTGTCCTCCGGGACGGCGGCCGGAGCGACCCGCAGCGTCCGCCACAGCCGGGGCGCGGCGATCGTCACGATCACCGCGAGGCTGGAGATCTCGGCGACACCCGCGCCGGTCAGGCCCATCCGGGGCAGGAGCAGCAGCGTCAGCCCGAGCACCAGCACGCACAACAGGCCCTGGAGCCAGGCGAGTCCGGCGGTGCGGCTCTGCGCGCGCAACACCGCGAAGTACGTCTCCATGACCACCCGCAGCAACGCCCCGACCGCGAACCAGCGCAGCAGCGGGGTCGCCGCGTCCGCGTAGCCCGCGCCGAACACGCCCAGGATCCACGGCGCCCCCAGGAACAGCAGCCCGCAGATCGGCAGCATGATCCGGGCCATCCGGCGCAGCGCGGCCCGGGTGTTGGCCGCCAGCCGCGCCGGGTCGTGGGAGCCCTCCACGGTGAGCGAGGCGCCCATGTTGATGGCGAGCAGATTGACCGTGCCGCCGATGGTGGTCGTGATGTAGAAGTACGCGTTGTCCTCGGAGCTGACCTGCGACGCGATGATCACCGGGATGAGATAGACCACCGCCAGCGAGAACAGGGAGCCGGTGTAGTCCCCGGCGAGGAACCTGCCGATCTCCCGCAGCGTGGGCGGCGCCGCGCGCTCCGCGGTGGCCTCGACGTGCCGGGGCACCAGCCGCCGGAACACCAGCCAGCCCAGCGGCACCACGGAGGTGGCGATGGCCGCGACCCACGACACGAAGACGCCGGTCACCGGGATCGCCACGGAGAACGCGACGAGCAGGCCCAGTTTGACGGCCGAGAACACGGTGTTGCCGACCGGCACCCAGGGCGCGCTGCGCAGCCCGGTCAGCACCCCGTCCTGGAGGGTGAGCAGGTTCCAGGCGACGACGGCGACGACGAACCCGAGCGCGTCGAGCGGCTGGTGCAGGAACCGGTACGACGGCCCCCACACGCCGAGCGTCAGCAGGAACACCCCCGCCGCCAGCGCCACGATCAGTGAACTGCCCGCGTACGTGCGGAAGATGAGCTGCCCGGTGCGGCGGCCCGCGACCGGGATGAAGCGGGCCAGCGCACCGGTGAGGGTCACCGCGGTGAGCCCCGCGAGGAGCTTCATCGCGGCGATCGCGGCGGAGCTCTGCCCGACGGCCGACTCGGAGTAGTAGCGGGCCGCGGCCAGCCAGAAGCCCAGCCCGAGGACGGCGGAGATCCCGGTGTTGAGCATCAGCGCGTAGGCGTTGCGGAACAGCTGGCTGCCGCCGGCGGACCCGCCCCGGCCGGGCAGCCGGAGTCGGCGTGCCGGCTGCTCGGACGCCGGGGCCTCGGGCGCCGTGGACTCGGTGGTGGTGGTCGTGTCAGACACGGGAACGGATGGCCTTCCGGCGGACCTGGCGTGCTCTGCGGAGGACGGCGTACCCCTTGGTCAGGGCGCGGTCCCGGGCGAAGGTGCGGGTGAGGGCGCGGCCGTCGAGCAGCCGCGCGAACTCGTCCGCGTCGGTGCCCCGGCGCACGGTGACGCGCCTGAGGGCGTACGGCCCCTGCCGGCGCCGGGCGAGGGCGTTGCCGACGGCGAGCGCCTGGGCGTATCCGGTCTCCCGGACGGCCAGCCGCACCCGGCGGCTGGAGTAGCCGTACGGGTAGGCGAACGAGGCCGGTCGGACGCCGAGTTCACCGGTGACGATCTCCCGGCAGCGGACCAGCTCCTGGCGCAGTTCGCCGTCGCCGAGCTGGTCGAGCTGGGGGTGGGTGTGGCTGTGGCCGCCGATCTCCACACCGGCCCCGGCGAGGTCGCGGACCTGGTCCCAGTCGAGCATGGTGTCCAGGCCGCCCCCGGTGTCGTAGGCGCCCCTGAGCCAGCCGGTGGAGACGAACAGCGTGGCCGCGAAGCCGTGCCGGGCGAGCGCGGGCAGGGCGTGCCGGTGCACGCCCTCGTAGCCGTCGTCGAAGGTGATCAGCACCGGGCGCCTCGGCAGCGGCTTGCCGTCGCGCCAGCACGCGGCCAGTTCCGCCGTGCCGAGCGGGGTGGCGCCCAGGTCGCCGATCATCGCCATCTGCTCGGCGAACGCCTCGGGCGCCACCGACAGGGCGCGGGTGGCGTCGTTCGGGTGGGCCGCGACCGAGTGGTACATCAGGATCGGCACGGGTGCGTCAGTCATCGCGGCCTCCCTCGATGCCGGGCACCCGGAAGGCGGCCCCGCTCCGGCGGGCCCGGACGCTGCCCACGACGTAACCGCCGGCCGCGGTCAGCACCCCGGCGACGATCGCGCCCGCGCGGCCCGCGCCCCCCGGCCGGGCCAGCAGCGCGTCGCGGACGCCCCGGACGACCCCGGCGGGCAGCACCCGGGTGGTGTACCGGCGTTCGGACTCGAGTCCCTTGCCGGCGCCGACACTTCGCGCGACCAGGGCCTTGGACAGGCCCTCGGCGTAGGCGCGGGTGCGGAAGTAGCCGAAGTGCTCACGGGCCGCGGGCACCCGGTGGTGGATCACCGCCCGGTCGTCGATGAGCAGGACCGCGTCCGGGCGGGCACGGGTGAGCCGGATGCACAGCTCCGTCTCCTCGCAGCCCAGAGGTCGTTTGTCGCCGTCCCGGCCGATGCCGGTGGCGAAGCCGCCCGCCATGTCGAACGCCGTGCGCCGGAAGGAGGCGTTGCCGCCCAGCACGTTGCGCACCCGGACCCGCCCCGGCGGCAGGCCCCGGTAGGTGCAGCCCACCACCCAGTCGAACTCCTCGGGGAACCAGGCGGGTCGGCGCCCCGACGCCCAGACGGGCACGGTGCGCCCGCCGACGGCCATCACCCTCGGGTCGGCGTAGCCCTCGGCGAAGCGGCGCAGCCAGTCGCGCTCGGCGACGGCGTCGTCGTCGAGGAAGGCGATCACCTCGCCGCGCGAGGCCGCGATGCCCGTGTTGCGGCCGGCGGACAGTCCGCGCGGGCCCGCGTTGGCGAGCACCCGCACCCCGCCGGCCCCTTGGGGCTGCTGGTGCTCCTGGTGGGCGCCGTACTCGTTGTACTCCTTGTATTCCTTGTACTCCTTGCCGAGCCGGTCCAGGAGCGCCGGGTTGTGGTCGACGACCAGCAGGGTCTCCAGGGCCGGGTACGACTGCGCGCGCACCGAGGCGACCGCCGCGAGGATGTCCTCCCAGCGGTCCTCGGTGTAGACGCAGATCACGACGGAGACGCCGGGACCGCTCAAGACACCTCTCCCCGGACCGAGTCGAGCCGGCCGGCGTCGATCCGCGCGCCGTCGAGCATGGGCGAGCGGTGCTCCCGGCGGCGCAGGGCACGCCGGTTGGAGCGCTCCTTGAGGATCACCCGGAGCACCCGCAGCCCGTCGCGCACGGCCCGCAGATTGCTGGTGCCGTGGATGCGCAGATACTCGTGGCTGGGGATCTCCTGGACCCGCAACCCGGCCTTGACCACACGGATGTTCATGAGGGTCTCGACCTCGAAGCCGGTGCAGTCGAGGTCGATCTTGTCGAGGCAGTGCCGCCAGAACGCGTTGTAGCCGTAGCAGAGATCGGTGTAGCGGGCGCCGAACTTGCGGTTGACGACGGTGCACAGCGCCCAGTTGCCGAGCTTGCGGATGAAGGTCATGTCGTCGGTGCCGCCGCCGTTGGCGAACCGCGAGCCCTTGGCGAAGTCGGCGCCGGAGACCAGGGCGGAGACGTACGAGACGATCTCGTTGCCGTCGGCCGAGCCGTCGGCGTCGACCATCACGATGATGTCCCCGGTGCACGCCTCGAACCCGGTGATCAGGGCGTCGCCCTTGCCCTTGCCGCGCTGTTCGACGACTCTGAGGCCGGGCCACAACTCCCGGGCCACGTCGACGGTGTTGTCGGTGGAGTTGCCGTCCACGAGCACCACCTCGTGGATCCAGCCGGGCAGGGTCTTGAAGACGTAGGGAAGGTTCTCCGCCTCGTTCATGGCGGGTATCACCACGCTCACCGGCGGCGCGATGGCCAGGTGCGAGGAGATCGGCCGGTACGGTCCCGGCATCAGTGGATCGTGGCCCGGCGTCGGCGGGCGCAGAACGGAACTCATCGGTTGTGTCCCTCTCGTCCGGTGGACCGCCCGCCCCCGGGCGGCCCGGTTATGTGTCCGGTTCGAAAGGGGGGTTCTCACTCACGGCACGGCGAACGGAACTCCGTGCACACGGGTGAGCTGAAAAGCTGGCCGGGCTGCCGGTACAGGCAGCCGGTCGCGCGGCACAGCTCGGTCACCGGTGCGGTCACCGAGCACGGCACCCCCCTACCGCGCCCCGCGCCGGAACGTCGCGGCTCTTCGAGCCCTCCCCTGGAGCCGCTTCACGACGGACCGATGCGGGTGAGATGTATGACGGTATTGACGATTGAACCCGTATGGCAAGGCCTGGAACGAGCCCTCACGTTTTTGTTGGTTTGGCCGTTACCCAACCTTGAACGTGGCCGCTCACCGAGTCGAACGGGCCTTCAGGACCCGATGGAGTATCCCGTCCGCGAGGACGAGCAGCAGGCTGAGCGCGGCCACGGCGATCACCCCGCCGTCCACCGACCAGCGGTGCACGGCGAGCATGCCCTGGGCCACCAGCATGCTGACGACCACGGCGCCCGCCAGTGAGGTGAGCAGCCGTCCGAACGGATCCAGCCCGCGCAGCAGCGAGGCGATGGCCGCCGTCGGCGCCGCGAGCAGGAAGAAGAGCGTGAACGGCCCGCGCAGCACGGAGTCCGAGCCGGTGAGCGCGAGCAGCGCCCCGACTCCGGCCACGGCCACGGCGGCTCCCGCGAGCAGCGGCGACAGGTCCCTCCCCGGACCGGGCCGCGGACGCTCGCTTCCGTCCGTCCCTGATGTGGTGACACGTATGGCGTGCATTGGCGACTTTGCCCCCCGAAGCGCCGGATGTCGGGCTTCAATGTCGCGCAGCTCCGGGGGAGGCGTCAAGACGTGCCCGGAGCACGGCTGTTGACGGTTTGTCGACAGTGCCGGCATGGGCATGTAATCAAATGTCCGAGAAAGGTCGGGATCGATCAGGGTCGGACGGGCTCGGGCCGAAACAGTCTTGGCATGGACACTTCCAGTCAACACGCGTAGCTGCTACCACGGTTGTGGCAGAGATCCTGCTAAAGGGAGGTTCCATGAGACGTTCCCGACTTGCGCCCTATGTGATCTCGATCCTCCTCGCCGTCGGCGCCGCCCTCACCGGGGCGACCGCGACGGCGCAGGCGGCCACCGGCGGTTACGTGGCCCTCGGCGACTCCTACTCCTCGGGAGTCGGCGCCGGCGGCTACATCGGCTCCAGTGGCAGCTGCGACCGCAGCACCAAGGCGTACCCCTACCTCTGGAACGCCGCGCACGCCCCGTCCTCGTTCGCCTTCAACGCCTGCTCCGGTGCCCGCACGAGCGATGTGCTCTCCGGTCAGCTGGGCTCTCTCAACTCCGCCACCGCACTGGTCTCCGTCACGATCGGCGGCAACGACGCGGGCTTCGCCGACGTCATGACGACCTGTGTGACCAGCTCCGACAGCACCTGTCTGTCCCGGATCAACACCGCGCGCGCCTACATCTCCTCGACCCTGCCCGGCAACCTCGACACCGTCTACTCGGCCATCAGGTCACGGGCCGCCAACGCCCGCGTGGTCGTGCTCGGCTACCCCCGCTTCTACGAGCTCTCCACGACGTGCGTCGGGCTGTCCGACACCAAGCGCGCCGCGATCAACAACGCGTCCGACCTCCTGAACAGCGTCATCGCGAACCGGGCCGCCGCGCGCGGCTTCGTCTTCGGGGACGTCCGCTCGACCTTCACCGGCCACGAGATCTGCTCCGGCAGCTCCTGGCTGCACAGCGTCAACTGGCTGGACATCGGCGAGTCGTACCACCCGACGGCGGCCGGTCAGTCCAGCGGCTATCTGCCGGTCCTCAACGGCAACGACTGAGCCCCACGGGCGACGACCGGGCCCTCACGGCGAGTCCGAGGGCGAAGGGGAGGCCCCGCCCGTCGGGGTCTCCGTCGTCTCGCAGGTCACCGAGAACGGCACCGCCTCCGTCGTCGTCCGCACCGGGGAACGCACCTCCACGCTCACCGCGTTACGGATGGTCCCGCCCGTCGAGTACGTCGTCAGGATCACCTTGTCCTGCCGCGACCGGCCGCCGTTCGCCGGGAACGACAGGGTGCGCCACCCGGGGTCGGAGACCGACCCGTCCTCGAGGACCCACCGGTACTCGACCCGCGCCGGCACCCGTCCCACGGTGAACGTCGCCGTGAAGGCGGGTGCCTGTGCGTCCGGCGGCGGACACGTGCCGGAGTAGTCGGTGTGCGCGCCGGTCAGCGTCACGCGCACGGTCTGCGCCGGCTGGTCCCGCGACGTCGAACCGCTCGGCGCGGGCTGCTCCCCGTCGCCGCCCGAGGCGCTCGTGGCGGACGGCGCGGGGGTCTCGGGCGCGCTCGTGGCGCTGCTGCCACCGCCCGACGCGCTGCCGCCGTCCCCGTCCCCGTCGCCGCGGTCGAGCAGCGCGTACGTCAGCCCGGCGAGCGCGAGCACCACGGCCACCACACCGATGACCAGCACCACGGCCGCACGCCGGTTGCGCTCCGGCTCACCCCGCGGCTCCCGTGTCGTCGGCGGCTGCCCGGCGGTCTCCGGCCGGACCGGCGACGGCGGTGTGGGGGAGGAGTGCCGTATCCCGTCGCCGACCGTCGGGGCGTACGGCGACGCGCGCAGCGTGCTCTCGCGCGAGGTGCCGCCCGCCGCCACCAGCCGCAGCTCCCGCTCGGCCGCGTCGGCCGGCAGCCGGTCGGCCGGGTCCTTGCGCAGCAGCCCCTCGATGACCGGCGCGAGCGGACCGGCCCGCAGCGGCGGCGGCAACGCGTCGTCCACCACGGCCCGCAGGGTGCTGAGCGGGGTGTCGTGCCGGAACGGCGACTGCCCCTCGACGATGGCGTACAGCAGCACACCGAGCGACCACAGGTCCGACTCGGGCCCCGGCGTGCGCCCCAACGCCCGCTCCGGGGCGAGGAATTCGGGGGACCCTATGACCTCACCCGTCATGGTCAGCGCGGAGCTGCCCTCCACCATGGCGATGCCGAAGTCGGTGAGGACGACCCGGCCGTCGTTCGACATCAGCACGTTGCCCGGCTTCACGTCCCGGTGCAGCACCCCGGCGTCGTGCGCGGCGCGCAGCGCGGACAGCACCTCCGCCCCGATCTGCGCGGCCCGCTGCGGGGGCAGCGGACCCTCGCCCTCCAGCAGGTCGGCCAGCGACAGACCCGGGATCAGCTCCATGACGATCCAGGGCCGGCCGCCCTCCAGGGCCACGTCGTACACCGTCACCACGTTGCGGTTCGCGACCCGGGCCGCCGCCCACGCCTCGCGCTCCAGCCGGGCGTACATCCGCTCGACCTCGGGGCCGGGCAGCCCGGCAGGCGCCCGCACCTCCTTGACGGCCACGTCGCGGTGCAGCACCTCGTCGCGGGCCCGCCACACCGTTCCCATCCCGCCCTCGCCGAGCGGGGCCACGAGCCGGTAGCGGCCCGCGACCACTCGTTCCCTGTCCGGTACGTCGGACACCGGCGCCCCCCACGGCACGTCGCGTGAATTCTCCACAAAAGTAGCTCAGCCCAGGGCCGATGCCGCCCCCTTGAGCACCAATCCGGCCCCCAGCAGCACGACCAGGCAGGCGGACGCCAGAGGCACGGCACGTCGGACCAGGGCAACCGCCGGACGGGTGGTCCAGCGCGGCCGCCCGTCCATCATCCGGGTCATTCCGGTACCCAGCTTGACGACGGCGAACCCGGCCGCGGTCAGGGTCAGGGCGAGCCCGACGCCGTACGCGACGACGAGCAGCAGACCGAACCACGCCTGGCCGAGCGCGGCGGCGCCGACGAGGACCACGACCGCGGACGGACTGGGGACGAGCCCCCCGGCGAACCCGAGCAGGATCGTGCCCCGCAGCGTGGGAGCGGTCTCGTGGGTGTGGGGCACACCGCCATGGGTGTGCTCCACACCGTGCGAGTGGTGAGAGTGATCGTGAGAGCCATGTGGCTCATGTCGATCGTCCGGGCCGTGGTGTCCGTGCGCCCCCACCACGGCCGGCTCCCGCACCGCTGCCGGAGCGTGCGTGTGCGTGTGCGTGTGGGCATGGGCATGGGCGTGGGCGTGGGTGTGCGCATGCGCGTGGCTGCGCGCCGGGGACCGGCCGCGCCAGGCCCGGCGCACGAGGCCCGCGCCCGCCAGGAGCACCAGGACACCGCTCGCGAGACCCAGCCAGGCGATCACCGAGGGCGTCGCCGCCGAGCCGGCCGTGACGAGCAGCCCGAGGGCGACGACGCCCAGGGTGTGGGTCACCGTGACCGACGCGGCCAGCGGAAGGACGTCCCGGAGGCGGGCCCGGCCGCCGCGGGCCGCCGCCGTCGCGGCCATCAGCGTCTTGCCGTGCCCCGGCGCCAGGGCGTGCATCGCCCCGAGGCCGACGGCCATGACCAGCGCGAGGGCCGCGAAGCCGAGGGTGAGGTCGTGGCGGGCGACCAGCGAGTCCAGCGCCTCGGTCCAGCGGTCGGCGCCGCGCGGCAGCACCGACGCCGCCGGGGCGTCCCGCCGTTCACCGGCGAGGGCCGGCCCACCGGGGCGCACCCGCACGGTGGCGGTGGCGGTGTCGGCCGGGGACGACAGCAACTCCTTGGGATAGGTGGAGAGTTCGTGGGAGACGGAGGCCGTCGGCACGTCCGAGGCGGTGAGCGTCGTACGGTCGCCGCGCGCCGTGATCTCCCGCCAGCCCGGCCCGGAGGACGCGCCCGCGCCGTGGAAGCCGAGCGCGACCGCACGGCCCTCGGGCAGCGGCGCGGTGATCCGGCACTCCACCCGCAGGGTGTGCAGCCCCGCCTGCCCCGGCCGCAGCCGCGCCGACGCGCCCACGGAAGAGAGGGGCACGGCACGGCCGTCGACGGTCAACGCGCTGTCCCCGGCGGCCCGTTCGCACCGCTGCCGGGCCCACTCCGTCAGCCCCAGCCGCTTGATGTCCGGCCCCGCCTGGGTCGCCGGGATCTCCGCCAGGTCCTCGACGTGGTCCACCCGGAGCATGCCGGGAGCGGCGACGAGACCGTCGTACCGGTTGACGGTGAAGTTGCCGAGCGGATGCGCGCCCGCGGCCGCCGCGGGCAGGAGCACGAGCGCGCCGACGGCCGTGACCACGGCCGCGACGCGGGCGAGCGGCCGGCGCGGGATCACCGGTGGGCCTCCAGGTCCTTCAGCGCGGCACGTGCCCGCCGCGCGCCCAGCGGGGAGAAGCCGGGGTTCAGCTTCAGGGCCGCCGTGAGCGAGGCGCGGGCGTCGTCGTGGTGGCCGGTGGCCAGCTGGATCATGCCGCGGTGGTACAGGAACGACGCGTTGTGATAGCCCGTGGCCGTGGCCCGCAGGGCGTACGGCAGGGCCTCCCGGTCCTCGCCGTTGACGTGCAGGGCCCAGGCGAGCGCGTCCGCGGTGTGCACGGTGTGCCGGCGGGCCCACTCGGCGCGCGCCGCGCGCAGCGCCGAGGCACGGTCGCCGTGGTCGGCGGCGGCGAGCGCGGTGTCCAGGTCGGCGTTGACGCCGTTGGCGCGGGCGAGGGCCGTCCATGCGTCGACCAGCGCGTACTGGTCGCCGGCCCGCGCCCGGTCGCCGTCGCCGCCGCGCGTCTCGTACAGCTCGCCGAGTTCGACGAGCGGGCCGGGCAGCGGATAGCGGGACACGACGAGCTCCATGTCCTCGACCGCCTCCGGGAGGTGCCCGCTCGCCGCCTCGGCGCGGGCCCGTCCCTCCAGGGCGGGCAGATAGTCCTCGTCCGCGGCGAGCGCGCGGGCGTAATAGGTGATCGCGCTCTTGTAGTCGCCCTGGTTCCAGGCGAGTTGACCGAGCTGCGCGGCCACGTAGGCCACGTCGCCCGGGGAGGTGGCGGCGGCCAGTGCCTGGCGCAGCACACGGCCGGCCGTGGCCACGTCGCCGCGCAGCTCGCGCACGTAGGCGTACCGGGTGAACACGGGGACGCCGGGGCGGCGCGCGTCGGCGGTGTCGGCGGCCTTCGCCGCCTCGTCGTAGCGGCCGAGTTCGACGAGCGCGTCGATCCGGGAGGACAGGGCGCGTTCGCTGTACGGGTTGCGCGCCAGCGCCCGGTCGGCGTAGGCCAGCGCGTTCTTGAAGTCGTGGCGGGCGGCGGCGAGCGCGGCGCGTCCGGCGAGCGCCTGGTCGTCGTCCGGGGCGAGCCCGAGGGAGCGGTCGAGCGCCTTCTCCGCCTGCGGATAGCGGGACGGGTCGCCGTTCGTCCGCGCCTGCTCGACGTAGGCGAGGCCCAGGGTGGCCCAACCGGCCTGGTCCTTGGGCTGGTTGCGCAACTGCGCCTGGAGGGAGGCGATGGTCGCGCCGAGATCGCCGCCCGCCGGGACACCCGGCGGGACGGCGGCGGGGGCGGGAGCCACGGACCCGCCGTCGCGCACGGCCCCCACCGCGATCGCCCCGCCGGTCAGCGCGATCGCCAGCAGCACGGCAGAACCGGCGAGTCGGACCCGCCGCCACCGGCCGCCCGGTGCGCCTTCCGCGGGTGGGGAGGACACGGCTCCGGCTGCGGGCGCCGGATCGGCCGCGTCGGGCCGGTGGTCGTCGGTACGCGGGGACATGCCCTCTCCTCGTCGGCTGCTCGATGGTGGGACGGCGCGGCCCGCCGTGGGGGATGGAGTGCGGGCCGCGCCGGTCAGGGGGGTGTGATCAGTACGGCCGCTGCATCCGCCGGCGCCACCACGCGAACGCCGTGCCGATCAGCAGGATCCCGGCCGCTCCGGAGGCCGCCGAGGCGGCGATCAGGACCGTGTCGCCCGAACCGCCGGACGAACCGGCCGGCTTCAGCGCGTCACCGAGCTGGCTGCGTACGTCCGTGCCGCTGGTCGTGCCCTTGGCGAGCGGACCGCGCGAACCCGACGTCGGCAGCGCGACGTACGGGAAGTACTTCTCGAACTTCTGGTCGTTCGCGTCGACCGCGTCGCCCAGGTCGTTCTTCGCGCCGAGCAGTTCGCCCTCGACCACCTGGAGCGAGGCGTCGATCACGTCGTCGGTGAGCCGGCGCCCGTTCGGGAAGCCCGCGTTGTCACCGTCCAGCACACCGAGCCGCTTGGGATCGGCGCTCGGCTTGATCGACGTGTTGAGCCGCAGCTCCTCCGCCGGGCGCACGTGCGGCGGCTGGTTGAGCCCCTTCACGCCCTTGAGGAACACGTCGACCAGGTCGTTGCGCGGTTCCGCCGGCGCCTTGATCTTGTAGATCGCCTCGATCAGCTTCGGCAGCTCCGGGTTGGTGACGTTCTTCAGGAACTGCCCGTCGTTCCACGGCGACGAGGCGTTGAACCGGTCCTTGTCCTTCTGCGGGTTGACGACCTCGTTCACCAGCGGGTTGCCCAGCCGCGAGACCTGCGACCAGTAGCCCTGCGCGTTGCGGCGCTGCGTCGTCGACCAGATGCCCACGATCGGCTGGTGCGACGACTCCCGGATGAGGTCGTTCGGCACCTGGAGCGCGATCGTGTTGACGTTGTAGCCCTTGAGGGTGTCCTGCCCGACCTCGGTCAGGTTCCCGCCGTAGAGCAGGTCGAACACGCGCAGGTCCAGGAAGAAGGGGTCGTCGGCCTGCCCCGCGAAGGTCGTCGCGCCGGCCGCCGTCTTGTACACCGCCTGCGTGCGCAGCTTCGCGTAGTCCGGCATGGACGCCTTGCCCACGTTCGACGGCGCCACCGGCACGTCGTCCGCGACCTTCGTCCGCGACACCACGTGCTGGTTCTTCAGCCGGATCAGATCGATGTCGTACGTCTGCGTGATGTTGAGGTCCGGGTCGTCGAGGCTGGTGACCGGGCCCGTGTTGTAGAGGAACGTGTTGCCGTTCTTGCGGTGCGTGCGGAACGTGTAGCGGAAGAGCAACCCGCCCTGCGCGTCACCGTTGTTGTCGATGTGGAGGTCGTACTGCGCGTCGTCCGCGAACGTGTAGAAGTTCGGTCCGCCGGCCGGTTCCTCGAACGGGATCCAGTTCGCCACGATCGTGGTCGTGTCCGGCTTGTCCGGGCTGACGAACGCGTACACGTCCGTGTTGTCGTACTGCGGGGTCCCCGAGATGAGCGGGGCCTCCCGGTGCGAGGAGGCGGAGGCCGCCCCCGGTTCCAGCGTGGCCACGCCGGCGGCTGCGAGCCCCCCGGCGGCCAGCGCACCACAGACCAGGGTGACAAGGCCCTTGCGCCCCGCACCGCTCCTGGATATCAGAGGTGTCATGCCGTCCGTCCTCAATGCCAACTTGCCTGACGCACAGGGATTCGGAGGGCGGGGCCGGGCGGATTGGTCGTTCGGAAGATTTCTTTTCCGGCCGCCCCACCCGCGTTTCGGGCTCCGCGATCCGTAACCCCATCCGGAGGTGCGTTCGTTGCGAATGCCTGGTGTCACGGGACGGTCCGGATGCGGCCGGGAAGAGGGGGACCGAGTGGAGGCGGACGAACTGCTCGTGCGCGTCGCGGGCGGTGATCAGAAGGCGTTCGAAGACCTGTACGGTCTCGTGTCCGGGCCGGTGTTCGGCCTGGTGCGGCGAGTCGTGCGCGATCCGGCCCAGTCGGAGGAGGTGTCCCAGGAGGTGCTGCTCGAACTCTGGCGCTCCGCGCCCCGGTTCGACCCCGGCCGGGGCAGCGCCCTGTCCTGGGTCCTCACCCTCGCCCACCGCCGCGCCGTCGACCGGGTGCGCAGCGTCCGCGCGGCCGGCGAACGCGAACAGCGCGAGGCCCGCCGCGCCCACCACCCCGCCTTCGACCAGGTGACCGAAGAGGTCGAGGCGGGTCTCGAACGCGAATGGGTGCGCCGCTGCCTGGACCGGCTCACCGCGCTCCAGCGCCAGTCCGTCACCCTCGCCTACTACGACGGCTACACCTACCGCGAGGTCGCCGAACGGCTCTCCCTGCCGCTCGGCACCGTCAAGACCCGGATGCGCGACGGACTGACCCGGCTGCGCGAGTGCCTGGGAGGTGCCGCATGAGCCTCCTCGGCCGGCTGTTCACCCGCGAGGACCCGCACTCCCTCGCCGCGCCCTACGCGCTGGACGCCCTCGGCCCCGACGAGCGGCGCCGCTTCGAGAAGCACCTCGCCGGCTGCGAGCGCTGCGCCGCCGAGGTCCGGGTGCTGTCCGAGGACGCGGTGCGCCTCGCCTGGTCCACCGCCGCCCCGGCCCCGGCCGCCCTGCGCGCCCGGGTCCTGGCCGCCGTACGGGCGACGCCGCAGGACCCTGCCCCGGATCGGGACCCCGCACGCCTGCTGCCGCCCCATGTCTGGGGCACCCAGCCCCCGCCGCGGCGCACCCGTACGCCCCGGGTGCGCCCCCTGCTCGTTCCCCTCTCCACGCTGACCGCCGCGGCGGCCCTCGTCGTCGCCGCATTGTTCGCCGTCCAGGCGGACCGGACACAGGACCGGTTGACGGCCGAACGGGCACAAACACGTGAGATCGCCCACGTTCTGGCCGCCCCCGACGCCCGCGCGACCAGCGACAAGGACCTGAGCGGCCGTCGCATCGGAGTGATCGCCTCCGCCGCGGAGGGCGAAGCCGTCGTCACGCTCAGCGGATACGCCGCACCGCCCAGCGGACGGGTGCACCAGCTGTGGCTCATGCGCCCCGACGTGCCCCCGCGCTCCCTCGGTGTCTTCACCGGTGGTGACGCGCCCCTGGTCGCCACCGGCCTCGCCAGGGCGGCGACGTCACTCGCGGTGACCGTGGAGCCCGCGGGCGGATCCGAGCAGCCCACTACTCAGCCAGTTGCGCAACTCGCCCTGAAATCGGTCGGATTCGGAGAGTAATCGTCAACCTCTTTGCTGGGTAGGTGAATCCTGTGAGCGTGATACACGTGTGCCGGGATGGGGCGATAGGGTTACTCTGCCCGGGCCGGGTGGACTCGTTACGGGTGGGGAGTGACATGGAGCAGATAACAGTGCGCAGCAGGGCGAGGGTCCCTGCCATCACCTACGGGAGCAGCGCGAGCAGTTCGCGCCTCGACCGGCACCTCTCGGTGCTGTCGGGTCCCGCCATACCGCAGCAGAAGACGGCCGAGGCCACGTCGCTGATGCGCGAGCTGACGGCGCGTGACACCACGCACGAGCGCAGCGACCGGGGCTCGCGGATCAGCCGCGTCTCCCTGTTCGCGCCGCTGCGTCGGCTGCGCCGGTCCCTGTTCGGCGGCAACCGGCACTGAAGCCCGCGCTCGGGCCGCCGTACCGTTTCGGCGCTCCGCCGCGCTCTCGTCGTCCGTCATCCCCGCGGCACGCGGCAGCGTCCCGGTGCACCGGCCGAGCGCGGGCACGTCCCCCGTCCACCACCGTCCTCGTACCGCCCCCCGAGGGGCGGCGGCCGTCCCCGCGGCGTTCCACCGGCGACCCCACTCCACCACCGCTCCCCGCCGGGGTCGCCATGTGCCGTTCGCCGCGCGCCCACGTCGGTCCCCGGCCCGTGCCCAGGCCGCCCCGGCGGACTCACAACAGGGCGAACTGGCCCTCCGGGCCCTCCTCCTGATGGTCCAGGACCGACGCCGGACGGCGCGCGGCCGACGGCACCGGCAGGACGCCCGCCGCACCCAGCTCCGCCGCCGTGACGGCCGGGGCGTCCGCCGACTCCCGCCCCGGCGGCCGGGTCTCCGCCAGCAGCGCCAGCACCGTGATCAGCTCCAGCAGCTCCGACGTCCAGGTCTGCCGCCAGGTCGCCGGCCGGATCGCCGCAAGGGTGCCGGGCTCCGCCTCCGCCGTCCGCGCGGTGAACCACTGCTCCAGCACCCGGGCGCCCGCCACCTCGAAGTCCCACGCCTCGGGCGGCACCGGTGAGATACGGCCCTCGTCGACGCGCAGGGTCTCCTCGTCCCGGTCGTAGTCCAGGGCGAGCGGACGGGCCGGGAGCGGGGCGCGGACGTAGGGCCGGCGGCCACCGGGGAGCTTGGGACGCTCGCCGTCGCGGCGCATCAGCCACAGCAGCCGGTGGCCCGACTCCACGCCCCGCGCCCACAGCCCGGGGTCCGCGGTGAGCGGGACCGTGAGGTCCGGCCGGGCCGCCGCCATGATCCAGGCGAGCACGTCCAGCGGCGAGGGGGCCCCGCCGAGACGCCCGGCCAGATGGTCGACGAGGCCCGGCGCCAGATTGGGTTCCGCGCCCCCGGGACGGCGGAACAACGGCCGTACGCGGCCGGGTCGCAGCAGGGGCAGCAGCGACGTCGCGAGCAGCGGCGGGCCCTCGCCGCCGTCGGGGGACTCCACCACGAACACCTGGTGCTCGTCCGCCACCCGCCACAACTCCGGGCGTGCCGCGTCGATCAGCCGGTGGTCCGGGAGCAGCCACTGCTCGTCGAAGGGCGCCGCGAGCACCCGCACCGGCTCCGGGGCCGGCCCCGAGGCGCGCGCCAGCCGCTCCGTTCCGCCGGTCCGGCCGGGCAGTTGACCGACGGCCGACCGCGTCGTCCGGGCACGTGTCGGCTCGAACAGGGCCTCCCGCTCGGGGCCCTCGGCCTTGAGCAGGGCCTCCCAACGGGCCTTCAGGGACGCCGGGTCGGGAGCCGTCGGCCAGGCGCGGCCCGGCCGCAGGGGTGCGACGGACCACGGCATGAGGTCCGCCAGCGGCGGAGCGTCGTCGTGCGTCACGCTGGGCATGGTACGGCCTGCCGCCCGGACGGGTCAGGTGGCTCTACCTTCTTGATCGGGTTGATCGAGCCATTCGTAGGGTTGGGTCGCCCAGGGGTGCTGGGTGTGGCTATCAGGCGGCTGCCATCTCGTGG